>URWC01000179.1 GCA_900551555.1 uncultured Collinsella sp. | reverse complement strand
GGCCTGTGGGCGCACGCGCTTTCCGCCGCTTTGCGTCGCCGCGTGTTGGAGCAGGGCGAGGATGCCGTGAGTGCCGAGTCGCTGGCCGCGGCCGACCTGACCAAGGTCGCCTGGCCGGGTGATACGACCGCGACGGTCGCCGAGGGCGTGGACCTGACTTCCGCTGGCGCGACCGGCGAGGAGGCTTAACATGGCCGAACTCACGCCGCGTATGAAGGGGCTCGTCCAGCCCTACTTGGCCGGTATTGAGCCCTACGATCCCAACTTTACGCCCACGCGCATTAACCTTTCGGCCAACGAGAACACCTATCCCGTGCCGGCCGGCGTGCGCGAGGCGATTGACGCGGCGCTCGCCGCTACGCCGCTCAACCGCTATCCCGATCCCATGTCGAACGACCTGCGCGACGAACTGGCTGCTTGGCATGGCGTGACGCGCGAGAACATCTGCGTGGGCAACGGCGGTGACGAGCTGCTCTATAACTACCTGCTGGCGTTTGGCGGCGCGGGACGGACCCTGCTCAACTGCCCGCCGTGCTTTAGCGAGTATGCGTTCTTTGCGTCTCTGTGCCAGACCGAGGTGCGCGACGTGTGGCGTGATCCGGCGAGCTTTGAGCTCGACCAGGCGGCGGTGCTTGCGGCGGCTCCCGAGTGTAATCTGGCGATCGTGACTTCGCCCAACAATCCCACGGGTGACGTGGTGCCGCTCGACTTTGTCGCGGCCCTGTGCGATGCATGCCTCGGCATGGTCATGGTCGACGAGGCCTACGTTGAGTTTGCGGACGATTCGTTTGGCGCGACTACCACGGCGCAGGGGCTTATCGCCGAGCATCCCAACCTGGTGATTCTGCATACGCTGTCCAAGGCGTTTGGCGCCGCCGGCACGCGTCTGGGCTATGTGATCGCGGCGCCCGAGGTCATCGATGTGTTTGCGGCGATTCGCCAAATCTACTCGGTTAACGTGCTGAGCCAGGCTGCCGCGCTTGCCTGCGTGCGTGCCCGCGATGCGTACGCGCCCGTGGTGGCACAGGTTGCATCCGAGCGCGAGCGCGAACTGTGCGCCCTGCGCGCAATGGCTGCCGAGGGTCTGCCCGTGGAGGCGTGGCCGAGCGCGGCGAACTTTGTGCTCGTGCGCACGCCGCATGCCACGCGCGTGCGCGAGCGTCTGCGCGACGAGTATTCCATTCTGGTGCGCGACTTTAGCTACGCGCCGGGTCTCGCGGACTGCCTGCGCATTACCGTGGGCACGCCGCAGGAAAACGACGAAGTGCTGGCTGCGTTTGCCGCGCTGGTGAAGGAGGAAATGTAGATGGGCCGTTATGCCGAGGTGACCCGCAAGACGGGGGAGACCGACATTATCGTCAAACTCGACCTGGATGGAACCGGTATGTGCGATATCTCGACCGGCGTGCCGTTTTTCGACCACATGCTCAACGCTTTTGGCCGCCATGGTCTGTTCGATCTGACGGCGCACGCGGTGGGCGACGTGGAGGTCGATGCGCACCACACCGTCGAGGATGCGGGCATTGTGCTGGGCGAGGCGTTTTGCCAGGCGCTGGGCGACAAGGCGGGCATTACGCGCTTTGCCGACGCGGCGATCGCCATGGACGAGACGCTTGTGATGGCTGCTGTTGATATTTCGGGCCGCGGGCAGGCCTACTGCGAGCTGCCCGTGCCGACCGAGCGCGTGGGCAGCTTCGATACCGAGCTGGCCGTCGAGTTCTTCTACGCCTTTGCGCGCGACGCCAAGCTCACGCTGCACGTGCGCGAGCTGGCGGGCGGCAACTCGCATCACATTATCGAGGCCGCCTTTAAGGCCGTGGGCCGCACGATGCGCCATGCCTGCGAGCTCGATTCCCGCGTGCAGGGCATCCCCAGCACCAAGGGTTCACTGTAGCTGACGGATCGCGCAATCCACCACAAAGGTGCCTGTCCCCTTTGTGGCGGTTTTGGACGATGAGAAAAGGGAGGGTCGCGTGGGTGAACCGAAGATCATGGTGGTCGACTAC
>URWC01000178.1 GCA_900551555.1 uncultured Collinsella sp. | reverse complement strand
CGGCTCGCCACCCGTCAGGCGCACGCGGCGAATGCCCTCCCCCGCCACCAAGCGCACAAAGCGGGCGATTTCCTCGGCGCTGAGCAGCTCGTCGTGCGCGCGGGGCGCCACGCCATCGGCCGGCATGCAGTAAATGCAGCGGAAATTGCACTTGTCGGTAACGGCAATGCGCAGGTAGTTGATATCGCGGCCAAAGCCGTCATGTTGCACGTGCCCGTCCACGCAGCCCTCCCCTCACGCGGCGTTTTATTCTTCGGAAAACATAATACCCCACGAGAGAATCATGCCGACACCCGTACGACAGGACGGGTCGCTTCGAGCAAGACCGGCTTCCCAAGCCCATCCTCAGCACAGACCATCACAACATTCGATGCTTTTCCCGTTTTTGGCAAAAAACGTCGAATGTTGTGATGGTTTGCCCGCCCACGGTACCCCGTAGAAGGGCCAAGGCGCCCCTAAAGGCCGCCGTCCCAGTGTCGAATCACGAATTCTCGCAGGGCGTTCTGACGTTTCTGGAATGTCTCGCTTCGGTCGCACTTAAGACCCATAGCAAGCGCGATGGCGTTCATCGCCCGGTGCAATTGCAGCTGGTGGGCAAACTGAGTCCCGGTGAGGACGATCATCCTAAAGCCCAGCGCGCTCAGTACGGTCATACGCTCCGCGTCCGACGCGCTGCGCTGTTTATCAAGATGGTCCGAGCCGTTGTATTCGATCCCCGTACCGCTCGCAGGCGCATATACGTCAATCTCGAAATACCCGGACTTTGCGAGATACTTGAACTCGTTGGGAACATCGACCCGATGGTTGAGCTCGATCTTGGTGTATCCCAGCCCGCCCTGGGAACGTTTTGCTACGACCATGATTGCGGTGGCCGTCTCCATGGGCGACCGCGCGCCATCGTGCACGCGCTTGAGCACGGCGGCCGCGCGTATAGCCCCCTGACGAGATCGGTTCTCATTGCAATAAGCAATCAAGTCGGCAACGGTATACCTCTGCCCTATCTCGATATAATCGCCTGTCGACAGATGATTCAAATGGTATCGGGCGCAGATTTCGTAGCCATATTCCAGCTGCTCGGGCTCACTCATCCACGAACCCGCTTGGACAAAGCACATGACCTCATCAACCACCAGAAGGCCCTCTGCCACCTCGATAAGATGGTCTGAAGGTACCGGCGCCCCAAACACGTGGCATCTAAATCCAGCCGGCGTCGAGCGCTCAAAATCGAAGTTGACGAGCGTGTCGATATGATCGAGCTCTTCTCGTGGAATACCAAGCGAAACCAGATAGTCGGTAACGATCCCAACCGCCGTTGAAACCCTCAGCCCCGTGGCATCGAGTCCCAATTTGGGCAGGCTCACGGTCGGCTCCGCCTCGTTAGCAAGCGAGTCCTCATCGTATAGGCTGCTTGCTCGCGAGAGCGGCTCGGACGGGCGCGCCACGTTGTGGTACAGCCAGGCAGTCTTATGGGACAGGACGATCGGCAGGTCCATGAGCCCTCCAATGGAGTCGGATAACCAACCTTATTCCCCTGCCCGCGGGTCCGCACACCTTCGTGCACAAGAAAGCGATTCCACCCGGTCGAGTGGCAGAAAAACCATCACAACATTCGATGCTTTTCCCGATTTTGGCGAAAAACGTCGAATGTTGTGATGGTTTAAGGCGAGGTGAGGGGCGCTAAGGGGTCAAAGCATCGTGCTCGAACGGGTTAATCCAACTCTTTTAAGCCATGCGCCAGCTGCCAGTACTCGCCGTGCTGGGCGAGCAGCTCTTCGTGCGTGCCGCGCTCGATGATGCGGCCGTGTTCGAGGACCATGATGGCATCGGCGTCGCGGACGGTGGACAGGCGGTGCGCAATCATAAACGTGGTGCGTCCACGCATGATGCGGTCCATACCGCGCTCGATGAGCTTTTCGGTACGCGTGTCGATGCTCGAAGTGGCCTCGTCCAGGATGAGCACCGGCGGGTCGGCGACGGCCACGCGCGCGATGGCGAGCAGCTGACGCTGACCCTGCGACAGGTTGGCGCCGTCGGCCGTGACCGGCGTGTCGTAGCCCCGCGGCAGGCGGCGGATAAACG
>URWC01000177.1 GCA_900551555.1 uncultured Collinsella sp. | reverse complement strand
GTGGACTTGGCCGAGCCGGTGCCGCCGATGATGCCGATGGTCTCGCCGCTCTTAATGTGCAGGTCGATATCGTCGAGCGCCTGGCGCTTCGCATGCGCGGAATACTTAAAGCTCACGTGGTCAAAGTCGATGGAACCGTCGGCAACCTCGAGCACGGGCTCGGCGGGATCGGCGATCGTGGGCTCGGCGGCCAGCACCTCGGTAATGCGGTGTGCCGATTCGTCGGCCATGGTCACCATGACAAAGATCATCGACAGCTGCATCAGACTCATGAGGATTTGGAAGCCATAGGTAAAGATCGAGGAGAGCTGGCCCACGTCGAACAGCGTGCCCTGGCTCGTGATGATGAGCTTGGAGCCCAGGTAGATGATGACGACAAACGCGCCGTTGACGCAGATGTTCATCATGGGGTTGTTAAAGGCAAGCAGCTTCTCGGCGCGGGTGAAGTCCATCTGGACGTCGCGCGCAGCGGTCGCGAACTTCTCCTTCTCAAAGTCTTCGCGCACATAGCTCTTAACTACGCGCATGCCGGTGACGTTTTCCTCGACGGACTCGTTAAGGGCGTCGTACTTGTGGAACACGCGCGAGAAGATGGGGCGCACCTTAAAGATAATAAAGAACAGCCCAAAGCCCAGCAGCGGAATGATGACCAGGTAGACCATGGCGACGCTGCCGCCCATGATAAATGCCATGGTAAAGGCGAAGATCAATACCAGCGGCGCGCGCACGGCGATACGGATGATCATCATAAAGGCCTGCTGCACGTTGTTGATGTCGGTGGTGAGGCGGGTGACGAGCGAGGAGCTCGAGAACTCATCGATGTTGGCAAAGCTGAACGTCTGGATCTTGTAGAACAGGTCGTGACGCAGGTTCTTAGCGAAGCCGCAACTCGCATGGCTGCAGGTGACGCCGGCAGCGGCGCCAAAAGCAAGCGACGTCAGCGCGATGAGCACCAAAAAGCCCGCGGTGGGAAGCATCTCGGCTACGGTGGCGCCGTCTTTGATGGCATCGATCAGGTTGGCGGTGATAAATGGAATCAGCATCTCGCAGAGCACCTCGCCAAGCACGAGCAATGGCGTGGCGATCGTGACCTTCTTGTAATCGCGGATGCTTCCCATGAGGGTTTTAATCATCCAGTTCCTCCCAGGTTACGCGGATTTTTTCGAGCATCTCGGCGAGCTGTTTGCGCTCGTCGTGGGTGAGGGCGCTAAAGGCCTGTTCCCTAAAGCGAATGCGGGCTGCCTGCTCAACACGGGCCTTTTCCCATCCCGCTTCGGTCAGGCGGATGGTGAGCTGCCGACGGTCTTTGGGATTGCGACTGCGCTCGATAAGACCGCCCAGTTCGAGCTTGGACAGAATCTCGGAAAGTGACCCCGGCTTGAGGTCGAAGTGCATGCCGAGTTCCTGTTGGGAAAGCTCGCCGGTGGGCTGCTTAGCGAGCAGGCAGACGATGGGCGCCTTGCCGGACACGCCTCCGCCATGAAAGTGCATGTAATGGCCGCAAAATCCCAAGCCGCTCAGGATGCGCTTGGCGAGTTTGTCCTCGGCGCTGACCGCTTCGGGTATGTCTACCGGTTGCGACGGGTCGCCGCCGGGCTCATGCGGAAGGACGAGTGGTTCAACACACATATCTAAGCTCCGCTCCTTTCTTTAGTTAGGTAGAGGGATTGTTTTGTGCCTAACTAATCTAGGAGCATGAGAAATCAATGTCAAGGTACCAAACTTATTAAGTTACGGCGTTTTACCAAACGCCGTAACCGCTCGACGCTGCAAACGTTCCTAAGCGGCAATCTGGCGTTCAATCGTCGGGCATGGCCACAAGGCCTATGCCCTCCTCTTTCACGCCACCTTGCTCGCTTAGGAACGCTTTCGCTGTCCGTCCTCAATCTGCAGCGCTGCCTCGGTTGGCATTTGAGTGATCCGTGGGGGACGGAGGAAAACGAATCATTTTGGGCTGCGGTGACACCCTTTCGAAGTTGCTTTGTCCAAAACTATGCCGGATTACTACGATGAATTCGAAATATCAGACCTCGGCATTGTTTTTCGTAAAATCACAAGCTGTCTACCTGCACTGATAATTGTTCTCGGGGGAAGCGGGCACTGCGGGGCGCGGCA
>URWC01000176.1 GCA_900551555.1 uncultured Collinsella sp. | reverse complement strand
GGCCGCCGAGGGCGTCGCCGACCCCTGCCTGGGCCATACGCCCGACCAGGTGGTCTTCTATGAGCTCACGCGTAAGTTTGTGGAGACCGAGGAAGACGTTCCCCAGGAGGCCTGCGACGTGCTGTACTACACGCTCGCCGTGGGCCACCACACCGGCGTGCTCGACTGCTTTGAGCCGCGCCTGTCGGTGCCGGTGAACGTGTTCTATACGCTTATCGACGCGCTGCCGGAGGGGGAGGCCAAGACCAAGTTCGAGGCCATCCGCTCCTTTGGCGAGTGCCAGCTCGACAAGGCGGCGGTGCCGTCGCTGCTCGAGGCCTGTGACACGCTGCTCGACGATCGCGGTTTTCGCGGTTCGGCCAAGGCCGGCATCTCGGTGTTCGATGACGACTTTGGCCTGCATGCCCAGCAGGTTGCGTTCTTAATGAAGTTTCGCGATCTGGTTGAGCGCGTGCGCGATGTGTCGGGCGTGTATCTGACGGGGAGGTTGCAGTAATGGGTCGCGTTGTGGATGGCCGTGTGAACGACGCCCCGTTTGCGGGCATTGTGCTCACGGCGGGAAGCGTGCTGCGCGCCGACGATGCCGCTGGCCCCGTGCTCTCCAAAAAGATGGAGGACACGCCCATCGCCGGTTGGTACACCATCGACGGTGGTCAGACGCCCGAGGACGACATCATCGAGGTCAAGCGCGAGCGTCCGCCGCGCCTAGTGTTGGTCGATGCCGCCGACATGGCGCTGCCCGTCGGTGCCATCCGCCTGCTCGATAAGACCGACGTCGCGCGCAAGTCGATGTTCACCACGCATTCGCTTCCCTTGTCGATTCTGATCGAAGAGATTGAGCAATCGTGCGAAGATATCGTCTTCATAGGGATTCAGCCGGGCGACACGGAGTTCTACAACCCCATGTCCCCGGAAGTCTTTGACGCCGTCGACGCCGTGTACGACGCCGTGGCCGCCAACGACTTTTCCCACTTTGTCCGCTTGGGACAAGAGCAATAGGTGCGCTTGTCCCTGCTGATTAGGAAAGAAGTGATTGACATGGCAGATTCCAAGGCAGAATATCCCGCTCCCGATTGCCTGGCGCCCGCCGCGATCGAGGCCAAGACCGAGGCCGCCGGCGTGACCAAGGCCAACCTGCCGGTCGCAAAGGCCTTTCTGTTGGCAATGTTCGCCGGTGCGTTTATTGCCTTCGGTGGCCTGTTCTTTACCGTGTTCTTGAGCGACAGCACGCTGGGCTGGGGTGCCCAGCGCGTCGTGGGCGGTCTGTGCTTTTGCCTGGGCCTGGTGCTGGTACTGGTGTGCGGCGCCGAGCTGTTTACCGGTAATTCGCTTATGGTCTGCGCGCTCAAGAGCAAAAAGATCACCCTGGCTCAGATGCTCAAGGCATGGGTCGTCGTGTGGGTCGGCAATTTTGTCGGTGCCCTGTTCATCGTCTTTTTGGTGTATATGGCCGGCATTTACAAGCTCAACGGCGAGGCGGTCGCCAATTCCATGGTGAGCGTCGCCGCCGGCAAGGTGACGATCGACTGGGTGACGATCTTCTTCCGTGGCATCCTGTGCAACATCTTTGTGTGCCTGGCCGTGTGGATCGGTACCGCCGGCAAGACCGTGGTCGATAAGGTTGTGGGCATTCTGCTGCCCATCGCCGCTTTTGTGGCCTGCGGTTTTGAGCACTGCGTCGCCAACATGTACTTTTTGCCCATGGGTGCCGTGATGCACGCGTTCGGCTATGGTGCCGACGTCGCCGGCGCCGATGCACTCAACGCTGCGGGCATTGCGTTTAACTTGTCCGCCGCCACGCTGGGCAACATCGTGGGCGGCGCGGTTCTGATCGCGCTCGGCTACTGGTTTATCTACGCTAAGAAGTCCGAGGCGTAAGGTACCGTCTGTTTGACGTTGGGCCTCCCGCGGGGCGTTGCCGTGCGGGAGGCTATTTGGGTCTGGGGCTCGTTGTCGGGCTGTTGGCCTGTTGTGTTTGGCTGATGAAAGGGGTAATCGAGATGGCATCTGCTGTGAAGCGTGACGGTCGCGCCGTGGTGACCACATGCGGGGGATGCTATGCCGATTGCGCCTTTGCGGCACGCGTTGAGGACGGTCGTGTGGTGGCTGAGTTGCCGGTTGTGGGGCATCCGTGCGCGGCGCGTGCCCTGTGCGCCCGCGGGCGCCATCGCCTGGCAATGCCGTTTGACGAGCGCGACCGCATTGTGCACCCCATGCGACGCCGCCGGGATGGCTCGGGGTTCGATGCGATTACCTGGGACGAGGCGTTTGCTCAGATTGCCGAGCGCCTTTTGGGGATTGTTGACGGGCATGGTCCGCGCGCGCTGGGCATGACGCTCGGCGTTCCCTCGTTCGACCGCTACTGGGCGTATCGCTTTATGCATGCGTTGGGCTCGCCCAACGTGTACGGTGCCGATGGCGCCTGCGAGGTAAGCCGACTTACCGGTTGGGAGCACAGCCTGGGCTATAGCCCCGCCTCCGACCTGGCACATACCGACTGCATCATGTACCTGGGGCGTTCCATCGTCGATTCATCGACGATGGGGGCCGTCGATGCGCTCAACGATGCGCGCCGGCGCGGGGCGAAGATTATCGTGGTCGACCCCCGGCGCAGCGGCTCCGCCGC
>URWC01000175.1 GCA_900551555.1 uncultured Collinsella sp. | reverse complement strand
GGACGTCCTCGACGCACACGGCGCCGGCGGCAACGACAGCGCCCTTGCCTACGTGCACGCCCTCCAGAACCACGGCGTTGGCGCCGATCATGACATCGTCCTCGATGATGACGGGCGTGGCGCTTGCGGGCTCCACGACGCCCGCCAACACGGTGCCGGCGCCGATGTGGCAGTTCTTACCCACGGTGGCGCGACCGCCCAGCACGGCGCCCATATCGATCATGGAACCTTCGCCGATAACGGAGCCGATGTTGATGATGGCGCCCATCATGATGACGGCACGGTCGCCGATCTCGACGCGGTCGCGGATGATCGCGCCCGGCTCGATGCGGGCGTTGATGCCCTTAAGGTCGAGCATGGGCACGGCGGAGTTGCGGCAATCGTTTTCAACGTCGTAGTAATCGATGGAATCGGCATTGGCATCGAGGATGGCCTTAAGCTCATCCCAGTCGCCAAAGACGGTCTTGCCACGACGACCGCCGTAGACATGTGCGTTGCCCCAGGCAACCTTCATGCCCGGCTTCTCGCGCACGTACAGCTTGACGGGCGTCTTTTTGGGCGCGGTGGCGATGTAGTTGATAATCTCTTGTGCATCCATCTCGACTGCGTTGCTCATTTGCTATCTCTCCTTTGGGTGGATTCGGTTGATACCCGGTTAGGCAAACATGACCTTGTCGAACGTATAGAAGCCGGGTTCGCGGGTGACGAGCTTCTGCGCGGCTGCCAAGGCGCCGTTGACAAAGATCTGACGGCTCGTGGCGCGGTGGGTGAGCGTGACCTCCTCGTCCTGGCCAAAGAAACTAACCTCGTGCACGCCGGCGACGGTGCCGCCGCGCAGCGAGTGCATTCCGATCTCCTTGGGGCCACGCGCGCCGCACATGCCCTCGCGGCCATAGACGGGGTGGTAGCCTGTCTCGGGTTCAGCTTCGACGACGGCGTCGAGCAGTAGCTTGGCGGTGCCGCTCGGGGCGTCGACCTTTTGGTTGTGGTGCGTCTCGACGATCTCGCAGTCAAAGCCGGGCAGCTCGCGTGTGGCCTGGGCCACTAGATGACGCAGGGCTGCGATGCCGATGGAGTAATTGCCCGAGTGCATAACGCGGGTGTTCTGGCCCAGCTCACGCAGGCGGTCCATCTGCTCAGGTGAATAGCCCGTGGTGCCGGAAACGAGTGCGGCGCCCGTGCGCTCGACATAGGCGACGACGGCATCGAAGGTCACGACGTTCGAGAAGTCGATAATCACATCGGCAGCCGGTGCGTTCTCGAGCTCGCTCAAATCGAAGCCAATCTGGGCCACGATATCAAAAACGGGCCGCCCGGCGGCATCGACAATGCTTTCGGCGGTGGTGCGGATGAGCGAGCCCATGCGGCCCGTTCCCATAATGACGGTCTTAATCAAGCAGACCAGCTCCCTTCAGAGCATCGGTAAGTGCGGATCGCGTGTCGTCTGCCATGGGGCACAGCGGCATACGGTAGTTTGCCTCGATCATGCCCATCTGGGCGAGCGCTTCCTTGACGGGGATGGGGTTGACCTCGCTAAAGAGGGCGTTGATGAGCGGCTGGCCGGCAATCTGGATATCGCGGGCGCGCGCTACGTCGCCGTCCAGATAAGCGCGGCACATGTCGTGTACGAGCTGCGGCTGCACGTCTGCCCACACGCTGATGGTGCCCGAGGCGCCCAGGCTCATGAGCGGCACGGTAAGCGCGTCCTCGCCCGAGTACATGCGGAAGTCGTCTGACAGCAGGTGGGCGATCTTGGCCGCGTAGGCGACGTTGCCCGAGGCTTCCTTGATGCCCATGATGTTGGGATGTGCTGCCAGGCGCGCAACGTTGCGCTCGCTGATGCCGCAGCCGCAGCGGCCGGGGATGTTGTACAGGATGCAGGGGATGTCCACGGCATCGGCCACGGTCTTAAAGTGCTGATAGATACCCTCTTCATTGGACTTATTGTAGTAGGGGGTAATGAGCAACAGGCCGTCGGCGCCCAGGCCCTGATAGGTGAGCGACTTGGTGAGCATGGTCTGCGTGGAGTTGGAGCCCGAGCCGGCGATGACGGGGACGCGTCCTGCAACATGCTTGACCACGGCGGCGACGACGGAGTTGTCCTCGTCATCGGTCATCGTGGCGCTCTCGCCGGTGGTGCCCGGGGTGAGGATGGCGTCGGTGCCATTTTGCAAGTGGAAATCGATAAGGCGCTCGAGCGCGTCAAAGTCGACACTGCCGTCCTTTTTAAACGGCGTAACCAGGGCGACGATTGAGCCCTCGAGATTGCGGATGTCCATGTTCTTCTCCTTCGCCACTCTGTATCCGGAGATGCAGGTGCTGCTCTACGGCATTCTGCCTCTGAAAGTCAAGTGGCTGGCCTGGCTGGACGCAGCCCTGTTCCTGTTTGATATCATCCGCTACCTGATGCTGGGGGCCTGGGGCTATGCCCTCATTCCTGTGGTGGCCATTCTGAACTACTTCCTCTTCTTCTGGGACGATCTGATGAACATCGTGCGCCGCAAGACCGGACGCATGGCTTATCAGGCCCGGCCCCAGACCATCAACTTCAAAAAGGCTCAAAAGGAAGTTCAGCAGCGGAAGGGGTACCTCCACAAGTGCGCTGTGTGCGGCATTACCGACGCAGACGACCCCAA
>URWC01000174.1 GCA_900551555.1 uncultured Collinsella sp. | reverse complement strand
AGGTGGGCCCCTTTGGCCGCACGGTCGAGGATGTCGCGCTGGCCATGAACGCGCTTACCGGTGCGGGCCACGATCCGTACGACTGCACCAGCCAGGATTGCGCCGTCGACTTTACCGAGCACCTCAACGACAGCATCGAGGGCAAGCGCGTGGGCATCATCCCCGCGTTTATGGAGGCCGAGGGCTTGACGCCCGAGGTCAAGGCCGCTGTTCAGCGCGCCGCCCAGGAACTGCAGAATCAGGGTGCCGAACTGGTCGAGGTCGACCTGCCTCACCTGGACGCCGCCATCGCCGCCTACTACGTTATCGGCCCGGCCGAGGCGTTCTCCAACCTGGCGCGCTTCGACGGCATTCGCTACGGCTACCAGGAGGAGGGCTGCGCCAACCTGTCCGACCAGAGCTCGCTGTCGCGCGCCCACGGCTTTGGTGCCGAGGCCAAGCGCCGTCAGATGCTCGGCGCCTACCTTCTGAGCTCGGGCGTGTACGACAAGTATTACTACGCCGCGCAGAAGGCCCGCACGCTCATCACACAGGACTACGACGCCGCGTATGCCAAGGTGGACACGATCCTGATGCCCGCCTCGCCGCGCACGGCCTTTAAGTTTGGCGAGATCAGCGACCCCACGCAGATGTACCTCTCCGACCTGTACACCATTTCGCTCAACATTTGCGGCAACGGTGGTATCTCGGTGCCGCTGGGCCTGGGCGAGGATACTCATCTGCCCGTTTCTGCCCAGCTGGTGGGTCCGGCCTTTAAGGACTGTCAGCTGCTCACGTTTGCCCGCGCCCTGGAGCGCGGCTTTGCCGATGCCGCCACGGGTGTGCCTGCGCTTTCCGTCGCGCCCGATTTTGCCGGGAAGGGGGGCGAGCTGTAATGAAGGAGCTTTCCGAGGTCCTGCAGGATTGGGAGGCCGTGATCGGCCTGGAGATCCATACCGAGCTCACCGCACTCGATACCAAGATGTTCTGCAACTGCAAGCTCAGCCACGATGACGAGCCCAACGCCAACGTGTGCCCGGTGTGCCTGGGTCTGCCCGGCGCCCTGCCGGTGCCTAACAAGAAGGCAATCGAGAGCATCGTCAAGGCCGGTCTCGCCACCAACTGCGAGATTCAGCGCCACTCGATGTTCTACCGCAAGCACTACTTCTATCCCGACATGGCCAAGAACTTCCAGACCACGCAGGGTCCGGTCGCCTTTGCCATGTACGGCCATCTGGACCTGGACGTGACCGGCCGCGGTGCCGCCGAGCGCCCCGACTGCGCGTTTGGCGAGGCCGAGGCTCAGAGCCTGGCGAGCGCTTCGGCCAATGCCGAGGGCCTGTCCACGTCCATGTCGTCGACCATGCGCGAGGGCAACCAGCGCGCCGGTCACCTTGCCAGCTACAACGCGGCCAACCTGCAGATGCCCGAGCGCCGCGAGGACGGTTCCTACACGGTGCCCATCCGCATCCTGCGCATCCATATGGAGGAGGACGCCGCCAAGATGGTGCACGTGGGCGGTGCCGAGGGCCGCATTACCGCTGCGGCCGAGTCGCTCGTCGACTACAACCGCTGCGGCACGCCGCTCATCGAGCTCGTCACCGAGCCCGATCTGCGCACGCCCGAGGAGGCCCGCCTGTTTATGGAGAAGCTCCGCCGCATCTTTGTGACGCTGGGCATTTCCGACTGCTCTATGGAGAAGGGCTCTATGCGCTGCGACGGTAACGTGTCGCTGCGCCGCCGCGGCGAGACCAAGCTGGGCACCAAGACCGAGCTCAAGAACCTCAACTCGTTCAAGAGCCTGCACGACGGTCTTGCCTACGAGATCTGCCGCCAGGCCGAGGTGCTCGAGGAGGGCGGCATCATCTATCAGGAGACCCGCCACTGGGAACCCAGCCGCAAGCGCACCGTGGTCATGCGTGTGAAGGAGACGGCCGACGATTATCGCCTGTTCCCCGATCCCGACCTGGCGCCGTTCGATCTGGACGACGAGTTCATCGACCGCTGCCGCGGCGAGATCCCCGAGCTGCCCGATGCCAAGCGCGCCCGCTTTGAGGCCGACTTTGGCATTAAGGCCGCCGACGCCGAGCAGATCGCCGGCGACCCCGAGTTTGCCGACTTCTTTGAGGCAGCCGCTGCCGGCATGGCTGGCAAGGAGGCCCAGACGGTTGCAAACCTGCTGGTCAACGAGATGATCGCCTACCTTAAGGGCGCGGGCGTGTCGCTCGCCGAGTCCGGCATCGCGCCGGCTCAGGTGGCAGCCCTTGCCAAGCTGCTGGCGACCGATGCCATCAGCTCCAACCAAGCGCACGAGGTCTTTGAGGCCATGGCCCAGACCGGCGACGACCCCAACAAGATCGTCGACGAGCGCGGTATGCGCCAGGTGAGCGATGCCGGCGCACTGCAACCGATCGTGAACGAGGTGCTGGCAAACTGTGCCGAGCAGGCGCAGCAGTACCGCGACGGCAACCAGAAGGTCATCGGCTTTTTGGTGGGCCAGTGCATGAAGGCGAGCCGCGGCAAGGGCAACCCGAAGCTCTTCAACGAGTTGCTGAGAACGTCGCTCTCGTAAACGGGAACCCGGGAGCCCCGGCAGGGCGGGTGCTTCCTCAAAATTTCGAACAGTCCTGCGCAAGACGAAGGCCACATTAAGTGGCCTTCTTTGCGTGCGGAA
>URWC01000173.1 GCA_900551555.1 uncultured Collinsella sp. | reverse complement strand
GGGGGGGGAAGCCATAAGCTCCTCGCGCTCCTTAAGGATACGGCGGGACTTCTGCCACTCCTCGGGATAGCTCATGCGGATCTCGTCGAGGATGTTGAAGAACACGTCGGCGTCGATGACCTTGAACTGAGCGTTCTTGCCGAAAGGCGGCTTGGCTTCCTCGATCAGCCCTTCGAGCTCATCGACCAAGCTGACGATCCTATCGCCAGGAAAATTCTCGCCCGGCATCCGGTCTCCTTTCATAGGTAACATATCATCGTGCTAGTTTACCACATGCCACCAGGCAATAAGAAACGTCACGAAAAGCGATGTTTGAGCGCTTCGACCACGTTGGACGGGACAAACGTCGATACATCGCTGCCGAGCGAGGCGATCTGGCGAACAACCGAGCTCGAGATATAGCCGTACTGCGGCGCACTCATGACAAAGATGGACTCCAGCTCGCTATCCAGGCGATAGTTAAGGTCGGCCTGCTGCAGCTCATATTCAAAGTCGGTCATGGCGCGCAGGCCCTTGACCACGGCCCCCGCCCCCTGCTCGCGAGCGAAGTCGACCAAGAGGCCGGTAAAGGGCAGGACCTCGACGCCGTCGATATCACCGAGCGCCTCGCGGGCCAGCGCCACGCGCTCATCGAGCATAAACGTGGTGCCCACGCCGTTTTTACCCTGCGACTCGGCAACAGCGACGATCACGCTAGGAAAGATGCGGCGGGCGCGGCGGATCACATCGATATGGCCAAACGTGATGGGATCGAAGGTGCCCGGGACGATCACGCGGTTGATGGTGTCATTCATGGGCGTCCTCCTGAAACGTCGTGGCATCGTTGTTATCGGCATCGGTGACGGCACTATCGTCCTCACCGTCGTCATCGCCGACCCAACGAAGCAGGTCGACCGAGGTAATGCCGTAGCGCTTCTCACGTACAGTCTCAAAGCCTGCCGGATGCGCGCCCGCATCGGCGGAGGCATGCTCAAACAGGGCATAAGCGCCAGGCGCAAGCAGACCCTGCTGAGCCAGGTTCTGCAGCATTTCCTCGACCGGCTCGGCACCAAAAGCATAGGGCGGGTCGAGCAGGACCAAATCAAAGGGGCCGCCCGGTACACGACCGCGCGAGGCACTTGCCAGCATGTCGCCCGTGACCACACGCCAACGCGCACGGTCACGGCAGAGCGACTCGATATTCTTGGTAATGAGCCGCGCGGCGTTGCGATCGATCTCAAACGTCGTGAGCGAGCGGGCCCCACGAGAGAGCATCTCTAACCCTAAGGCACCGGAGCCGCCAAAGGCGTCCAGCACACGAACCTCGTCCAAATCGAAATCGAATGCCGACATGACCATAGATGCGCACGCCTCGCGCACGCGATCAGTCGTGGGGCGGGTGACATCGCGACCACGGGGCTCCTCGATCTTACGACCGCGCCATTCGCCGCCGATGATTCTCATCCTCCGCTGACCTCCTTAAAGATATGTCGATAACGCATGGCGACCGCGTCGCGCAAGGGGCGCGTCGCCACGGAGTCAAGGTTGCAAGCATACCGCAAGAGCTCGACCGCGTCCAAATGGGCCCATTCGATAAGATCCTCATCGGCGTCCAGGTCCACAAAGCGCAGGGTCACGCCGCCGTGCTGGCGATACCCCAGGATTTCGCCCTCGTGACGCAGACGCAGGTCCATCTGGGCGAGCGTAAAGCCGTTCGAGGTCTTTTCGAGCGACTGGAGACGTTCTTGTGCCGCCGACGCGCCACCGTTGCCCTTGGAGTGCGTCATGACCAGGCAAGTGCCCGACACGCCGCCGCGGCCCACGCGACCGCGCAGCTGGTGCAGGGCCGCCAAGCCAAAGCGCTCACCGTTCTCGATGACCATGACGGTGGCGTTGGGCACGTCGACGCCTACCTCGACCACCGTGGTCGAGACGAGCACGTCGATCTCGCCACGCTTGAAGGCATCGATAACCTGGTCCTTCTCCCCCGCCGGCATGCGGCCGTGAAGGCGCTCGATGGCAAGACCCGGCAACGCCAGACGCAGGCGGTCGAGCTCGGTTGCCGTATCGTGCAGTGGCACGGGGACGGTTACGCGGCCCTCGTCGTCGCGAGCAATACCGGGCACGTCTTCCAGCTCATCGGCCGAGTCACTCGGCTCCACGAGCGGGCAAATCACGTAGGCCTGCTGACCCTTTTCATGCGCCTCGCGGATGGCGCCATAGGCGAGGTCGCGGCTCGACTCGGTGAGCACGCGTGTCGTCACGCCAGCGCCAGGGACGGGCCGATGGCGGATGATACTCGTGTCCAGATCGCCGTAGACCGAAAGCGCCAGCGTACGCGGGATCGGTGTCGCCGTCATAACGAGCAGGTCCGCACCGGGGCCCTTCGCGCGTAGGGCGTTGCGTTGGCCAACGCCAAACCGGTGCTGCTCGTCGATGACGACAAGCGACAGATGATTGAACGCAACGTTATCCGAAAGCACCGCGTGGGTTCCAAAGAGGACGTCGAGCTCGCCCGATTCAAGCTGGGCATGGATCTGCTCGCGCTCTGAGGCCGGCGTGGCACCCGTCAGAAGCGCCCAGGACATGCCCGCCTGCGAGAGCAGAGGGCCGGTCTTATCGGCATATTGGCGCGCCAGCACGCCCGTGGGCGCCATAACGCAGGCCTGCGTGCCGCTA
>URWC01000172.1 GCA_900551555.1 uncultured Collinsella sp. | reverse complement strand
GAGGCTGGTGGCCGCGCCATGAAGGTCGCGGTGTCGGGTGCATTTCATAGCCCCTATATGGCCGAGGCGACCTGTGGCCTTGCCGCATATATTGAGGCCGGTCACGCGCCGTCCCCGTTGCTCATTCCTGTTTTGGCAAATATGACAGCGGCGCCCTATCCGGCGGATCCCCAGACGGCATCGGATGTCTTGGCCAATCAGGTGAGCCATGCCGTACGCTGGGTCGATACGCTGCATGCTCTGCAGGATCAAGGCATCGACACATTTATTGAGGTCGGCCCCGGCAAAACGCTGTCCGGCCTGGTCAAGCGTACGCTGAGCGACGTTCGTGTGTATTCGTGCGAGACGGCCGAGCAGGTCGCAGCTATTGCCGACGAGCTCGCATAGTCCACAGGGCTGTAACCCGAAAGGAATGACATGGGCAACTTGAACAATGGCGCGCTCGAGCGCAACGACTCACGTCGCGTGGCACTGGTCACGGGCGGCTCGCGGGGTATCGGCCGCGCCTGCGCTATCGGTCTGGCGGAGGATGGCTACGATATCGCCGTCGTCTATGCCGGCAGCGTCGATGCGGCGCGCGAGACGTGCGACGCCTGCGAGGCGGCTGGCGCCACGGCGCGCTCATATCAATGCGACGTGGCCGACCCCGCTGCCGTCAACGCGTGCGTGGAAGCGGTCCTCAACGACTTTGGCTCCATGTGGGCGCTCGTCAACAACGCTGGCATCACCCGCGATGGCCTGCTCATGCGCATGGGCGATGACGCCTTCGATCGCGTGCTCGATGTCAATCTTAAAGGAACGTTTAACACGACGCGCGCGCTCACCAAGACCTTTATGCGCCAGCGCGGCGGCTGCGTCGTCAACATGAGCTCGGTCGTGGGCCTGATGGGCAATGCTGGGCAAGCCAACTACGCTGCCTCCAAGGCGGGCGTGATCGGCCTGACCAAGGCGGTGGCGCGCGAGCTTGCGCCCCGCGGCGTACGAGTGAACGCGGTTGCCCCCGGGTTTGTCGAGACGGATATGACGGCAAAGCTCTCGGAGAAGGTGCGTACGGTAACCGAGGAGCAGATTCCCCTTAAGCGTATGGCGCGCCCCGAGGAGGTGGCCGGCGTGGTGCGCTTTTTGGCGAGCGATGCGGCTGCCTACATTACGGGCGAAGTCGTACGCGTCGACGGCGGAATGGCGATGTAGAAACCAGGGCCGAAGAACGGCTTGGATGAGGAGACCATGATGGAACAGAGAGTTGCAATCACCGGTATCGGTGCCGTGTCGCCGCTCGGCAACACCGCGCTTGCCACCTGGGCGGCCATGTGCGCCGGCACGTGCGGCATCGGCCCGATCACGCACTTCGATACCGATGCGTTTGCCGTCAAGGTGGCAGCCGAGGTCAAGGGCTTTGACGGCAACGAGTACTTTGGCAAGCGTGACGCCAAGCATCTCGACCCCTGCGTTCAGTTTGCGATGGCGGCTTCGGACGAAGCCATGCACGATGCGGGCTTTGATGTCGAAGGCGCCATCGATCGCGAGCGCCTGGGCGTCTACGTGGGCTCGGGCGTGGGCGGCATGACGACGCTCGTCGACAACGTCCATACGATTGCCGAACGTGGGCCCCGCCGCGCATCGCCCTATATGATCGCGATGATGATCCCCAACATGGCATCGGGCAATATCGCAATCCGCCACAAGGCAAAGGGCCCGACCCTGCCCGTGGTGACCGCGTGCGCAACCTCGGCCCATGCGGTGGGCGAGGCGTTCCGCGCCATCAAGCACGGCTATGCCGACGCGATCCTCGCGGGCGGCGCCGAGGCTGCAATTATCCCCGATGCCGTTGCGGGCTTTACGTCCTGCCGCGCATTGACCACCAACCCCGATCCCGCGACGGCCTGCCGTCCGTTCGATGCAGACCGCGACGGCTTTGTGATGGGCGAGGGCGCCTGCGTGCTGGTACTCGAGAGCATGGAACATGCGCAGGCGCGCGGTGCGCACATTTATGCCGAGGTCGTGGGCTACGGCAACACCGATGATGCCTATCACATCACGAGCCCTGATCCCGAGGCTGCCGGCATTGCCCGCGCGATATCGCTGGCGGTGACCGAGGGTGACGTCAAGCCTTCCGAGGGTCTCTACATCAATGCCCACGGCACCTCGACCAAGCTTAACGATTCGTCCGAGACGGCGGGCATTAAGCGTGCACTCGGCGAGGACGCGGCGCGCGCCGCACACGTCTCGTCGACAAAGTCGATGACCGGCCACATGATCGGTGCCACGGGCGCCATCGAGGTCATGGCCTGCGCCATGGCGCTCGAACAAGGCGTGGTGCCGCCGACCATTAACTACCACACGCCCGATCCCGCCTGCGATCTTGACTACACGCCCAATCGCGCGGTTCGCGCCGACCTTACCTGGGCGCTTTCGACCAACCTGGGCTTTGGCGGACACAACGCCGCCATCGCGCTGCGTAGATATACGAGGAGCTAGAGCATGGATTCCAAAAGACTTGCCGAGATAGCCGATGTTATGGAGGACCGCGGCCTCACGCGCGTACGCGTTGAGGAGCCCGATGGCACCGCGGTCGAACTCGAGCGCGCGAGCGCCGCACAGCCGGTTGCCGTGCCCATGCCTATGCCGGGTGCCGTGACTGCTCCGGCGGTGGCTCCTGTCGCCATG
>URWC01000171.1 GCA_900551555.1 uncultured Collinsella sp. | reverse complement strand
AAGATCGTGGACATACGTGGCTATATCAACCGACATGGGCGGCCCTTTCTCCTAGAAGTTTGCAACCATGGTAGCCGATTTGCGCATGACCCCGCCCGCGGCGGTAGAATTGGTCAACCCGAAACACCGCAACGAACGGAAGACTCACATGGCCCTCATCGCTTCGTACCACGTCCCCGGCCTTTACGTCGAGGACCACAGTATCGACGTCCCCCTTGACTGGCGCGGCCTGGAGCCGATGCTCCTGGCCGTCGGCAGCACCATGCGCCGCGGCGCTATGCCGGCACCAATCGCCGGCGCGCCCGAGAGCATCAAGCTCTTCTACCGCGTGGTTTGCGCGCCCGACCGCATCAACGACGATCTGCCGCTGCTCCTGTTTTTGCAGGGCGGCCCCGGCGGCGAGAGCCCGCGTCCGCTGTCGCCCACAAGCGACGGCTGGATCGAGGAGGCCGTCAAGCACTTCCGCGTGGTCCTTCCCGACCAGCGCGGCACCGGACGCAGTAGCTGCGTGGACGGACGCACGATCAAGGCACTGGGTGATCGCGCAACGGCCGCCGGCGCCGATACAGCACGCTCGCAGGCGGACTTCCTCAAGCGCCACCTCGCCAGCTCCATCGTGCGCGATTTTGAGTACCTGCGTCTAGCGGGCTTTGGCGGCAAGCCGTGGGTCACGCTCGGCCAGAGCTACGGCGGCTTTTTGACGCTGAGCTATCTGTCGCTCTTCCCCGAGGGCGTGGCGGCGAGCTTTACCTGCGGCGGCATTCCGCACGTGCCGGCGAGCGCCAGCGAGGTCTACGCGCACACCTTCCCACGCATGGCAGCCAAGACGCAGCAGTATTACGACCGCTACCCCGCCGACGTCGAGCGCGTGGCGACCCTGGCAGATGCGCTTGAGGAGCAGAAGCCCGCGCTGCCCGACGGCTCGCCAATGACGGTGGAGCGCCTGCAGCTTATGGGCAGCGACTTTGGCATGAAGCCGAGCTTTGAGCGCATGCATTGGATTATCGATCACGCTTTTGTTGACGGCGACGGCACGCTGACCTGCGGCGCCTCGGTATCTGACAGCTTTTTGACGCGCGCCTTCGAGCGCACCAACACGCGCACGAATCCGCTGTACTGGACGCTGCAGGAGTTCATATACGCCGACGGCGACACCATGCCCATTGGCTGGGCCGCGGCTGAAGAGAAGGCACACCGCGCCGAGTTCGACACCCTCGCGCGCCCGCTCATGTTTACCGGCGAGGCCATGTTCCCGTGGATGTTCGAGCAGATGCCCGAGCTCAAGCCCTTCAAGCCCGCCATGGACCAGCTGATGGAAGACACCAGCTGGGACAAGATCTACGACCCGCAGCGCCTGGCCTGCAACGAGGTGCCGCTCCAGGCCGCGGTGTATTTTGACGACACGTACGTCGATTCGGGCCTGCAGCTCGATACGCTCAGCCGCGTGGGCAACTCGCATGCCTGGGTAACCAACGAATTCGAGCACGACGGTCTGCACGGCAGCGTGGTATTCAAGCACCTCTTCGACGAAGCCCTCAACCGCGGAGACCTGCGCCGGATCTTCTAACAAAGGAGTGTCCCCACCTGCCGGCACAAAAAGAACGTCCCCAAGTGCCGATCAAGTGCCGGCAACGACAATGCCGCAGGTAGAGAACGGAAAGCGAAAACGCCCCTAAGCGAGCAAGGTGACGTGAAAGAGGAGGGCATTGACCTTTTGGTCATGCCCGACGATTGAACGTCAGATTGCCGCTTAGGGGCGTTTGCAGCGTCAATTGGTTATGCGAAGACGATTAAATTATCCCTGTGTATCGCGGGCTTCTCGGCCAGGTCTGCCAGCAGGCGGTTGCTGGCAATCTGGTCTTGGCGGCGACCGGCAGCAAGTTCCAGCACGTCCGAATCGGCCTCGGCGATACCGCGGGCGACGACCATACCGCTCGGATCGCACACATCGAGCACATCGCCCTCGGCAAACTGGCCATCGACCTCGCGAATACCCACCGCAAGCAAGGAAGAGCCACGGCTAACCAGCGCCTTCGCAGCACCATCATCAACCGTCACCGACCCATGTGCCTTGTCGCCCAGCGCGATCCACAGCTTGCGGGGTGCGATGTCCAGACGCTCCGCCGGCGGATCGAACAGCGTGCCCACGCTCTCGCCGCGGGCGAAGCGCACGAGCGCATCGGGCTCCTCGCCCGAGCAAATCACGCTCTGAATGCCCGCCGTCATCAGGATGCGGCTCGCGCGGATCTTGGTAATCATGCCGCCCGTTCCCACCGATGTGGAAGAATCGCCCGCCGAGGCAATAATCTTGGCATCGATCTTATGCACGACAGGAACAAACTCGGCCGTGGGGTCCTCATGCGGATTGGCAGTATAGAGACCATCGATGTCCGAGAGCGTCACGCACAGATCGGCAGAAACCAGGCAGCTCACAAGCGCCGCCAGTGTGTCGTTGTCGCCAAACTTGATCTCATCGACGGTAACGGTATCGTTCTCGTTGACGACCGGCACCACGCCAAGCTCCACGAGGCGCAGCAGGGCGTCGCGCGCATGCAGGTAGGACGTGCGACGGGCCGTGTCGTGGCGCGTGAGCAGTACGAGCGAGGTGAGCAGGTCGCGCGCATGGAACTCCTCGTCGTAGGCCGACGAGATGATGCACTGACCAGCCGAGGCGCAAGCC
>URWC01000170.1 GCA_900551555.1 uncultured Collinsella sp. | reverse complement strand
GGGGCATGCCCCGCCTCTTACACCACATCTCTGCGCGCTACCTCTGGGGGATGCCGAGGACCTATTTTCTGCCATGCAGCAATGGGTCCCATGGGGTGCGCCGTGCATTTTTTGGAGTATTCTGCAGTTCGAGTTGTCTGCATATGATTCGACGTCGCCAACGGTGGCCTTCGGATATCCCTAGCGAGCGTTTCGAGTCAGATTTCGCCGTTTTCCGGAGCAGGGGCACGTCATTCTCGCCATGTCGGGACTTAGAATGATACGGCGCCCTACAGTTTTGCCCACCCGCGGCGGTGCTGACGCGGTCACGTTGCAGAATACTCCGTTTTTTGCACGTGCCGGGATGGGGTACCTCAGGAGAACGCGGCGGTATCCAGTAAGAATATGCAATCTGTACCGTAATTTATACAAAACGAAGAGGCAGACAGCGTAGGGTGGGTGCATTGGGGTGCTTGGTGCACCAAAACGGGGATCCCATGCGCCGTATACTCTGGCTGGATGTGAAAGCGGCTTGACGCGTTGCCAGGCGTAGGGGAGGGTGCCTCGATGAGCGTATTCGAAATTGTGTTTAGTCCGACGGGTGGAACGCGGAAGGTGTCTGGCCTTGTGGCCGGGGCACTGGGCAAGAATACCGTTATCGTTGATCTGACCGATAGCGGGTTGGATTTCCACGGGGTCTCGATGGCTGAGGACGACGTGGCCGTAATTTCTGTGCCGGCGTATGCCGGTAGAATCCCGGCTGTGGTGGCTGACCGGTTGGGCATGGTGCGCGGCAACGGGGCTCGGGCTGTTTTGGTTTGTGTATACGGAAACCGCGCGTTTGAGGACACGCTCGTAGAGCTGGAGGACGTTGCGAAGCGCGCCGGATTTAGGGTGGTTGCAGCTGTTTCTGCTATTGCTGAGCATTCCGTTGCTCGTCAGTTTGCTGCTGGGCGACCGGATGCGCAGGATGCGGCGCAGCTCGCAGAGTTTGCGCAACAAATTCAGCAAAAGCTGTTGGCTGAGGATGCGTCCGAGCCCTCTATCCCCGGCAATCGTCCTTATAAACAAGCTGGAGGTCGCCGTATGGCACCCGAGGCAACAGAGGATTGCGCCTCCTGCGGTGCATGCGCCGCGGCGTGCCCCGTTTGTGCTATCGACAAGGGCGACCCCAAGCGAGCAGCTGGCGAGGCGTGCATCTCCTGCATGCGCTGCATCGCCGTATGTCCGCGAGGCGCTCGCAAGCTTGATCCCAACAAGCTATCCGCTGTTTCCCAGATGTTGAGCAAGGTTTGCGTCGTGCGGAAGGAATGCGAGCTCTTCATCTAGCGCAAGTGAGATTGGTGCAAACAAACCTGGCCCTTTTGCACCAAAAACGATCCGTTTTCCTCCGTTCCCAAGGGATCATGTGATCCGAAGGGGACGGAGGAAAACGGATCAAAAAGGAAAAATAGTAAGGCGCTCTTTTTCACATTGAATATTGCAATTTGGTAACGCGTTTTATCAAATATGGCATTTATCTGCGGTAATGGTCTATTTCACCGCTGAGGGTGACATTTTATACCGCCTGCCGAACCGTATGGAGACCTCACAACTTTCTAGGTCAGTGTTGTGCGTGTAGCAATTTCGCCCGGCCTCGCCTCCGGGCTGCCATGTGAGAGGGGATCTTATGGCTCGACTGCACGTAATGGAACGCAGCCACGCTCAGGCCGTCATGGACGACCTGCACGATGCGCTCGGACGTCGTCTGGCGGTGAGTTCGCTCGCCCCGTGTCCCGTTGAGTTTACGGCAGCGCTCGTCAACCTGTGCTCCACCCAGAGCTGCGGCAAGTGCACGCCCTGCCGCGTGGGCCTGAGCGCGCTGAGCGATCTGCTCGCCGATGTGCTCGAGGGCCGCGCCGACGAGTCCACGCTCAATCTGATCGAGCGCACCGCCCGCACCATCTATCTTTCGAGCGATTGCGCCATCGGTTACGAGGCCGGCGCCATGGCGCTTACGGCTATCCGCGGTTTCCGTGACGATTTTGAGCACCACATCCGCGAGCACTCCTGCGGCTTTGACCGCGAGGCTCGCGTCCCGTGTGTCTCGGGCTGCCCGGCGCACGTCGACATTCCTGGTTACATCTCGCTCGTCGAGGCAGGCCGTTATGCCGACGCCGTCAAGGTCATCCGCAAGAACAACCCGCTACCGCTCGTCTGTGGCCTGGTGTGCGAGCATCCCTGCGAGATGCATTGCCGCCGTGGCATGGTCGACGACCCCATGAACATCCTCGCCCTCAAGCGTTTTGCCGTTGAGCATAGCGACCTCAACGACCACAAGCCACATGTAGTGGACAACACCGGTAAGCGCGTCGCCGTGATCGGCGGCGGCCCGGCCGGCCTTTCCTGTGCCTACTACCTGGCCGTGATGGGCCACAAGGTGACCATTTTTGAGCAGCGCCACCACTTGGGCGGCATGCTGCGCTACGGCATCCCCAGCTATCGTCTGCCGCGCGAGCGCCTGCAGGCCGAGATCGACTGGATCTTGAGCGCCGGCATCGACGTGGAGCTCGACCACTCCGTGAGCGGCGAGGAGCTCGCCCGTCTGCGCGACGAGTTCGATGCCGTCTACCTGGCCATCGGTGCCCATAGCGACAAGAAGCTCGGCCTTCCGGGTGAAGAGGCGCCCGGCGTGGAGTCGGCCGTCAAGATGCTGCGCGCCATCGGAGACGACGAGCTGCCCGACCTGAGCGGCCAGCGCGTGTGCGTCATCGGCGGCGGCAACGTGGC
>URWC01000169.1 GCA_900551555.1 uncultured Collinsella sp. | reverse complement strand
GCCCCGCTTCGTTTCGTTCCATTGTGCCCGGCTAGTCCTCGAGCAGGTCCTCGATAAAGCCGACGCGGTAGTTTTTGAAGATGACCTCGCCGCCGTCTTGCGTGGCATCCAGGTCGACATCGCCCATGATGCCAAAGTCGTGGTCGCCATCCTCGTCGGCAAAAATCTGGTGCACGTGCCACACGTGGGCGGTCTTCTCGTCGGACTCGTCGATGGAAAACATCGCGGCGCTGCGGGCATCTCCGTCGGTGAGGATTTCCTCGTGCTGCTCGTGGTAAGCGTCGAGTGCTTTTTGCCAGCGGATATCGCTCATGCCCCAGTCGTCGTCGAGCTCGCCCAAGTCGCGAACGTGCTCGCGGGCGGCAAGGGTCACGCGGCGGAAGAGTGCGTTGCGCACCAACAGCGTGCAGCCGCGGCGGTCCGCCACGACCTCGTCGATGCCCTGCGGCGGCGCAGCATCGAGGGCTGCCGGGTTGCCGGCGTTTTCCCACTCGTCCACCAGGCTCGAGTCCACCGAGCGCACCACAAAGCCCAGCCACGAGATAATGTCGCGCAGGCGCTCGTCGCGCTTCTCGATGGGCACGGTACGGTCGAGTGAACGGTAGGCCTCTGCCAGGTAGCGAAGCAAAATGCCCTCGGAGCGGGCGATGCCGAGCTTTTGGATATAGCCCTTAAAGTCGCTCGCGCTCTCCAACATGTCGCGCAGGACACTCTTGGGTGAGAGCTGGTAGTCGTTGGCCCAGGGTACTTCTTGGCAGTACTTGTCGAAGGCGGCATCGAGCAAGTCCTCGAGCGGCTTTTCGTAGGTGACATCCTGGATGCGCTCCAGGCGTTCCTCATAATCGACGCCGTCAGCCTTCATTTCGGCCATCGCGCGGTCGCGCGCGGCGCGCTCCTGTGCGCGCAATACCTGCTTGGGGTCCTCGAGCGTTGCCTCGACCATCGAGATCAGATCCATGGTATAGGTCTCACTCTCGGGGTCGAGCAGCTCCAGCGCGGCAAGCAAAAACGGCGAGAGCGGCTGGTCGAGCGCAAAGTCTTCGGGCAGATCGACCGTCAGCGCATAGTCGATGTCTGGTGCGGCGTCAGCCGGAGCGTCAGGCGCGGGCGGCACCTCGGTGCGAACGACGACGCCGGAATCGATGAGCGTGGCGAAGATTTCGTCGGCACGAACCTCGAGCTTTGCCTTTTCCTCGGGGGTCTGCAGACTCGTCTCGATGAGGTCGTGTACGCGGACTCGGGCATCGCCGCCCTGCTCGACCACGCTAATCACCATGGAGTGCGTGATACGCAGGCGTGGCTTGAGTGTCTCGGGCTGCGTCTCGATCAGGCGCTCAAAGGTCTGCTTGTTCCATGTGACAAAGCCCTCGGGGGCCTTTTTCTTTTTAATTTTACGGAGCTTCTTGGGGTCGTCGCCCGCCTTGGCCATGAGCTTTGCGTTCTCGATCTCGTGCTCCGGGGCCTCGGCGATCACCATGCCCTCGGTGTCAAAGCCCGAGCGCCCGGCGCGACCAGCGATCTGATGGAACTCACGGGCGCGCAGGCGACGCATCTTGTAGCCATCGAACTTGGTGAGCGCGGTGAGCACCACGGTATGGATGGGTACGTTGATGCCAACGCCGAGCGTGTCGGTGCCGCAAATGACGGGCAGTAGGCCCTGCTGCGCCAAGCGCTCGACCAGCAGGCGATAGCGCGGCAGCATACCGGCGTGGTGCACGCCGACGCCACAGCCGAGCAAGCGCTTGAGGATCTTGCCGAAAGCCGTGGAGAAGCTCGTGCCTTTGGCGGCTTCCTTGATGGCTTCGCGCTGCTCTTTGCTGGCGATGCCGAAATTGGCAAGCGACTGCGCCGTCGCAAGGGCGGCGTCCTGGCTAAAGTGCACGATATAGAGCGGGGCCTCTCCACGGCGCATGGCGAGCTCGACCGTGCCCTCGAGGGAGGTCGTGACATAGTCGTAGCTCAGCGGAACAGGACGCGGGGCATCGATGACCAAGTCGCAAGCAGCGCCGGTGTGCTCCTCGAGTGAGGCGGCGATGGCAGTGACATCGCCGAGCGTGGCGCTCATGAGCATAAACTGCGTGTGGGGCAGGGTGAGCAGCGGTACCTGCCAGGCCCAGCCGCGGTCGGGGTCGGCAAAGTAGTGGAACTCGTCCATGGCTACGCAGCCCACATCGGCGTCCTCGCCCTCGCGTAGCGCATCGTTGGCGAGGATTTCGGCCGTGCAGCAGATGACGGGTGCCTTGGTGTTGATATGCGTATCGCCGGTGATCATGCCGACGTTATCGCGGCCGAGCACCTGTACCAGATCGAAGAACTTTTCGCTGACCAGGGCCTTGATAGGGGCCGTGTAGTAGCAGCGTTTGCCCTGCGCCATGCCCATAAAGAGCATGCCCAGCGCGACGAGCGACTTGCCCGATCCGGTCGGCGTGCCCAAAATGACGTGATCGCCGGCGGCCAGGTCCATGAGGGCCTCTTCTTGGTGGTCCCACAGCTCAATGCCGCGATCGCTCGTCCATTCAAAGAAGCGTTCGAAGGCTTGATCGGGCGTGAGCCATGGCTCGGGCTCGCTGCCGTCCTCGGGCTCCCACCAGGTGGGGGAGAGCGCGCCGAGCGAGCCAAACTCGGCTTCGGTTCCCGTGCCGCCCGAGAATGAGCTGGCAGCGCCGGCGCCGGAGACGGTGCTGGCGGCGGTATCTGTCGTGGTCTGTGCCATATGGTTGCTTTCTCTCGCGATTGTCCGCCAACTATTATGGCGTAGCGGCGGCGCGGGGTGCCAGCGCGCGAGAAAATGCAGGAAATGGGCGTTCTGCCCAGCCGTTTAGTGTAGTCGCTAGCTAAGTGAGTAGACTTTTTGCGATATTGCGAGCACATGGCTTTTGCACAAGGGATCTACCTGCACTGATAATTGTTCTCGGGGGAAGCGGGCACTGCGGGGCGC
>URWC01000168.1 GCA_900551555.1 uncultured Collinsella sp. | reverse complement strand
TGGGCAGGAGCGCCCCAAAGCGAGCTTTCGGCGGCACGGCGGGCGGCAACGGCCTCCTCGTCCGCGGCCATGGCTTCATCAACGTACGAATTGTCGGCAGAAGCGTTCGCGTCCGCCGAGGTAGCGCTGTAGGCGTTATTGGCTGCCGCGTTGGCGACGAGTGCCACGAAAGCCGCCGTGCTGCCCGCAGGGGCGGCCTGGGAGCCAGACACGGCGCGTGCCGCGGCGGCGATGTCGTCGCGATTGAAGGAGCCGGTCTGCCCGCCGTTGGTGAGCTCGTCGATGGCGACTTGATAGACGTCGCGCGAGTGTGCAGGGTCGCAGCTCACCGGCGAATCGTCGTCGAGCATACTGTCGATCATGGACCAAGCCTCGGCCTCGTCCATGGCATCTGCGGCTCGAGCGATGGTAGGGACACCATCATCGGCATGACGGCGCTGGAACGCGCCAGTCAGGCCGGAAAGGAATGCCGAGGTAGACTGCTCCGCCTGAGCCTGAGAAGCAGAAGCCGCAGCGTAAGGAGTCGCATCCTGCTGCTGAGCTGGAATCGAGGCGGTCTTGAACTCGCTTTGATGCTGATTGAGATTGGCGGCACCGCCCATGGCATCAGGCTGGAACAGACGCTCTTCACGCTGCGCACGGTACTCGGAGATACCCAGCGAGGCGGCATAGATACCCACGCCCGCCACCGCGCCCACGGCGAAGGGAACCGCACCCGCCACGACCGTCTCGTTCACCGACGAAAACGGCAGCGTCGCGGCATACATAACCACGGGAGCGGCAAGGCCGATCCCGCACGAAAGTCCGGCAAGGACTGCTCGTTGTGTTGCATCAGAAGAAGCCATGAGCTCTCCCCATCTTCCAGCACCCAAATCGCATCATTCAGTTGGCTGCGCGAGAGAAGATGAAGCGGGGCTATGCCCCAAAGCAACGGTATATGGTTCGTTTCATCTGCGTTTTCCGTCGCGAAGCTTAAAAGCTATTATGCGAAACCGCCCTGTCGATTGCAAGCGACGATGTCGGATTGAAACGGGAAACCTGCTGCTTGCCAGTCTTATGGTCAAAAATAAGCGCGGAGCGGCGATATGGAAAAGGGCCGAGGCTCAAAGCCCCGACCCTTTATCGCATTGATGACTATCGCTGCGCGTGGATGACAACCTAGAACGTCTGCTCGTAGTCGCTGTGTTTTTTGGCCGAACGCACCAGGAACTCCTGGTTGGTGTTGGTGCCCTTAAGGCCCTTAATAAACGACGCCGCCGCGCGCTCGGTGTTGTTCATGCCGGCAAGGATGCGACGCAGGCCAAAGACAAACGGGCGCATCTGTTCGTCGACCAGCAGGTCCTCGTTGCGTGTACCGGAGGCAACGGGGTCGATGGCCGGGAAGATGCGGCGGTCGGCAAGATCGCGGTCGAGCTTGAGCTCCATGTTGCCGGTACCCTTGAACTCCTCAAAGATGACCTCGTCCATCTTGGAGCCGGTGTCGATGAGGGCAGAGGCGAGGATGGTGAGCGAGCCTCCGTTTTCGATATTGCGGGCTGCACCCAGGAAACGCTTGGGCGGATACAGGGCCGCCGAATCGACACCGCCCGAAAGGATGCGGCCCGAGGCAGGCGCCGCCAAGTTGTAGGCGCGGGCAAGACGCGTGATGGAGTCGAGCACCACCACGACATCGCCGCCCAGCTCCACAATGCGCTTGGCGCGCTCGATGACGAGCTCGGCCACGCGGGTATGGTTCTCGGCAGGCATATCGAAGGTCGAGGCAACGACCTCGCCCTTGATGGAGCGCTGCATATCGGTGACCTCTTCGGGGCGCTCGTCGACGAGCAGGCAGATGAGGTGCACCTCGGGGTTGTTGATCGAGATGGACTGGCAGATCTTCTTAAGGATCGTTGTCTTGCCGGCCTTGGGCGGCGACACGATCAGGCCACGCTGGCCCTTGCCGATCGGTGACACGATATCGATGGCGCGACCGGTGATGGAATCCTTGCCGTGTTCCATGCGCAGCGGCTCGTTGGGATAGACCGGGGTAAGGTCGCCGAACTTGGGGCGGTTGCGGATCTGCTCGGGATCCATGCCGTTAACGGTCGTGATCTTGGCGAGGCCGGCACGCTTGTCGCCGCCGCGCGAGGGGCGCAGCGAGCCCTCGATGACATCGCCCGTGCGCAGACGCGCGGAGCGGATGAGGTAAGCGGGGACGAAGGCATCTTCGTTGGATTTCATGTAGCCGTGGGCATGGATGATACCGGAGCTGTCCGGGCGAATCTGCAGGATGCCCTTAATATCGCGGAAGCCCTCTGCCTTCGCGGCGGTGGTGTAGATCTCCTCGACAAGCTCGGCCTTCTTCTTGCCGGTCGTCTCGATCTCGAACTCTTTTGCCTTCTCGCGCAGCTCGGCGACCTTCATGGCCGCAAGCTCCTCGCGCGAAAGCGTCGGTTCGGTGGGGGCGGCGTTGCGCTCCTTGTTGCGCTGTTTGCGGTCGCGCTGACGGCTGCGGCGGTCGTTGTTGCGCTCGTCCTTGCGGTCGTTGCGCTCATCGTTGCGCTTGTGCTGACGGCGGTTGGGGCGGGCGCCCTCTTCGTTCTCGACGCCCCCGTCAGCCGCAGCTGTAGGCGTATCGGTGCCGGACGGGACCTCACCCTCTGCCTTGGTGTCGGCGTTGACATGGTTGCTGGGCTCGGCGTCGCCCTGCTGCTCGGCAAACTTGGCCTTTGCGGACTTCTTGCGCGTACGCTTGGGCTTATCAGTTGCCGGTTGGTCGACGTTTTCGGACTCGGAAGCGGCATCGGCGGTTGCCTCGGAGGATTTATCGTCGACGGGCTCGGCCTCGGCGTCGGCCTTGGCCTTCGCCTTCGTCGATCGCTTTGCCGCGGTGCGACGGCTACGGCCGGGGCGGACATCGGTGGGCTCGGCGCCGGCAGATGCGGGAGCCTCGGTGGACGGAGCGTCCTGGAC
>URWC01000167.1 GCA_900551555.1 uncultured Collinsella sp. | reverse complement strand
TGCAGCCTACACCCTGCAGGAGATCCTGACCGTCAAGTCCGATGACGTCGAGGGCCGTGTCAAGACCTACGAGGCCATCGTCAAGGGCGAGAATATCCCAGAGCCGGGCGTTCCGGAATCCTTCAAGGTCCTCATCAAAGAGCTCCAGTCCATCGGTCTTGACATCAAGGTCCTCAACGAGGATGCTAAGGAAATCACGATCCAGGACGACGATGACGATGATGAGAACATCAACGAAAAAGCAAAGAACCTCGATCTCGATGTAGCAGGCGTTGACCCGACGAAGGGCGAGGACGCCGCTGCGAAGGCTGATGCCGCTGACCACTACGACGAGGGTGCTCCGTCCGACGACGAGAAGCCGGATGACATCATCGCCGATATCGGCAGCCTCGGTTCGATCGTAGATCCGTCCGATGATGGAGAAGATGAGAAATAAGAAGGGAGTGTCATCTCTTTGCTGGATGTAAATAATTTTGATTCGATGCGCATCGGGCTTGCATCCCCGGACAAGATCCGGGAGTGGTCCTACGGCGAAGTCAAGAAGCCGGAGACGATCAACTACCGCACGCTCAAGCCCGAGCGTGACGGCCTGTTCTGCGAGCGCATTTTCGGACCCACGAAGGACTGGGAGTGCCACTGCGGCAAGTATAAGCGCATCCGTTATAAGGGCATCATCTGCGATCGCTGCGGCGTCGAGGTGACGCGGGCAAAAGTCCGCCGTGAGCGCATGGGTCATATCGAGCTCGCCGCTCCGGTCTCCCATATCTGGTACTTCAAGGGCATCCCGAGCCGCATGGGCCTGATCCTCGACATCTCGCCGCGCGCCCTCGAGAAAGTCCTCTACTTTGCCTACTACATCGTGCTCGACCCGGGCGAGACGGAACTGACGAAGAAGAGCCTGCTCTCCGAGAAGGACTACCATGAAGCGCTCGAGAAATACGGCAATACCTTCCGCGTCGGCATGGGCGCCGAGGCCATCAAGGAGCTCCTCGAGGAGCTCGACCTCGACCGCATGAGCGACGAGGAGCTCGACGCGCACATCGAGGACTACGGAGTGTACGCCCGCGTCCAGCCCGAGCACAAGACACGCATCGTCGAGGCTTGGAAGTCGCGCGATCAGATCGTCGCCATGACGGGCGACGGCGTCAACGACGCCCCGTCCATCAAGCGCGCCGACATCGGCGTTGGCATGGGTATTACCGGCACCGACGTCACCAAGAACGTCGCCGACATGGTGCTCGCCGACGATAATTTCGCCACCATCATCGGTGCCTGCGAAGAGGGCCGTCGCATCTACGACAACATCCGCAAGGTCATCCAGTTCCTGCTTTCGGCCAACCTTGCCGAGGTGTTCTCGGTGTTTATCGCCACGCTCATCGGCTTTACCATCTTTCAGCCGGTGCAGCTGCTGTGGGTGAACCTGGTCACCGACTGCTTCCCCGCGCTTGCGTTGGGCATGGAGGACGCCGAGGGCGACATCATGAAGCGCAAGCCGCGCAACGCCAAGGACGGCGTCTTTGCCGGACATATGGGCCTGGACTGCGTGGTCCAAGGCCTGATCATTACCGTGCTGGTGCTGGCGAGCTTCTTTGTGGGCGTGTACTTTGACATGGGCTACATCCACATCTCCGATATGATCGCCGGCAACGCCGACGAGGAAGGCGTGATGATGGCCTTCATCACGCTCAACATGGTCGAGATCTTCCACTGTTTCAATATGCGCAGCCGCCGTGCGTCGCTGTTCACCATGAAGAAGCAGAACAAGTGGCTGTGGGCTTCGGCCGCGCTGGCGCTGGTGCTGACGGTGATCGTGACCGTGCAGCCGACGCTTGCCGAGATGTTCTTTGGCCCCGTGACGCTCGAGCTCAAGGGCGTTCTTGCCGCGCTGGGCCTTGCCTTCCTGATCATTCCGCTGATGGAGATCTACAAGGCGATCATGCGCGCGGTCGAGAAGGAGTAACGTACCTGTCCGGGCCCGCCCCTGCGTGTTTTCTTCTTCGCTGGTCCTCGCGCTTCGCGCTGCGGAATCGCTCAGAAGAAACCCCTCCCGGCGGGCGGGCCCTGCGGTGACTTTGCTGGCTTTTCTCTCGCGCGGATGAAAAAGGCTGAGGGAAAGTTTGTGAGCCGGTCGAGCGTTTGCTCGACCGGCTCTTTTTGATTTAGGGCTTTGCCCGGCCAGCTCTTTTTGATTTAAAATACCTGCTCAGTTGTGTAGTTATGTGCTGGGAGGCGTTTGTGGGCAAGGCTAAGGCTAAGGCGAAGAAAAAGACGACGGGGGCGCGGGCTAAGCGTGATCGTCGTCGGAAGCTTGCGACCGAAGCACCCGCATCTGCCGAGGAGTTGCTGGCGAGTGTGCCGGGGCTCGATGCGCTGCAGGATGTTCCGGCGTTTGATGACCTGCCGGTCGATGCTGCCCAGCAGGCTGCCTTCGATGACTTTTGCGCACAGGCCGAGGAGCCCGAGCAGATGCAACTTGGTGCCGTGGTGCGCCTGGACCGCGGGTTTCCGCTGGTGGCGACTGCCGATGACACATTTCGCGCCGAGCACGCCGTAGGGTTTGCCAAGGCGCGTGGCGAGGACGAAGTCCTGCTGCCCGCCGTGGGCGATCGCGTGGCGGTGCGTCGTGCTCCCGGGCACGACATGGGCGTGATCGAGTGTGTACTGCCGCGCCGTACGAGCTTTGAGCGTTGGCGCGGCCGTGCCCGCGGCGAGCGCCAGGTGCTTTGCTCCAACGTTGACAGCGTACTGATCGTGCAGGCGCTCGGCGCCGGCGAGGTACTGCTCGATCGCGTGGCACGCTCGCTGGTGTTGGCATTCGACTGCGAGGCCGAGCCGGTGGTGGTGCTCACCAAGGCAGATCGCTGCGAGGCTGACGAGCTGGAGCACGATCTGGACCGTGTGCATCGCTTGGTGGGTCCGGATGTGCGCGTGATCGTGACGTCTTCTGCCGAGGGCCGTGGCCTGGACGAGGTACGCGCTTGCGTGCCCGCCGGAAGCTGCGCCATGATCTTGGGCGAGTCGGGTGCCGGCAAGTCAACGCTGCTCAATGCGCTGCTGGGCCACGATGCGCTGGCCACCGGTGGCGTGCGTGAGCGCGACGATCAGGGCCGTCACACCACGGTCGCACGCGTGATGGTGGCGCTGCCGGGCGACGCCGGCGTGATTGCCGATGCCCCGGGCCTGCGCAGCCTGCCGCTCGTGGGCTACGAGC
>URWC01000166.1 GCA_900551555.1 uncultured Collinsella sp. | reverse complement strand
CCGCGCCCAAGCCACCGGCAGCGCCCGCGCCGGGCACGCCGAGCACCGAGCCAAATGTCCGCGCGCCCTCGGGTGTGCGCAACAACCCCTGGGCTCGAGCTCCGGCAATCGCGGCGTCGAGCAAGCGACCGTAGCCGACCATCCAGCTGTCGCACCTGCGCAGCGTCTCGATGTCGCCCGCCGGCAGGCCCTTCTGCCCGCCAAACACCGCCAGTGCGCCTCGACGCCCCACGAGCGGATTCTCGACATCGGAAAGCACAACGATACGGGCATCATCCAAAGCCTGCAGCGCTGGCGCCAAATCGATACTCGCCACGTGTTCAAGGCCCGCAAGACCGGGGGCGATATTGCAGCCCTGATCATCGACCACACGCGCGCCCAGCGCCTGCAGCATGCCGGCACCACCATCATTGGTGGCGCTGCCGCCCAGTCCTATATATAGAGTCCTTGCCCCCGCGTGAACCGCGCGGAGCATCAGCTCGCCCACGCCATAGGTCGTAGCAGCAAGTGCTGCCGGCTCTATGCAAGGCGAATACCCAATACCCGCCGCCTCGGCCATCTCGATGACCGCAGACGCACGCTCGGCATCCATCAACATTCGGGCAGGCACGCGATTGCCCAGGGGACCCGCAACCTCGCAGGTCACGACCTCACCGCCGCACGCGGCAACGGCATCGAGCGTGCCTTCGCCGCCATCTGCCAGCGGCAGCGTGCTTACCTCGGCATCGGGCCACACGCGGCGCACGCCTTCGGCAACTGCCGACTCTGCCTGCGAGCTCGAGACGCTGCCTTTAAAGGAGTCAATCGCCAGCAACACGCGACGAGGACGACGATGCGCGGGCCCAAAGTCGACCGTCTCGTCGGCAGCCTCGCCGGCGCTCACGATCGCCTCGGCGTGAGCAACATGTGCCTCAAGGTCCAAACCGCAACCGCAACCAATACCATCCGCACCACGCAAATCGGCGAAATAGCTGCTCAGCACTTCGCGGCACTCATCCGCCAGCACGCCAGCCGTCACATTAAAGCGATGATTCAGGCGCGAGTCGGCATTCAAATCGTATAGGGATCCTAACGCGCCCGCCTTGGCATCGGCCGCACCATACACGCAGCGCCCCACGCGCGCGTTAACCATAAGGCCCGCGCACATGCAGCAAGGCTCGAGCGTCACATAGACGGTGCAGTCGGAAAGGCGCCAACGGCCGAGCGTCTGAGCGGCAGCGCACAACGCCGCAAACTCAGCATGCGCCGAAGGGTCTTGATCGAGCTCGCGACGATTGTGCGCCCGCGCGACAATCTCGCCCGCGCGCACCACCACGGCACCAATGGGCACCTCGCCCACCGCCGCGGCAGCGCGCGCCTCAGCCAGCGCCTCGCGCATGAACTTCTCGTCGATTTCGGTGATCGTCATCGTTCGCCTTCCCTGTTGCAAATTCAAAACGATGCTATCATTACGACTCACGGAGAGATGGCAGAGCGGTTGAATGCGGCGGTCTTGAAAACCGTTGAGCGCGAGAGCGTTCCGGGGGTTCGAATCCCCCTCTCTCCGCCACTTTTAGTGATGCACCGGCGTCATGGTTCGTTCGAACAGCGCATCGACCACGTCGGCAATCTCGGGTCGACGCTCAAGATCGTGACCCGATTCCCACCATTTTGTGAACAGTCGAATAATGCCGCCGGCGATAAACTCCGATGTCGTCTCGAGCGATGCGGGGGCCAAGGCGTCCTCATTAAGCGTGCTCATCACGCGCTCGCGAATGGAGTGGGCAATACGGTCGCAAATCATGCTGGTCAGCATGCCCGACATACTGCTCTCCAGGATGTTATCCATGAGCTGCTCATGCGCCAAGATCATGTCCATGGCGTCGGCAAACACCTCATGGCGAAGCACGCGCACGTCGTCGGCCGACGCCGCGCTCGCCTTACCGGCCCGCTTTTGTGGCAGCCCCGACATAAGCTCGTCGACATAAAAGGCAAAGTAATCGTTCTTGTCGCGGAAATGCTTATAGAACGTCGTGCGACGAATCATGGCACGCTCGCACAGCATGGCAACCGTCAGGTCCTCAAAACGATGCTCCTCGAGAAGCTCGGTAAAGGCATCGAACAGGGCGCGGTAGGTTTTCTTGATGCGAAGGTCCACTGGTATCGCCATCCTCAGGGCAAAGACAACACTCGTCAATCTGTCGCATATCTTACACCTGTACCTCGCGCGCTTTGCCCCGGTGCCAACCCCGCCGAAAACACAACGCTTACCGGAAAGTTCGGCACGGTCAAACGTTGCGGGTATACTAGTAGCGTTATACCAACGGCAGCTGGCGCATGCCGCCGCGGCCATTCGAAACGGAGACATCATGATTACCGTCATCATCGGCATCGTTGTTGTCATTGTGATTGTCTGCGCCATCGCCGGCATCTACAACAACATGGTCACCAAGCGTAACCGCATCGATAACGCCTGGCAGAACATCGATACGCAGCTGCAGCGCCGTAACGACCTGATCCCCAACCTGGTCGAGACCGTCAAGGGCTACGCCAAGCACGAGCAGGAGACGCTCTCCGCCGTGATCAGCGCGCGTAACACCGCCGTCAAGGCCACCACGCCCGAGGCCAAGATGGAAGCCGACAACGTGCTGACCGGCGCACTGCGCCAGCTCTTCGCTGTGGCCGAGGCCTATCCCGATCTTAAGGCAAACACCAACTTTACGCAGCTGCAGGCATCGCTCGAGGATACCGAGAACAAGATTAGCTATGCACGCCAGAGCTACAACGACTGCGTGCTCAGCTACAACAACGCCATTCAAACGTTCCCGGCTGTCATCTTTGCCGGCATCTTCCAGTTTAAGGAGCGCCAGGGCTTCGAGGCCGCCGAAGCAGCCCGCCAGGCCCCGACCGTCAAGTTCTAGTAGTTTGGCAGCGCATCCTAAATCGGCCAAATGCATAAACCGCCCCGTCGAATGCATACTTCGACGGGGCGGTTTCCTTTTTCGCGAAGGTCCCCCTCTAAGCGCCGTGCATTTTTAGGAGTATTCAACATAACCAAGAGCTTCGGGCGCCACGATAAATGCCAAAGACCGCGAATATCCCTGCAAATCAAACGCTGTCAGCCCATAACCCCGCCCATCATCCGTAGAAAACATCGAGAAATCCCGATTTTTTGCCCGAGGCCGGTATGCAGGGGCCTTCGATTGCAGAATACTCGCAAAAATGCACGTCGCCACCGCCCCCACATAGCGCGAACCAAAACAAAAGCGCGGCCTTCCTTTCCGGCGCACTCCGCAGGACGAAAGAACC
>URWC01000165.1 GCA_900551555.1 uncultured Collinsella sp. | reverse complement strand
CCCGGGCGCCAGGGGCGGGCGGGCGTCGCTTGGGAATGCTTGGCGCGGGCGACCGTGGCCTGCGCCTTGCCGCCGCGCTTTTGCTGCTGGCCCTGTTTGCCCTGCTGACTGCGCTGGTTGTTCTGAGCGTGCTGAGGCTTTTTTGCCACGATCCCTCCCGGTGTCTGTATGCTGCACGTAATTGTAACCAGTCTTTTTGGGACGGAGCTAAAAAGACTGGGGGAGTACATGGGCTAGTGAGTGGGAGCGTCGCCGCGCCCGCCGTTTGTTTCCAGACTGTGTATCCCTGCGTCGAAGGAGCCGTCTCGCGCGCACGCCATGTTGTCAATGGGTTACAGTATGAACGGCGGCTATGTTTCCGCCAACGCACGAGAGAGTCGTCAACAAGGAGGATGCACGACGATGCAGCGTGCCAAACAGATATCGGAGTCCATCGAGCTGGGCATTATCTTGGCGCTCGCCGGTGGCTTTATGGACGTCTATTCGTACATTGGGCGCGATCATGTTTTCGCCAACGCGCAGACAGGCAACATCCTGCTCGTGGGCGTGAGCATCTCGGAGGGCAACTGGGCACTTGCGGGACGCTATTTCTTCCCCGTGGTGTCGTTTGCCGTGGGCATTATGCTTGCCGACCTGGTGCATGAGCGGTTTGGCAGCGTGATTCACTGGCGCCAGGTAACGGTGTTCTTTGAAGCTGTCATCTTGCTGGGCGTGAGCTTTATCCCGGGCGGCAATTTCAATCTGCTCGCCAACTGCCTCACTTCGTTTGCCTGCGGTATGCAGGTAGAGAGCTTCCGCAAGATCCACGGTCACGGCATCGCTACGACCATGTGCATCGGCAACTTGCGCAACGCGCTGCAAAACGTGGACGATTACATCATCACCCACAGGCGAGGCTTTTTGGAAAACGGCCTGCTGTATTTTGGCGTGATCTTTACCTTTGTGTTTGGCGCCGTGTTGGGCAACTGGTGCATTGAGCGCATGGGCCTGCACGCCATCGTCGTGGCGAGCTTGCTGCTGTTTGTCGCGTTTGCCATCATGTTCATCGACCGCGAGCGCGACTTGCGCTTACGCTGGAAGGTTGCGGCCGAGGCTTGGAAAGAGGGCTGCCGAAAGTAACCGATTGCGGCAAAGGGGCTGTCCCTTTGCCGCATTATTTTTCATCATCTGTTGAAACGCTTTAACAAGTTTGACGTTCTCACGCGTTTTTTGTTTCAAAAGCGTTAGGATGGGACTCATAGCGTGGGGCGTAATGGGTGCCCCGCACACGATGGGAGGCTATCAATGGCTAATCGTTTCGTTCTCAATACCATCTCTTATCATGGTTCCGGCGCCATCAAGGAGATCCCCGGCGAGCTCCAGCGTCGCGGCTACAAGAAGATCTTCGTCTGCTCCGACCCCGATCTGGTCAAGTTTGGCGTTACCGCTAAGGTGACCGACGAGCTCGACGCCGCCGGCATCGCTTGGAGCCTCTACTCCGAGATCAAGCCCAACCCCACGATTCAGAACGTCAAGGACGGCGTCGAGGCCTTCAAGGCCGCCGAGGCTGACGCTATCGTGACCATCGGTGGCGGCTCCTCCATGGACACCGCCAAGGCCATCGGCATCATCATCAACAACCCCGAGTTCGCCGATGTCCGCAGCCTCGAGGGCGTTGCTCCCACTAAGAACCACGCCGTGTTCACCATCGCCGTGCCGACGACCGCCGGTACCGCTGCCGAGGTGACCATCAACTACGTCATCACCGACCCCGAGAAGGTCCGCAAGTTCGTGTGCGTCGACACCAACGACGCCCCCGAGGTCGCCGTCGTCGACCCCGACATGATGGCTTCCATGCCCGCCGGCCTGACCGCCTCCACCGGCATGGACGCTCTGACCCACGCCATCGAGGGCTATACCACCAAGGGCGCTTGGGAGCTCTCCGACATGTTCCACTTTGAGGCCATCAAGCTGATCAGCGAGAACCTACGCGACTCCGTTGCCGAGGCCAAGTCCGGCCAGCCCGGCTCCGGCCGCGAGGGCATGGCCCTTGGCCAGTATGTCGCCGGCATGGGCTTCTCCAATGTTGGCCTGGGCATCGACCACGCCATGGCTCACACCCTGTCCGCTCACTACGACACCCCGCACGGCGTCGCTTGCGCCATGCTGCTGCCGATCGCCATGGAGTTCAACAAGCCGGTTTGCGCCGAGCGTCTGGCCAAGGTTGCCGTCGCCATGGGCGTTGACACCACGGGCATGAGCACCGACGAGGCTGCCGACGCCGCTATCGCCGCCGTCAAGCAGCTTTCCGCCGACGTGAATATCCCGCACGTCTGCGAGGCCATGAAGGCTGACGAGATCGAGGTCCTGGCCAAGGACGCCATGGCCGACGCTTGTTTCCCGGGTAACCCGCGCGAGGCGACGCTCGACGACGTCATCGAGCTCTTCAAGAAGATTTGCCCGGCTGCCTAACCCAGTTTGGTGGTCCTTCGCCCGTAGGCGTATGGTCTTTTGACTTGCCGCTGGCCCCGCCGTGCTACGCACGGCGGGGCTTTTTGTGCTGCGTCAATGTTCTGAGACGGGCAAAACCAAGGCGTACTGCCCGCTACGGATAGGTGGTGCACTTTCCCGCGTGCATTTTTGGGAGTATTCAGCAAGCTCTTAAAAATGCATAACGTTGTGAATGGGCCGAGTGGCCCGCAGGCGCTCATCGACAGCCATTGTGGGCGGGCTATCGATGAGTGGAGGGGGTTGTTACTGAGTTTCTGCTTTGCGACGACCTGCAACACTGCTGTAACCACGTCGTTTTGTCGTTCGCGATGGGGTCGTTGGGGCCCACGGTGCTGAATACTCCGTTTTTTGCACGGCCCAAGGTGGGGTACCCTGAGACGAAGCAAAAAGATTCCTCATTTCTATGCAGATACCGATAGGATTTATGCAAGATTGGGATTGTAAGACGTGCGCGTGCACAAAACCGGTGCGGGGACGTCGGGAGGCGGCTCGGCTCCTAGGGCATTGACCGTGCAGAACGGTTAAAATCGGGACTCGGTCTTAGTTTTACTTGGAAGGACGCATATGACTTCTAATATTGATGCTTCTCTAGAGGAGACACTCTCCTATATCGCGGGACAGCTTAAGGCGCTGACTTCTATCGCTTCGCCTACGGGCTATACCCGTGCGGCGACTGATTATCTGATGGAGACGTTGCGCGATATGGGCTTTGGGCCCGAGCGTTCTAACAAGGGCAATGTGCTCGTTGAGCTTGGTGGTGAGGGTGAGCCGCTCGTGTTGGCGAGCCATGTCGATACCCTGGGCGCCATGGTGCGCTCCATCAAGGACAATGGCCGCTTGCGCCCCAC
>URWC01000164.1 GCA_900551555.1 uncultured Collinsella sp. | reverse complement strand
TTGGAGAGAGCGCTCCCGCAAACTGCCTCTTGACAACTTATAGGAGCGTCGGTTTTATTGAGTTTGGATATGAAGGACAGTGGTTTTGGATACTGAGGTGACGTTTCCCAAGGTAACACTTTGCTGTAGTGGAGTACACCTTCAGTATCGAACTTCGATACCAGCTTATTTGCACCTATATATAGGTCGAGATCGGGGCTGCCCAGACAAAAGATTGCTCTTCCCAGGCAAAATCGAGCGTGGATTTTCTTCCGTTTGAAATCGAGCGTGGATAATCTCCCACTTTGCCGTGCCATCGAATCCAAAGTGGCAGATTATCCACGCTCATTCACTAGGCGGAAGATTTTCCACGCTCGTGTGTCCGATAATCCACGCCCGATGACGATGACCAACCTCGCCCCGGCCTATGTCTCGACCTGTAACAGTAAGAGGGTTATTCCTCCCCTATCTGTTACAGATCGAGATGCTTCGCAGAAACCCCCGCTTACGTCTCATTCTGTAACAGTAAGAACGGTTTTCAGCCTCTTCGTGTTACGGATCGAGATGTTATCGGCCTTCCCTTGGCAATGTTTCGATCTGTAACTATATGGAGGGTCTTCAGCCCACTCGTGTTACGGATCGAGACAAACCTGAAGCTTGGTTGGCGCCAAACACGCTGACTTATCGACATAAATCTGACTTATCGACATAAATAGAAACCGGCCCTGTCCCACAAGGAAACAGAGCCCGAAACTCTCATGGAGCCAGTGACAGGAATCGAACCTGCAACCCACTGATTACAAATCAGTTGCGCTACCGTTGCGCCACACTGGCACACTTGGCGCTTTCACGCGAAGCGAGTTAAGAATAAAGGAATTGCGGACGGGGCGCAACAGGCCGCACGGCGTTATACAATTATGCAAAATCCAGCAACAACGCGTACCAGGCCCGTTCATTTCTGTCAGTGCGCCCTCAATCTTAAAACCATTCGCAGAACGAATAGTTTTAATTACAATTGCTATATATAAAACTATTCGTTCTGGCGAAGGGTTTCGCGATGCTTACTACCAAAGAAGCCGCCGAGCTGCTCGGCATCACTCCGCGCAGGGTGCAGGAGCTCATAAAAAACGGAGCACTTGAGGCCCGCAAGGCTTCTGGTGTATGGCTCATCGACAAAGACAGCGTCGACACGCGACTCCGCTCTGTGACCAAAACGGGGGGACGTCCCCGCCGCGGCCACGGTAAGAGCGAGATCGCGTTCACCCTCATGAACCGCACGTACGAAGTCGCTCAGCTGGTCTACAGTACATCGCGAAAAGACTTTACCCACATCGGTGCCGACATCGATTACGCCCACGCCCCTATTGGAGTATTTGGCCCTAATAGCCCCATATCGCTAGACTCCTTCCGCATCTGGTGGCGCGGCCGCGGTATCCCGCTCGCACGCATTGGGCTAGCCTCCCTGCTTGCAGAAGCCGCAGTCGATGTTCCCGATGAACTCGTCCAGCGAAATCTCGGCCTCTCCTTATCCGACCAGTATTGGATTAGGCCCCAAGGTTCCGGTCTCACCTGGGAGGATATCAACTTCTTCAATAACGCCTTTGATGACGTCTCGCTGTCCATTGCACCCTTTGCCCCAGAGGGAAAAGCGGCTGCCGCAAAGCCCGATAACACCTCGGACGGCAATCTTCAAAAGTACTGGACGTGCGAGGGCGAACGTCGAATTCTGCATAAGGCAGGAGCGCACCTGAACCAGGAACCTTATAACGAGCTGGTGGCGACCGCGCTCCACCGTCGCATCCTAAACGCCTGCGATTATGTGCCTTACTCGCTCGAGGGCACGGGCACTTCCGCCCTGAGCATATGCGATGTCTTCTTAACTGATGAAGAAGAGTATGTCCCTGCGTTCTATGTAAACCAGTACGCGAACGCAGATGAACGGCTAACCGACTACGAGCGATATGTAGCAAACTGCGAGGAGCTCGGGGTGACAGGCGTCAAGGATGCCCTTGACCGCATGATTGTATGCGACGACATCATCGCCAACTATGACCGCCATTGGCGTAACTTTGGCCTTGTGCGAAACGTCAACACGCAAGCCTGCAGACCTGCCCCCATCTTCGATTCGGGCTCATCACTCTGGTGCAACATATCGCTAGAGGAGCTTAGGGCGGGAGAGCACAGTTTTACCAGCGCACAATTTCATTCAAGTCCCGCCAAACAAATGTTGCTCGTCGAGGACATGGGCTGGTTTGACGGCGACAAACTCGAGGGCTTTGTCGACGAGGCGATCGAGATTCTGTCTAAAAACGATGCCCTAGCAGCGAGACTGCCTTATCTAAAAGAGGCGCTAATGTGGCGCCTCGAAAGAATCATCGACATCGCTGAATGGAGTTAGCGAGGCAGCATTGCCCCGCCAACTCCCCTACCGCCCGCGCAGGGCCTTGAGCTTGGCCAGGGCATCGGGGCTCAGGCGACTGCCCAGAGTCATCTTGATCTGCGGGGCCTCCTCGGCCTCGTGAACGTCGTTGTCAATCTGCTTGATCTCGTCCACCAGCATGCGGCTCGAGATACGCGTGACACCCTTGCCCATGACGACGGCTTGAATTGTGCCGTCGCTCGATACCACGGAGCACGCGCGACCTTCCTCACGTGCCTCGATGCAGAGCTTCTGCACCACGGTATCGGCCGAAACACCCGTCGGCGAAAACTCAATGCGCACGCCGCGGGCCGGTAGGTTGGGGCGCTCGCTGGAGATATTGCCCGCGCCGTCAAACACGATTACGGCCTCGTAACGGCCCTGGGCAAAGGCGGCGACGTCGTTGATGAGGGCGGTGCGCGCCATATCGTGAACGTCGCTGGAATACGGATCGTCGGAATGGTCGTACACGAGCTTTTCGTAGCGCGGCGTGCAGTGGATCACGTTGTAACCGTCGACCACCAGCAGCTCGGGCTTATTGGAGTGCACCGTCGAGACTGGGTCGGCGATAGCCTGCGCAAACGCATTGCCGCCCACGCCATAGGTCGCAGCCGAAACAATCGGCTTGGCCGAGCCCTCGCCAAAGCGCTTGGCCTTGGACTTAGCGCGGTTCTTCTTGGACATGCGCTACTCCTCCCCCATGAGCTCGCCGGCATTGCGGCGCAGCCACTCAAAGCACAGCGCGGTGGTCGCCTGGGCAACGTTGAGGCTCTCGGTCATGCCACGCTGGGGAAGCTTGGTCAAAAAGTCGCAATTCTCGAGCACCAGTCGCGAGATGCCGTCGCCCTCGGAGCCCATGACGAGCGCCACGCGGCCCTCGAAGGGAGCATCCCAACAGCTGCCCTCGGCGTGCTCGGAAGCACCGCCCACCCAAAAGCCGGCAGCCTTGAGGTCATCGAGCGCACGGGCGATATTGGGCACCTGCGCGATGGGCAGGTGCATGACGGCGCCGGCAGAAGTCTTGTAGCTGCCGACGGTCACA
>URWC01000163.1 GCA_900551555.1 uncultured Collinsella sp. | reverse complement strand
GGCGCTCGGCCAGGCGGCTCGCCAGGTAGTGCGGCATTGGCATGAGGGTCTTGGTCTCGTTGGAGGCATAGCCAAACATCATGCCCTGGTCGCCGGCGCCGATCAGGTCGATCGGGTCGGTGGTGGCGCCGGTCTGGGTCTCAAACGACTCGTCGACGCCCTGGGCGATATCGGGGGACTGCTCGTGGATGAGGCTCATGACACCGCAGGTATCGCAGTCAAAGCCAAACTTGGCGCGGTTGTAGCCGATGCGGCGGATGACGCCGCGGGCAATCTCCTGCACGTCAACGTATGCCTGGGTGCGGATCTCGCCGGCGACGATGACGGTGCCGGTGGTCACGAGGGTCTCGCAGGCGCAGCGGACGTTTTCCACGTTGGCGGGCACGCCGTTGGGCGCAATATAGCCCTGCTCCTGCAGCTCTATTTCTTTGGCGAGGATGGCGTCGAGTACGGCATCGCTGATCTGGTCGGCGATCTTATCGGGATGACCCTCGGTCACCGATTCCGACGTAAACACAAACGATCCGTGTTGGGGCGGGATGGAACGAAGCTCTTCTGACATGATTGTCCTTTCGAATAACGTGTCCCGGCGACCGTTACCATTCCGCCGGGCTCTGTATGCAAGGGCACATCATAGCGCGTTAAACGAATATTCACACCCTTTCCGCACCTACTCATTGGGGACAGACATAAATGACCAGTCGAAGGAACACTCCGGCATTTGGAGACTGTTCATTTAAGTCTGTCCCCAATGACTGAGTCGGTGCCCTTTGTGCGGAGGTGGGCATTAAGCCTGTCCCCAATGAGTGGGTCGGTGCCCTTTGTGCGGAGGTTGCTTTGATGCTTTATACTGGTGCGGTTAGACATCCATCCTGCAATCGAGGAGATTTCCATGGCATCAGACGTTCGCGTCCGCTTTGCACCCTCACCGACGGGCAAGCTGCACATCGGCGGCGCCCGCACCGCTATCTATAACTGGGCTTTCGCCCGCGCAAACGGCGGCACGTTCATCCTGCGCATCGACGACACCGACCCCACCCGCTCCACCGACGAGAACACGCAGATCATCCTGCGCGCCATGCGTTGGCTGGGCCTGGACTGGGACGAGGGTCCCGAGGTGGGCGGCGATTTTGGCCCCTACGCCCAGACCGAGCGCTTGGACCTGTACAAGCAGGCCGCCCAGAAGCTTTGGGACGAGGGCAAAGCATATCCCTGCTTCTGCACCAAGGAGCAGCTCGACGCCGACCGCAAGGCTGCGCAGGAGCGCAAGGAACCCTTCCAGGGTTATCAGCGCCGTTGCCGCGATCTTGATCCCGAGGAGGCCCGCCGTCGCATTGAGGCCGGCGAGTCGTACGTCCTGCGCATCAAGGTGCCCGAGGACCGCGGCGACGTCGTTATCCACGATGCCGTCCACGGTGAGGTGACCTTCGACGCCAAGGAGCTCGACGACTTTGTCATCTTCCGCTCCGATGGCACGCCCACGTACAACTTCGCGACCGTCGTCGACGACGCCATGATGAAGATCACCCATGTCATCCGCGGCGACGACCACCTGTCCAACACCCCGCGTCAGGTCATGGTCTATGAGGCCCTCGGCGCGCCCGTGCCTACGTTCGCCCACATCTCCATGATCCTGGGCGCCGACGGCAAGAAGCTCTCCAAGCGCCACGGCGCCACCTCGGTGGAGGAGTACCGCGACGCCGGCTACCTGTCCGACGCCTTCGTCAACTACCTGGCGTTGCTCGGCTGGTCGCTCGACGGCGAGACCACGATCATCCCGCGCGATGTCCTGGCCAGCAAGTTTTCGCTCGACCGCATCTCCAAGAACCCGGCGACCTTCGACCCCAAGAAGCTCGACTGGGTCAACGCCGAGTACATCAATGGCATGTCCGATGCTCAGTTTGCCGACGAGATCATGGTTCCCGAGCTGCACGAGGCGGGTCTCATCGAGGGTAATGTCGAGTACGGCGAGGACTGGATCGACGCGCTTGCCGCCATTGTCAAGCCGCGCACCAAGATGCCGGCCGACGCCGTGACCGTCGCCGCTCCCATCTTCGCTACGGCCGAGACGCTCGAGTATGACGAGAAGTCAGTTAACAAGGGCCTGGCCAAGGAAGGCATGGGCGCCATTCTGGATGCCGCCAAGGCCGCGCTCGAGGGCGTGGACGAGTGGACGGCTGCCAACATCGACGCCGCGCTTGAGCCGCTGCCCGAGCAGATGGACCTCAAGAAGCGCGTGGTGTTCCAAGCCGTGCGCGTCGCCGTCTGCGGCAACATGGTGAGCCCTCCGCTGGGCGAGACCATGGCGCTCGTCGGTCGCGACGACTGCCTGGCGCGCATCGATCGCGCCCGCACGATGGCGCTGTAGCAGCAGCGTAAACGTATGTATCCGAGCCCCGTTCACCCGAGCGGGGCTCTTGTTTCTGTAGACGTATGGGATAGGAGGTGCTGGGGCCATGGTCGAGCAACTTTCGCTGTTTGGTTCGCCGGAACCGGAGGAAGCTCCGAAGTCCGCGGCTCCTGCCGCCGCCCCGGCGCAGCCCGAGCCCGCACCTGAGCCCATCGCCGCCTATGCGAGCGTGGTTCTCGACATCCCGACGCGTGCGCTGTCCGAGCCGTTTGCCTATGGCATTCCTCAACCCCTTGCTAGCGAAGCGCAGATCGGATCCACGGTCCTGGTCCACTTTGGCAACCGTGCCGCCGCAGGCTATATCGTCGATATTGCGCCCGAACTGGGCGACTTGCAAGGCAACATTACCCTCGACACCGCGCGCATCAAGCCCATCGAGACCATCCTCAGCAAACCGCTCTTTGGCGCCGAGTCCGCCCGTATTGCACGTTGGATGAGCCGCGAGTATGTTGCGACGCTTTCCGAGTGCCTGCGCCTGTTCTTGCCTCCGGGCGGAAGCCCGCGCGTGGTCAAGGGCGATGACGGCGTGTGGACCGTTGAGCGCCCTGCCGTTAAACCCATCCAAAACCGCTGGGTCATGCTCACGCCCGAGGGTTTCGACTACACGCCGCCAAAGACCGCGGTCCGTCAGCGTCAGCTCATCGAGGCGCTCCAGTGCGGCCCGGTCACGACGCGCGACCTCAACCTGCTCTATAACAGTATGTCGGCGACCATCAAGGCGCTCGAAAAACGCGGCGTCGTGGTGGTGGAGGAGCGCCGTGCCTGGCGCGGTTGCAGCGAGCAGACCACGCTGTCCTCGGCAAGCGGCAAGGCGCCGGTCTCTCTTACCAACGGCCAGCAACAGGCACTCGCGCAGATTGAGCGCGCCCGTCTGGACGCTCATGGCGACGTGGTGCTGGTCGACGGCGTCACCGGCTCCGGCAAAACCGAGGTCTACCTCTCGGCGATTGAGCGCGTGCTGGCGACCGGCCGTTCGGCCTGCGTGCTCGTGCCCGAGATCTCGCTTACGGCCCAGACCGTCGGCCGCTTCCGTTCGCGC
>URWC01000162.1 GCA_900551555.1 uncultured Collinsella sp. | reverse complement strand
TGCGGCCGAGTTGTTCTGTCCCAGGCCGTTTTGGTAGGCGCGCTCTTCCTCGTACAGGCGGCCGAGCGTGGGCGCATCGACGTTCTCAGCAAAGACCGAGAACTTGCCGGCGCGCAGCTGCGGATCGATCATAAAACGCACGAGGGGCTCGCCGACAAAGACATAGCGGCGCTTTTCGGCCTGCGCCTTCACAAACTCGCGGACCTCGCGCGAAAGCTCGGGGTAGAACGGGGCGAGCATGGGATCGTCGTCGGCGGCGATAAGGATGGTATAGAGTGCCGGCGCCGTGTTGACGCCGTTGATCACCAGAGTCTGATCCTCCATGTCGCGAGCGGCCTGCTTGGCAAGCTTCTTAAAGGAGAACGGGGCACGGGTGGCACCGAAGATGCCGGCCACGTGGTCCTCGAAGATGTTCAGGAAGTTCACGAAAGATCACTCTCCGTATAGGTTCTTTGGTATCCGAGCAAATATAGGCATATCCCAACGATTATAGAGGATAGGGTTCCCGCAACCGCCGCCTTGGCGATGACCGCGGCTGCAAGGCTGGCAATTTCCATATGGTGTGCAAGACAGGACGCCGCTGCGCAGCCGATGCCGGTGACAGCGATGGCGGCGATTGCGACAAGGTTTGAGCCCTGATCGGCACGCTTGGCATGGGTATTGAGCAGCGCAGATGACGCTGCGGCAGTTGCCGCGACCAGCACAAAGGCAGCCCAAAGGAGCGGGTCTCCCAGCGCTGCGGCAACGTTACCGAGCCCCAGCACGCCTCCGGCTGAAAGCGCGACCGTGGCCAGACGGGCAAAAAGCGCGCCCATGCCCGTTGCCGCGGCGGCGCTTGCCGGGCCGAGCCAAAATGACGCGACGCCGGCGGCGACCCCAGCTGCCAGGAAGGTATTGCCGGTCAGACAGCCAAGCGCGAGTGCACAGGTGAGCGCGGCGCTCGCGGCAGCCTCGGTGCGACCCCAGGCAATCCACCAACCGGACATGGCGGCGGCAAAGATCACCGCGACGGGCAACATCGACAAGATGCCCTGCGCCTGCATGGTGGCGTTGGCCATGAGCACCAAAAAGCCCACAGCCGAGATGGCCGAGCCAATCTGGGGGGCCAGGCCAGCCGCCGCTCCGATCGCGATGGCCGCAATGACCAGGCCGGGAAGCGCCGCGACCCCGGCCGTTTGCATCAGCAAAAAGCTAAAGGTGCCGCACGTTAGCGCCGAGATAGCGCGCATGGTGTAGTCGCGCGCATGGCTCCAGCGCGTGCCCGCCCAGCCGAGTGCGGGGTCGACCTCGATGGCGTCGTCCTCGCAGTGCGACGGCTCGATATCGTCGAGCTCCTGCTCGTCATCCGAAAGCTCGCCAACCATTTGCTCCAGGCTGCGACGGCCTTCGCGCACGCTGCCCAGACCGGCAAGGAGCTGGTCGCAAAATGCCTCGATGCTGTTGGGGCGGTCCTGCGGCATGGGGGAGAGCGCGCTCATGAGCGCGGCCTCGGCTCCCGGGGGGAAGTGTGGTATCAGCTCGCTGGGATAGGTGGCGCCGCCGATGATGCGGTCGAGCGAGTCGGCGGGCGTGGCCGCCATAAAGGGGGCGCTGCCGCACAGGCCCTCGTAGATCACACAGGCGAGGGCAAAGACATCGGCGCGCTCATCGACCGTGCCGGTCTCGATATCGAGCTGCTCGGGCGGCATGTAGCCGATGGTGCCGCCGCGCGAGCCGCCAAAGCCACCGGCGGACGACAGTCGCGCCATGCCAAAGTCGGTGAGCTTTACATTGCCCGAGTGGTCGATGAGCACGTTGGCGGGCTTAATGTCCAGGTGGAGTACGCCATTACTATGGGCGAAGGTGAGCGCCTGGCCCAGGGCATCGGCAATGGCCGCGGCCTCGTCAAAGGTAAGTGAGTGGCCGTCCGCGCGGTGCAAAAACTCGGCCAGCGACATGCCATCGACATATTCCATAACCAGGTAGGCATAGGCTGTGTCGTGCGTAAAGTCGATGACCTGCACGATGTTGGGATGTTGAAGCATGGCGGCAGTGTGCGCCTCGCGCAGGACATCCATGATGTCGCTAGCGGGCATGCCGGCACCGTTGATAAGGGGGATGCGTTTAATGGCGACGCGGCGGCGCAGGTGCGTGTCGCGGCAGATCTCGATGGAGCCAAAACCGCCGGTCGCAAGTGTCTCGAGCGGCTGGTACCGCTTGAGCAGCTCGCGAGAGCTGGTGCCCTCCAAAGGAACGTCCGGCGAGAACCGGGCGGTATGTTGCGAGAAAAGCGGCATGGCCAACCCTCGTGCGTTTAAAGTTCGTTTGCGAGCGGCAGGCGCGGGGCGCGGCCCGTTCCGGCGTTCGCGGTGGCATAGATGCTGCTAGTGTAGCACGCTCGGGTGCATGGGGAGGATAACGGGGACGAGGTGGCCTGTCTGGTTTGGCCTTAGCGCTTTTTCTTGTTCTTCTTCTGCTTGCGCTTGGTCTCCTGGGGCTTGTCGCCCTGCTTGGCCTCGGCGGCGGCCTTCTCGGCCTTCATTTTCTTCTTCTTGGTCTCGATGCGGAGTTTTTTGTTGATGCGGGCCTTGAGGAAGGGACCGAACTGCTCGGCATCGCCACGGACGAAGGTGTCCTTGGGGATCGTCACGCCCTGGTCGGCGAACATGGCCACAAAGATGCGCTCGCCGTCGAGTACGTGGTCGAGCTTGTCAAACGGGAAGAACTGCGACTTGCCGCTCTTGCCCCAAACCATCAGGCCGTCCTCGTTGGCGGCGACGCGGCGATAGCGGCCACCCATGGACTCGTCGGCCTCGACGGCGTCGATAAAGTCGCGGGCGAGCGTGTGGTGCAGGTTTTTGCTCCACCAGGCCAAAAAGGCGCCGAATATGATCAGCACGACGCCAAACTTGATCCAGTTGCCGCCGGCCACCAGCATGCCGATGCCGATGAGCGCGGCAATTGCCGCGGCGACATACAGCGAGCCGCGACGTCTGGGCGAGGCGACCAGGCGGGCGAAGTCGGTGACCAGGTCGTTTTCGTACTGGTACTCGTTGAGGTACAGGATGCCGTCGTCGGCTGCGGCCTGCTTCTCGAGCGCGACCTCGACCTGGTCGGCTGCTTCGGAGGGAACGAGGTTGCTCTCTGCGTCTGCCATGCTCTTTGGACTCCTATCGCGGCGGGCTTGCCGTACGGGTTATTATGGAATGCAGTATGCCGTGCGACCGCATGGCCGCCACGGCAACAAGACTCAGTATACCCGGGGGAGCACCCATGGAATCGTTGTACCGAAAGTATCGCCCGCTCACCTTCGACTCCGTGGTGGGCCAGCAGCATATCGTCTCGACGCTCGAGCACGCCATCACCGAGGGGCGCCTGTCCCACGCCTACCTGTTCTGCGGACCGCGCGGCACGGGCAAGACCACCATGGCGCGCATCCTGGCCAAGGCGCTGCTGTGCCGCAATGCGGAGGCGGCGCGCGCCGAGGGT
>URWC01000161.1 GCA_900551555.1 uncultured Collinsella sp. | reverse complement strand
CCACAGCCAGCGCGCAGGCGGCAACGGCGGTCTTACCGGTACCGACATCGCCCAGCAGCAGACGGTTCATCACGCGCCCGCCATCGCACATGTCATGCAGGATGTCTTGGAATGCGGCCTCCTGCTCGTCGCTCAGCGAAAACGGAAGGGCCTGTTTAAGCGCGCCCAGATGCTCGCCCGCAGTGTGGGCATAGGGCACCACATCGACCAGGCCGCCGTCGTTGCGCAGACGCAGCGCCAGCTGCAGGTAGAGGCACTCCTCGTAGGCAAGACGCCGGCGTGCGATGTCGCGCTCAGCCATGCTCGAGGGAAAGTGGATCGAACGCAACGCGCGGGCATTGCTCATGAGCTTCCGCTTTGCGCGCAGCGGCGCGGGAATCGGATCGAACGGATTGCCGACGACCTCGAGCGCGCCGCTTACGATGCGGCGCATCCACGCCTGGCTCACGCCATCACTCACGTAATGGACCGGCAGGATGGTGCCTGCGGCACGCCCGTCCTCGAGCTTTTCAAAGTGCGGCGAGGCCATCTGCTTAAAGCCGTAGGCAAACTCGACCTTGCCCATCACGGCCAGGCGGTCGCCCTGCTTAAGCTGCTGGGCAATCCAGGGCTGACGGAAAAAGGCGACCTGCAGCACGCCCGTCTCGTCAACGAGTGAGACCTCGGTCACCTGCATGCGCGGACGAGGCTGCTTTTGGACGATACGGTCGACCTTGGCGATGATGGTGCACACGGTACCGATGGGCGCCATCTCGATGGACCACGAACGGGTAAAGTCGAGGTATCGATGAGGGATATGGAGAAGGAGGTCCCCCACCGTCCGAATTCCCAGACGGCGAAGGGCCTCCTCACGTTTACCCGAAACAAATTTGAGTCGCGCGATATCCTCGTCGAGCGCATTGCTCTGGGCAAAGCGCTCCGAGACGCGCGGCACGGAGCAGAGCTCGGACATGGGCAGATGCCTACTCGATTGAGAAGATTACGGGATAGAGCGGCTGCTCGCCACGATGGGCGTCGATCTCCAGATCGGGCTGAGCCTCCTCGATAGCGTCGACGATCTCTTGGAAGGCCTCATCGGACAGTTCCTCGCCGGCCAGAATCGTCAGCGCGTCACCCTCCTCTTCCTCCTGCATGCGGTTGATGCAATCGAGCGTGACCTGCTTCACGTCGGAGCCAACCACATCGATGGAGCCGGCAATGATGCCCATGACATCACCGGAGTGAATCGGCGAGCCGTCGGAGGCGCTGGAGTCGCGCACGGCGCGGGTAACCTCGCCATCGCGGACCTCGCTGATGGCATCGACCATGGCGGCGACGGCGTCCTCGAGCTCAGAATCGGGCAGGACGGCGAACAGCGCGGAGAACGCCTGCGGGACGGTCTTCGTGGGAACGACGGCGACCTTCTTGTCGGTGCAGGCAGAGGCTGCGGCCTCGGCAGCCATGCGGATATTGCCGTTATTGGGCAGGATGATGACCGAGGTCGCGCTGACCTGGTCGACGGCGCCCAGCAGGTCTGCAGTCGAGGGGTTCATGGTCTGACCACCCGACACGATTACGTCGACGCCGAGAGACTTGAGGATGTCTGCCTCGCCGGACCCAGCGGCAACGGCGACAAAGCCCAGGGCCTTCTCGGGCTCGGCGGCCTTCTCCTGGTCCTCGTGAATCTTGGCGGTACGGTCGTGGGCCTCCATCTCCATGTTGTGGATAAAGACCTCATAGATCTGACCGAGCTGCAGCATGTGCTCGAGCACCAGGTTGGGGGTGTTGGAGTGCACATGAATCTTATAGTCGGGGTAGGCACCCACGAGCAGCTCGCAGTCACCCATGGAGCCCAGGAACTTAAGGCACTCGTCCTCGTCAAACGGGGCGTCGGCCTTAAAGAGGAACTCGTTGCAGTAGCGGAACTCCGAGCCCTCCCAGTCATCGTTGGCCTCGATCTCAACGCGACCGAGGGCCGCGTCGCGGGCAGAGCCAGCGGAATCAAACGTGGCGGAGAAATCCTCGACAACGGTGCTGCGGCCAAGCGCGGCGGCAACAAAGTTCTCCAGGAAGATGGCAAAGCCAAAGGCGCCGGAGTCGACCACGCCGTTCTCCTTCAGAACGGGCAGCAGGTCGGGCGTGCGGGCGACGGACTGGTAGGCCTCGACGACGATGGCGTCGAGCGCATCCTCGGCAGAGAACTTCTTCTTCTCGCACTCGTCTGCCTTGGTCGAGACATCGCGCAGGACCGTGAGGATCGTGCCCTCGATGGGCTTGCGGACAGCCTGGAAGGCGACCTTGACGGCACGACGGAACGCATAGGCGATGTTGGCGGACGTGATGGGCTCATCGGCAGAGACGAGACCCTCGGCCACACCGCGCAGAATCTGCGAGGTGATGACACCGGAGTTGCCGCGGGCACCCATCAGGGAGCCGTGGGTGATGGCGCCAGCGATGGCCTCCATATCGGCATCGGCGGGAAGGGCGGAAAGCTCCTTGGTCACCGAGGCGAGCGTGAGCGACATGTTGGTGCCGGTGTCACCGTCGGGTACGGGGAAGACGTTGAGCTTGTTGATCTCCTCGGCCTTGTCGGAAACGGCAGCCGCAGCGATCGGAAAACAGGTGCGAATGGTCTTTGCAATCATGAGTGGTGAAATCTCCGTGTTCGGATGCTAGTTCAGACGGCTCTTGAGCGCGTCGATATGGATGCCGATCTTAAGGCTGGCGGGATCGATCTGGGCGATCTCCTGCAGAGTGAAGGCAACGGAGCTCGAAAGATTGTGGCAGACGGACTTCATGTTGACGCCGTTCTCGAGCACGACGTGAAGATCGACCGTAAGGCCGTTCTCGTCGGCGGAGACAAGCACGCCCTTGCGGAGGCGCTGACCGGCAAGCAGACGCACGCTCTCGGCGCCCTGGAGCTGCTCAGCCATACCGACAACGCCATAGCACGTCATCGCGGCATAACCGGCAATATCGGCAATAACGTCGTTCGAGACGCTCAGGCTGCCGTTAATGGTCTCAGACACAAGAATCTCCTTTTCTTGGTGCTCGCGGCACCATGTCGTGGGAGCAATCGTTGCAATATTCTACAACGACCGCGCCATGTTGAGGTGGCGGGCCTCGGGATTACATCCTCGACACGAAATGTTGATACGGTAACGTTCGCGAACGGCGATCGCGGCATGAAAAAACCCGCCGCATAAGCGACGGGTTTTACAACCTGGCTCCCCGGGTAGGACTCGAACCTACAACAGCGCGGTTAACAGCCGCGTGCTCTACCATTGAGCTACCGAGGAATTTAAAGCCCAACGGAAAGGGCTGAAAAATTCTGGCTCCCCGGGTAGGACTCGAACCTACAACAGCGCGGTTAACAGCCGCGTGCTCTACCATTGAGCTACCGAGGAATTTAAAGCCCAACGGAAAGGGCTGAAAAATTCTGGCTCCCCGGGTAGGACTCGAACCTACAACAGCGCGGTTAACAGCCGCGTGCT
>URWC01000160.1 GCA_900551555.1 uncultured Collinsella sp. | reverse complement strand
AGATATACGGCCTCGCGCGGCTTCTTTCTAAATAACTTTTGGAGCAGCGGCCTAGCAGCGATTACATCCTCACACCGGGCTTGGGATGTTTGTACTGACCGTGGATGACCGTGCGCTTGCCGCGTGAGATGGCAAACTTTGGACAGCAGTGCAGGCAACGGAGACAGGCGGCGCACTCCGGCTTTGTCCAAACGGGAAGACCGTCGCGCATCTCGATCGCCGCCATGGGGCAGCGCTTGGCGCACAGGCCGCAGCCGATGCAGCGATCGGCATCGACGGCAAACTTACTCGTCTGTTGCATGCGCGGCAGCCCAATTGCGTGATACGCGCACGATGCAAACAGAGGCACGCGATGGCGCATCATGTTGCCCGTGCGGCGTGCCCGCACCGCCTCGATCACGGCATCAATCTGCGCCTCGGCAGCTCTATTGATACCCTCAACCTTTTGAGGGTCAGACAGGTCGAAAACAGGCGTCCAGGTATCGGGCATCTTGACGCTCATCGCCGCATCTAACTCGAGCCCACGCTCGTGCAGCAGGTCGCGGGCAAACTTGGCCGATTGACCGGTCGTCGAACCGTACGTCGAAACATAGAACGTATAGGGGCGCTCGCCGCCCTTTGTACCGGCAGCAATCGACAGGTCGGCAGTCTTCAAAAACTCGATCATCGGTGTCGGCAGACCCCAGGCATACACCGGAGCAACAAATCCCAGCTGACAGGGGCCTTCCGTCGCAACAAGGCGAAGGGCTTCGGCATCAAAGCGCTCAATCGACATAACTTTGTCGCTTGTCGCCGCTGCAATGCGACGCGCCACATGCTCGCTGTTCCCTGTCGCGCTAAAGTACAGGATCATCTCGTACCCCTGGAATTGACTCGTGAAAAACCGTACTACTTGCGCAGCGGCTTGGGCAGTGGAATACCGGCAGCGATGACGGCCGCGATGATCATGCAGACGATACCCTTGAGTGGGAAGCACATGAGCAACAAGCCCACGACCATAACGGGTTGGCGCATGACGGCGCCCATCGTCGATGCCGTGCAGACGGCGACGCAAAAGACCGGATCTGCGCCGGTGAGGATGGCAAGGCCATAGCCCAGGCTTACGCCCGAGAAGATAACCGGGAAGAAGTGACCGCCGCGCCAACCAAGGTTGATGAGGGCGGGCGTCAGCATGGCCTTGACCAGACCGGTCAAAATAAGCACGCCGGCGGGGATGGTCAGATAGGTTTCCATGAGCACGTCGGCCTGGGTCTCGCCGGCAAACATGGTATAGGGCAGGACCGTGCCACAGATGGCGAGTGCCAGACCGGCCAGCATGGCCTTGACGACAGGACGCTCCCCTATTGCATGGGACAGTGCCTCGCTTGCATGCTCAGAGACAAAGTACAGCCAGCCGCAGACGGTGCCGATCAACGACAGAGGGACGAGCCAGGTAAGCTCTAGGTTGCCCACCTCGGCGGACTCGAACCTGGGCATGCCCATGCCGCCGCCCACAAGCTGTCCAAGCAGCAGGTAGGTGCCCAGACCGCCGGCAATCGCAATACCGTAGACCACCGTCTTTTGCGTCTTGGGCAGCTTGATGGTGATCTCGCCGGACGCGGACTCATCGTCGGCGTCTTCACCCTGGCCGTCGGTGCTACCGGCAAGCGGCGCCACAAAGCCAAAGACGGGCGCGGTAAAGAGCGCCGTCAGGGCAGCCTGGGTGCCCAGCAACGTGAGCTCCCTAAACTCGGCGCCAAAGCGACGCATGCGGTCGCCGACCCAGCTGCACAGACCGGCGATAACGCCGGTCAGGCCGGCCTCCGGTCCAATGCTTCCGCCAAACAGCAGCGGCAGCAATGCCGCGAGCGAAAGCTTGCCCAGGTTGTCGTACGGGTAGCGCCCGTCTTGCTTAACCTTAGCCATCACCTGGTTGAGGTCATCGGTCTTGGTGCCTGTCATCTTTTCGTACAGACCGATTAACAGGCCGCCCAGCAGGCAGACAAAAAACGGGTACGGCAGAAAGCCAAACGGGCCGCTGGCAAGCTCGGGCGAAGCGACGCCCAGCGCGTGCGGAATCTCGGTCCATAGATAGTCGATACCGTGCTCCATCGCAAAAAAGAACAGCCAGACTGCGGCACCCGCGAGTGCACCGGTCACGGCGACGCTGACCAAAAACAGCGCTCGGTTCGTGGGTTTGGCAAGGTTATCCATCGGGTCCTCCCGCGGTCAAAGTCGACATAGATACGTTTTATTGTAGAGCGAGCGTTGCCCGAACGAGCCAACCGTCTGCGCCGCGAACGGCACCATTGGGAGCCATAGTGGGGCAAGCTCAAGACTTATCCGTTGATAATCGAGGCAATCTCGCGCAAATCGTCGGCAAAGTAGATGCCGTGCTGGCGCCTCGGGCTCGAAAGCCCCTTATCAATCATGTGCCCGAGCAACGCCTTGAGGTCGTTGTAGTAACCGTCCAGGTTATACAGGATGCACGGAGAGCTCAGGTGCCCCAACGACACCGCGGACATAACCTCGGCAATCTCCTCGAGCGTGCCCGTGCCGCCCGGAAATGCGATGAACGCATCGCCGAGCTCGATCATCTTGGCTTTGCGCTCGGCCATGTCGCTCGTCACGATAAGGTCGTCGATTCCGTCGTGTTGAAACTCTGCCTCGATAAAAAAGCTCGGCTCCACACCCGTCACATGTCCGCCTGCCTCGAGTACGCTATCGGCGAGCGCGCCCATCAGTCCCGATTTGGACCCGCCGTATACGAGCGCGTGTCCGTTGGCGCCAATCCAATTGCCCAGCTCCTGCACCGCGGGCAGAAACGCCGGGTCGTTGCCGACGCTCGCGCCCAGGTACACCGTGATGTTCATATGCAATCCCCCTCGTCGTGACGCGCGGCACCCGTTCTATCGTTGCCGGCGACGGTATTCGCGCACGCGGCGCGACAGATCGGCGAGCTCATCGCGGTCGAGTTCTTCCAAATGCTCAAGATCGTCCATAAAGCGCGCCATGGTGTCCTTTTGGCGCAGCTTGATAAGCGTATTGCAGTAGTTCACCGCCACGCCCGTAAGCATGGCGATATAGAAGATACTGATGACGCTTAGGATAACGGTAATGCCGCGGGCAACCGGCGTTTCAGCGGGGATATCGCCAAAGCCAATCGTCGAGACCGTCTCAAAGCTAAACCAGAGACCATCGCCAAACGTGAGGGTCGTGGGCTCGGACAGCCAGACAGCCGTCGAGCAAAGCAGATAGAAAATAAGAAACAGGCCCGTAATGCGTGCAAAGCCAGCCTGTCGCAGCACATCGGCAAGCGTCCTGAGCTTTTTCATCGCGACCCCTTCCACGGACAACCAATCACGTTCGCTCGGTATTGTCCCACGCCTCCCCAGCAAACGGAACTAGTCATTGGGGACGTTCTTAAATGACCAGTCAAACAAGAACGTCCCCAATGACTAGTCGTTTAAGAACGTCCCCGATGACTGCCGGGC
>URWC01000159.1 GCA_900551555.1 uncultured Collinsella sp. | reverse complement strand
TTTTAGTTACGGCGTTTTACCAAACGCCGTAACCACTTGACGCTGCGCGCCCACCAGAGCGACAACTTGTCATTCAAAGAGGACGGCATGACCAGAAGGTCTATGCCGTCCTCTTTTCATGCCAATTTGTTCGCTCTGACGGGCGCTCGCTGTTCGTCCTCTACCTGCGGCGCCGTCATGGTCCAAAGTAGTCATTGGGTGTTCCTATAGTTTTGTCTAGTCGTTTAAGAGCGTCCCCAACGACTACATAGCATGAGAGTGGATAATCTCCCGGTTTGAGCCTGCATCCAAGTTCAAAGTGGGAGATTATCCACTCTCATTTGTTATGTGTCCGAAAATCCACGCTCGTTCTACTTTGCCTACATTTGTAGGAACAGTTCGTGGAGGCGGGTGTCTTCGTCGAGTTCGGGGTGGAAGGTTACGCCGAGCTGGTTGCCCTGACGGGCGGCGACGATACGGCCGTCGACTTTCGCTAAGGCCTTGGCGTCGCCGTGGACCTCGACGATGCGGGGCGCGCGGATGAACGTCAGTGGCGCTTCACCGTCGATGCCGGATACCTGCCCCTTGGTTCGAAAGCTGCCGAGCTGCCTGCCGTAGGCATTGCGCTCGACAAGTACATCCATGGTTGCCAAACGCGGCGTGCCCTTATCGTCGTGGGCGGCAAGGTCGTGAGCCAGCAGAATCAGGCCGGCGCAGGTGCCCAGGACGGGCATGCCTTCAACGATACGGGCACGAAGCTCCTCGAGCATGCCCAACTCATCAAGCAGCTTCCCTTGAACGGTAGACTCGCCGCCGGGAAGTACCAGACGGTCAAAGTCCTGCTTCAAATCGGCCGCCTGCCTCAACTCAATACAACGTGTGCCCAGCTCGGACAGCCTCGCCTCGTGCTCGGCAAAAGCACCTTGGACCGCCAGCACGGCGACCGTTTGGTCTGCATAATCGCTCATGTGCGATCCTTTCTGCTGGACTAGCGCCCGCGCTCTTCCATGATAATCTCGATCTCGTCGGCGTTGATGCCCACCATGGCCTCGCCCAAATCCTCCGAAAGCTCGGCGATGAGCTTGGCATCGGTGAAGTTTGCCACGGCCTTGACGATGGCGGCGGCGCGCTTGGCGGGGTCGCCGCTCTTAAAGATGCCCGAGCCGACAAAGACGCCCTCGGCACCCAGCTGCATCATCAGCGCGGCGTCGGCGGGGGTCGCTACGCCGCCAGCGGCAAAGTTCACGACGGGAAGCTTACCCGTGGCATGGACCTCGCGCACCAGCTCGACCGGAACCTGCAGTTGCTTGGCTTCCTCAAAGAGCTCGTCGTCGCGCAGGGCAACAACGTCGCGGATCTGCTTTTGGATTTTGCGCATGTGACGCACGGCCTGAACGACGTCGCCTGTACCCGGCTCACCCTTGGTGCGAATCATCGTGGCACCCTCGGCAACACGGCGCAGCGCCTCGCCCAGATCGCGGGCGCCGCAGACAAACGGCACGTCAAACTGGGTCTTGTCGATGTGATAGACGTCATCGGCAGGGGAGAGAACCTCGGACTCGTCGATGTAATCGATCTCGATGGCCTGCAGGACCTGCGCCTCGACAATGTGACCGATGCGGCACTTGGCCATAACAGGGATGGAGACGGCCTCCTGGATGCCCTTGATCATCTTGGGGTCGCTCATGCGCGAGACGCCGCCTGCGGCGCGGATGTCGGCCGGAATGCGCTCGAGTGCCATGACGGCGCAGGCGCCCGCCTCCTCGGCGATGCGTGCCTGCTCGAGCGTGGTGACGTCCATGATGACGCCGCCCTTGAGCATCTGCGCGAGCTCGCGATTGAGTTTGACGCGATCGGCCTTGCTGGTCTGTTCTGCCATGGTTGCTCCCTTGATTGGCATGTGCATTGCTTGACGGAACATCCTATCGGGGAGCTGGGTATGGCGAAATACTCAGTTTTCGAGATAATAACAAGGTCAGAGTAATACCAGATTGAATGACTTAATAAGGTCAGGTGACAAACACATGCTTGACTACAATTTGGAAAAACGCGGCGAGGCATCGCTCTATGAGTATGTTTACCAGCAAATTCGAGATGATATTGTTGCTGGCCGTATTGCGGCGGGGGAGCATCTGCCGTCTAAGCGCGCCTTTGCCAGTCATCTGGGAATCAGTGTCATTACTATCGAGAATGCATATAGCCAGTTACTTGCCGAGGGCTATATTTGCTCAAAGCCGCGGCGTGGCTACTACGCTTGCGAGCTTCCGGATGCACCGGTTTTGCCTTTGGCTTCGGAGGGCATCGACCGAGATGCCGTTTCTGTGGGTCCCAACACGCATGATGTCAACGGACAGGTCGAGCGATTCGATGCGCTTTCTCCTTCTGCTTTGGAGGCGGCGCGGCTTTGGCAAAGCGCGCTACGGGCGACGCTGGCATCTGAAGACGAGCGCGAAATCTTTTCGCCCGCACCGGCGCAGGGCACTGCTCGGCTACGATGCGCAATCGCTCACCACCTGCGTGGGACAAGGGGCATGAATGTCGATTCTAATAACATTGTTATCGGTGCGGGTGCTCAGTTGCTCGATACCATGTTGGTTCAGTTGCTTGGCGCGGGCAAGGTGTATGCCGTTGAGGACCCGGGCTATTTGCGCCTGACGCGCATCTATCAGGCTATGGGCTGCAAAGTTCGACATATCCCGTTGGATGATGAGGGCGTGGACTTGGGCACTCTGCAGAAAAGCGGGACCGATGTCCTTCACCTGATGCCGTCCCATCAGTATCCGACCGGCCTTGTGACGAGCATTGCGCGGCGCTATGCGCTTCTGAGCTGGGCCGCCGAGCGACCAGGTCGGTATCTCATCGAAGATGACTTTGATTGTGAGTTTCGCCTTGCCGGCAAGCCGATTCCCGCGCTCGCGTCGATCGATGCCGCCCAGTCGGTTATCTACACCAATACGTTTTCGAAGAGCCTGTCATCGGCGTTGCGCCTAGCGTACATGGTGTTGCCCGATGAGCTAATGGAGCGATTTAGGCGCAACCTTGGTTTTTACGCCTCGTCGGTGAGCTCTGTTGACCAGGTCGCTTTGGCGCGTTTGCTGGAATCGGGTGATTACGAGCGACATGTGAACCGCGTGCGCGTTCGTGCTCGCGAGGCGCGTGATGGCCTGGCGGCGCTTGTACGGAAGGTATTTCCGGCAGGAGAAGTCTCGATCGAGCATGCAGACGCGGGCCTTTACTGCACCGTGGTTGCGGAGCGCGGAGCGGGCGGAAGCTCTTTTGTGCGGGCCCTTACGCGCTCGAGTATCCCTTTTGTCGATATCAGTGACTGTTATTGGTGTGCCGATGGCGCATCTGTCCCTGAAAACTCAAGTCAAATTCTTGTTCAGTATGACGATTTGAGTCCAAAAGCGCTAAATACCTTGGAATCGCAGCTAACGGGAGCACTCTGCAACCTAAGTGAGTAGGCTTTTGGAACTTTGGCGACCAGGCAGTTTTGTAACAAGCTATCTACCTGCACTGATAATTGTTCTCGGGGGAAGCGGGCACTGCGGGGCGCG
>URWC01000158.1 GCA_900551555.1 uncultured Collinsella sp. | reverse complement strand
TGGAGTTCCAGCGCAAAGTTGGAGATACCATCCACCGCGGCCGTCTGACCGCGCTGTATGGCGATGCGGTCGACGGCAAGCTGCATCACTTTGTCTTGGGCATAGAATATTTCCGTGACAGCGACGAAAAAATCGTCAACGAGCGCAAGCCCCTGACCCAATACTACGAGCAGGTCAAGCAATCCATCTTAGAAAGCGGCGACTACGTGGACGCCTTGATGCAGATGGCCGAGGCCGTCTACACCGTGGACCTGACCCACGACAGCGTGGAGAACATCTTCTGCCGTGAGGGCGCGCGGGAGCGCATCAACGCAAAGGTGGAGGTGCCATGCTCCTACGACGAATACTGCCGCATCCGCAGCGATCTGGTCAGCCCGGACACACGGGAGAACTTCCGCATTATGGACTCCTCAGCCAAGATGCTGGAACGCTACAGCAACGGCGAACGGCAGGTGACTGTCGAATACCAGGAGACTACCGCTGACGGTGGGCATATTTGGCTGCAGAAAACGATGCTGATGTCCGAGGACACCGTCTACGACCGCCAACTGGGCCACGAACGGACGATCCTCTACGGCATCACACTGCTGAAAGACACCTCGGCCTTCCACGAAAAAGATGAGCAGGAGAACCGCCGCCTGGAGGCAGCCTATCAGGCGGCTGACTTCGAGAGCAAGGCCAAGACCGAATTCCTGAACCGCATGAGCCATGATGTGCGCACGCCCATCAACGGCATTCGCGGTATGGTCGAGGTTGGCGATGCCAACGCGGACGATCTGCAAAAGCAGACTGAGTGCCGCTCAAAGATCTGGACGGCATCGGGACTGCTGCTCGACCTTGCCAACGAGGCACTCGATATGAGTCGCCTGGAGAGCGGGCAGGTCGACCTGAACCTCGTACCCACAAATTTGGTGGCACTCAACTGTGAAGTGCGCGATATTCTGGAGCGCCAGGCCGAGGAGCGTCTGGTGACAATTATCTGCGACCAGCAGACCCTTAATCATCCCTATGCTCGGGTGAGCGTGACGCACCTCAAGCGCCTGTTGCTCAATATTGCCGGCAATGCCGTCAAGTACAACCGCCAGGGCGGCTATGTTCGCCTGGTGTGCCGCGAGGTGGAGCCAGCGGATGGCGCCCCCGTCTATGAATACACGATCGCCGACAACGGTATTGGCATGAGCGAGGAGTTCCAACAGCACCTCTACGAGCCGTTTTGCCGCGAGGAGCAACAGGTGGAAGGCGCCTCATCGGGAACTGGCCTGGGCGCGCCTATCGCAAAACAGCTGGTCGAGCTTATGGGCGGAACCATGAGCTTTACGAGTGTCTTGGGGCAGGGGACGACGTTTACCATTCGCCTGCCGTTCGAGAAGTGCGACCGCTCCGAGATTCCTCAGGCAGTTCCCGCGGATGCGGGAGACGGCGATGCGCTCCAGGGCTTGCGCGTTTTGCTCGTAGAGGATAACGATCTGAATGCCGAGATCGCGCAGTTTACGCTCAGCCGTGCCGGTGCCATCGTGACGCATGCTAAGGATGGTGAGTCTGCCGTCGAGATGTTTGCCGCGAGCGTGCCGCACGAGTACGACGTGGTGTTGATGGACATCATGATGCCGGGCATCGATGGCCTTGAGGCCACACGTCAGATTCGAGCACTCGATCGCGAGGATGCCGCGACCACGCCGATTATCGCCGTGAGCGCCAACGCCTTTGCCGACGACCGCAGGCTTTCGCGCGAGGCGGGCATGGACGCGCACCTGAGTAAACCCGTGAGCTCGCAGGAGCTCATTGAGGCGCTTGCGCACATAGCCGTCGACGCTCTATAAGCATATGGCCTGGTTCCAAGGTGGGTTGGAACCAGGCCATATTGTTATTGATGAGGCCTGCTGAGGGGCTTACTTTTCCTGAATCTGCTTGCCGCAGAGATGCTCAATCGTAATCTCGTAGAGCTGGACGCCCTTAATGTCCTTGGCGATTTCCTCTTCGACTTCCTCGGCGGAAGGGTAGTACTTAAGGGCGAGCTGGCGGACTTTGTCTTCGATAAACGCGGGAGTGTCGTTCGCCAGGCGACAGTGGCCAAAGACCACGGTACTCATAACGTAGGGAGCCCAGTCACCGTCCTTGTGCCACTCGTTGCCGTAAACGGTAAAGCAGACCTTGTCATCGCGCTTGAGTGCGTCGACCTTGTGGCCGGCTTTGGCGCCATGGAAATAAATCTTGTCGTGCTCGGCGTCAAAGAAGTAGTTGACGGGAATGGCGTACGGGTAGCCATCGTCGCCGTTGACGGCAAAGACGCCGCGCTTGCAGGTAGCGAGCAGTTCGCGCGCTTCCTCGTCAGTGATGGCGCGTTTCTTTCGACGTAAGGGCCTAAACATCGTTGGCTTCCTTTCTGGTCGTGCGTGGTGGTTGAGCACAAACTATAGCGAAACGGATCCGTTTTTCTTGATGCGGGCGAGTATGTTTTTGAGCTTGTTAAAGTCGAGCGGTTTGGACAGATGGGCGTTCATGCCGGCGTCGTGTGCCGCCTTGGCGTCCTCGGCAAAGGCATTGGCGGTGAGCGCGATGATGGGGATATCGGCTGCATCGACCTTCTCGCTCAGGCGAATCGCGCGGGTTGCCTCGTAACCGTCCATGTCCGGCATCATAATGTCCATCAGGATCGCATCGAAGCTGCCGGCGGGATGAGACAGGTACAGATCGACGACTTCGTTGCCGTTGACGGCGCGGGTGACCACGACGCCCTCGGATTCTAGCAGCGTCTGGGCAATCTCGGCATTCAATTCGTTGTCTTCGGCGAGCAGCACGTTCATGTCGGCGAGCGAGCAGTCGAGCGCCCTCTCGACCGTATTCGCCCGCGCCCGGGGGTTCTTGTCGATATCGAGCGGAATTTCCACGTAGAACGAGGTGCCCACATGGAGCTCACTGGTGACTTCGATGGTGCCGCCCATCAGTTCAATAAGCGACTTGACGATTGGCATGCCCATGCCGGTTCCTTGGAACTTGCTGCGCGCATCGTCACCTTCTTGGGCAAACGGCTCATAGATATGCTTTAAAAACTTGGGAGTCATACCAATGCCGGTATCCGAAACGCTAAAGCAAAAGAGCGCGCGCCCGTTATCGAGTGGCTTGGTATTTGAGCTAAAGGTGACGGAGCCGCCGTGCTTGTTGTACTTAATGCTGTTGTCTAACAGGTTGATCATGATCTGTCGGATATGGGTGGGACTGCCGATCATGTATGGCCCCGTGGCGTACGGCAGACTATTGTCCTGCATTGTGATGGCGTTACTGGACGCGCGGAGCTTGCACAGCACCAGTGTATCGTCACAGAGCTCTTTGAGGTTAAAAGGCGCATGCTCCAGTGTTAGCTTGCGGTCTTCGATTTTGCCCATCTCGAGGATGTCGTTGATCAGCGAGAGCAGATGATTGCTGGAAGCAAGGGTCTTGGTCAGATAATCTTTCACCCGTTCTTGATCGTCGAGGTTGCTGATCGCCAGTGTGGTAAAGCCGATGATGGCGTTCATGGGGGTGCGGATGTCGTGGGACATATTGG
>URWC01000157.1 GCA_900551555.1 uncultured Collinsella sp. | reverse complement strand
GCGAAGGAGGAGACGGGAATCGACCTCCTGGAAGAGGAGATAAAGTCCTTATTCTATGAAGGTGAGATCGACTTCAACGACCAGGTTATGATCACGAATGTGCGCCATGTGAAGGCTTTAAAGGACGCTTTCGAGAGCATGTCCATGGTGGAGAACAGTATAGAGAACGGCATGCCGGAGGATTTTTATTCGATCGATCTGATGGATGCCTATGAGAAGTTAGGTCTTATTGTCGGGGAGTCTGTGGAGGATGACCTGGTGAATGAGATATTCAGCAAGTTCTGTATGGGTAAGTAAGATTATGGTGGAAAGAAATTGGCGGATCGGAACGTTTTTTATGGGAGATTCTGCTGGGAGTATAGAAGAGACAGTAGGGAATTGACAAGAAAAGAGGAAATAAAATGCCGGTAGTAGAGGAGACATATGATATTGTAGTTGTCGGCGCGGGCCATGCGGGATGCGAGGCGGCGCTTGCGGCAGCGAGACTTGGGTTTGAGACGATCATGTTTACGGTCAGCGTGGACAGCATTGCCCTGATGCCATGCAACCCGAACGTCGGAGGAAGTTCCAAGGGACATCTTGTCCGTGAGCTGGATGCCCTCGGCGGTGCCGTCGTTGAGGTTCACATGTGTTAGACGAATGCGACCGAAGCGCTCGTTCATCACGACCGGCGCGATGCCGCGGCGCACCCAGACGCGCAGATCTCCATCGGCCGCATGCTCGGTCTCGCCGCCGGAAAGCTCGGGGACAAGCTTGCCCAAGCTGGGGAACAGCAGGCCAAAGCCATGGTTTTGCGCGGTGATCTCCACGCGACGGCTTACCAGGTTCATGACCGGCTGGTTGCCACCGCGGTGACCGAACTTAAGCTTTTCCATCTGGGCGCCGCAGGCCAGACTGATCATCTGATGACCCAGGCAAATGCCAAAGACCGGCACCTTGCCGATCAGCTGCTGCACCTGCTCGTAGGTCTCCACCACGGCATCGGGGTCGCCGGGGCCGTTGGATAAAAAGACGCCATCGGGATTCATGTCGAGCACCTGCTGGGCGGGCGTATCCCACGGCACGACGGTAAGGTCGCAGCCAGCGCGGACCAGGCCCTCCAGAATGCCGCGCTTCACACCGCAGTCGTAGGCGACCACCTTGTGACGGGCAGGAGCGGCAGCCGCAAGTGCAAAGTCATGCGTGGCAGGCAGGTCGACGGCGGCAAACTCGTGAGGCGCGGGGCAACTCACGGTCTTGACCAGATTCTCGCCTACCAGCGTGGGCGCTGCGGCCAGACGCTCGGCAAGCTCGTCGATGTCGAAGATCTCGGTCGAGATAATGCCCATCTTGGAACCATTGTCGCGCAGGTGGCGTACCAGAGCGCGGGTGTCGACGCCCTCGATAGCGACGATGCCGTGGGCGCGCAAATACTCCGGCACGCTGACGGCCGAGCGCCAGTTAGAAGGCGTGGCGCACATGTCGCGAACGATCATGCCGCGCATAGCCGGAGCGCTCGCAGGGCGCACGGCGTCGCCGGGGAAGGCCGACTGGACGTCGGTCTCGTCGATACCGTAGTTGCCGATCTGCGGGTAGGTCATGGTTACGATTTGGCCGGCATAGCTCGGGTCGGTCATGACCTCAAAGTAGCCTTCGAGCGAGGTGTTGAAGCAGACTTCGCCGGTCGCGGTACCCTCGGCGCCGCATGCACGTCCATAAAAAATGGTCCCATCCTCAAGATACAGGATGCAGGGACCGCAGGTGCCCTTGCTGGTTTTGGCCAGCATACGCTGGCAAAGCTCGCTGGGCGCGAAGGTGCGGGCGGCAGCGCCCGCGGTATGGTTGTTCGCCATAATTCTCCTTCCCGGTCTCACAGGACCGGCTTAAAGGTGTGTAGTTAGGCCTCGCGGTATTGTAACCGCAAGCATGCCTCATGGCGTTAATTTCATCGAAATGTTTACGAAATGATAATTATGACTTTCTATGCATAATGATTTTTCTGGGACGGGGATTAAAAATCATCCCGCGGGGCTTGTGGCTCACGCGGGATGACGGCGTCTTACTTTTTCTTGTCCTGTTCCAGCAGTTCGGACGGTGTGCGATCGGGCTTGCCGCCGCGGAAAATCTCGCGGCCATGCAGACGATGCTCCAAGTCACGTTCGGCCTTTTCCTCGTCAATCTTGGTCTGGCTCACCACCGGGTCCTCAATCAACGACGACACCGAGTTCACCTGCTTCTGAATGCGCTCGGCGATGGTGTCATCCATACTCACGATGCGCATCTTCCAGTCGATATTCGTGGCGTTGGATGAGCTCTTGGTCCACACGAACGTCAGGATGGCGCTCTGGTGACCCTGGGCGGGAAACATGCCAAAGAAGGAATCGTGCTGAATGTTGCTATCCTCGTCGATATAGGCGTGAACGTTATACACCACGCGGTCGATCTTATCGTTGAGCAGCGCGTTGGTCGCAAGTGCCGCGGCCTGGATCTGCCCGTTGGACAGCAGCTCGAGCTCGTTGGCAGACGATGTGTCCAACACCGTCACCTCGACCGTGCCCGTACGCTCATCGGCTTCATCGACGGTAAAGTCGAGCGGGAACTGCGTAAAGCCGTTGCCCCACTCAAGGCCGCCCTTCAGCGCCGTCGAAACGGTATCGACCGAAACGCTCTCGGACAAGTTGGCGGTGTTCAGACGACGCATCACGCCGTAGCCAATCTGCATGCCCACGATCAGCACCAAAATACCAATGACCACGGCCATCGCGGTCTTCGTAATGGTATGACTCACCTGCGAACCCGAAGGATCGTCCTCGGACAGCGGGTCGATATGTTTTGCCTGGCTCGCGCGGTCCTCGCTGCGCAGCTGCGCTAACGCAGCTTTGTCACCGCGCTTGGCCGCAGCCTCCTTCTCACGCATGCGCTCGGTTCGCTTTTTGGCAAGCGTGGGATCCAAGACACCGGATGCATCGATTTCGGAGAATAACTCCGTCACTTCTTCCGGAGTCAAAGGGTTCTTGTCAGCCATAAACTTCCTGTCATGTCAATCAGTCGAGCTCGTGCGCACGCGCACCTTCGAACTGCATTCGATAGTAACGGGCATAGGTGCCGCCACGGGCGAGAAGCTCCTCGTGCGTGCCACGTTCCACAACGCGACCATGCTCAACGGTCGCAATCTCGTCAGCATGCTTAATAGTCGAGAGACGGTGGGCGATGATGATTGTGGTACGGCCGCGTGCCAGCTCTTCGAGCGACTCCTGGACCGCCTCCTCGCTCTCGTTATCCAAAGCACTCGTCGCCTCGTCCAAGATCAAGATTTTGGGGTTCTTGAGGAACACGCGCGCGATGGCAACGCGCTGCTTCTGTCCGCCCGAAAGACGGCTGCCGCGCTCGCCCACGACCGTGTCATAGCCCTGTGGAAGCGACTCGATAAAGGCATCGATGTTGGCGCGACGGGCGGCGTCGGCGATCTCTTCCGCCGTAGCGCCCGGCTTGCCGTAGGCGATGTTCTCGCCAATCGTACCGTCAAACAGATAGACATCCTGCTGCACCAGGCCGATGGCACGGCGCAGGCTCTGCTGCGTCACATCACGCACGTCCTGGCCGTCGATGCTAATGGATCCGGTAGCCACGTCATAAAAGCGCGGCAGCAGCGAACAGGTCGTGGACTTGCCGCCGCCCGAAGGGCCAACCAAAGCGATGGTCTGGCCGGGCTTGATAGACAGATCCATATGGTCGATAACGGGACGCTCGTCGGCATCGCCCTCGCCCAGCTCGACATCCTCGTAGTTAAAGCACACG
>URWC01000156.1 GCA_900551555.1 uncultured Collinsella sp. | reverse complement strand
CTGCCGGCGTCCTCGCCCGCGGGCTAAAAACGCTTACGCGTTTTCTTTACGCCCGCGCCCTGCATAGAGTTCGATTCTCCGCGGTATCTATATGTAATAAAAAAGCAGGTAGAGACACTTCTCTACCTGCCTGTGACTATTGGTGGAGGCGCGGAGAATCGAACTCCGGTCCACGAAAGCCCCCTGATTGGCATCTCCAAGCTCAGTCGCTGGTTTTATCTCGGACGCTTTGCGCGCAGCGACACGCTCGCGGCGTCCTAACCGGTTCAGTCTTAGCCTGCGCTATACCGATTACGTGCGCAGGAGCATTCCCCTAAAATGACGTCGCGCCGGTGTCGGGGAAATCACCGGGTTGACGCGCCGCTATAAATTAAGCAGCGAGAGCCATAGGCTCAAAAGAAGAGTTGTTGTCAATTCAATTTGACGGTACCCCTGTTTAACGAGGCGAGGAGACCTCGGCTTGCTTCCTCTCTCAGAGCTATCGTGTCGAAACCAGTCGCCCCCGAATGTCGGGAAAGTCTGGATGGCATCGGGCACACGAGCACCCAACGACCGTCGACTTTTCAAGGAACACACGAGGCGAGCCCCGCTTGCGGAGTGTTATCTTACCACGTTCTGAAAGCGGACAGCTGTTCTATGCACGAGCTGTGAAGACCATAATGTGCGCACGACTTCGCATTTTTGCTACCGATCGCGTCACGTATATTTTCGCCGAGCAAAACGACTCGTCGAAAGGACCGTTATGGATACCAAACAGCAGCTCGTCAATGCCCTTGTTGGCCTGGGCACTACTATTACCGAAGCCATGGACGTCATCGAGGGCTTTGTCCCCTGCGGACATCCCGCCCTCACGGTGTCGAATGCACTCGTCGTGCTGAACGCTGACGATGATGCAGCTCTCGCCCAGCAGCTTGAGACCGTCAAGGGCTTTATTGACCACGTGAGCGAAAACCGCGGCGTCACCGCACATCACGATGTCTTTGTTGAGCTCACGGGTCCCAAAGCCGATCTGCTCGCAGCCATCCGCGAGGTAGGCGCCCTTATGCAGACCGCAGGCGTCAAGAACACCCAGGTCAACGAGTGGGTCTACCGCAGTCTGGCAGCACTCGACAGCTCCGACGAAAAGGCAGCCGAGCAGCTCACCGAAGCCCCTGCCATCAAAGCTGCACTTGCCTAAAAAGGCCTGCACCCTGGCGGCTGCGGTGCCGCCCGAATGCAGGCCATATACTCAATCGAAAACGCTAACGCAAGTACGCCTTTGCGTTGCCCAGGCTGTAGGCGATCGTTGAGCCGTTGTGCAGCAGTGACGACGTCTGCGGAGTGATCATGCCGGTAATGCCCAGCGCCAGGAGCGCCGAGTTGGTGAGCATCACCTTAGAGTAGGAGCTCGTCAGACGATCAACGAGGCCCTGACTCATGCGGCGCAGGCGCACGATCGCGGCGAGATCCGTGTCAGTCAGGATGATATCGGCGACCTCCTTGGCGATGTCGCTTCCGCCACCCATCGCCAAGCCCACGTCGGCCAAACCGAGCGCCGGCGAATCGTTAACGCCGTCGCCCACCATGGCAACGTGACGCCCCTCGCCCTTAATGCGCTCCACATAGGCGTACTTGTCCTCGGGCAGCAGCTCGGCCTTAAACTCATCGACACCCGCCTCGCGCGCAATGCGCTCGGCCGTGCGTTCAGAATCGCCCGTGAGCATAACGACATGTTTGACGCCCAGCGCATGCAGGTCGGCGATGGCTTCACGGACCCCGGGCTTAAGCGGATCCTCGATGCCGAGCACGCCCACGACCGTGCCGTCGACCGCCAGATACAGCGGCGACAGGCCCTGCATCTGGGACTCAATTTGCTCCTTAATGTCGGACTCGAGCTGCGCGCTCTCATCCTCAAATACAAAGTGCGCGGAACCGATGATGGCGCGACGCCCTTCAATGGACGAAGCGATACCGTGCGCCACAATATACTCGACAGCAGCGTGACGCTCGCGGTGCTCGAGTCCACGCTCACGTGCCGCATTGACCACGGCGCGTGCTACCGGATGAGGGAAATGCTCCTCCAAGCAAGCGGAAAGGCGCAGGACCTCGTCCTCGCTCCAGCCGTCGGTCGTGAGCACGCAAGCCAGGCGCGGCTGAGCCTCGGTGAGCGTGCCGGTCTTATCAAACACAATGGTGTCGGCCTTGGCAAACGACTCAAAGTACTTTGCGCCCTTGACCATGACGCCCATCTTGGCAGCATCGCTCATGGCAGTCATGACGGCAACGGAACCCGTGAGCTTGAGCGCGCACGAGTAGTCGACCATCAGCGCCGCCGAGGTCTTGATAAGGCTGCGCGTAGTGAGCGCGACCAGGCCCGCAAGCAGGAAGTTCCACGGGACGATCTTGTTGGCGAGGTCCTCCATATGCGACTGGCCCTCGGACTTGAGCGAGTCGGCCGTCTGCACGAGCGAGACGATTGAGCGCAGTTTGGTTTGCGCCGTATTGGCGCGCACACGCACCAAGATGCTGCCGTCTTCCACGACGGTGCCGGCGAACACGTCGTCGCCCACGCTGCGCTCGACGGCCAACGGTTCGCCGGTCAGGGTCGCCTGGTTGACCATAGCGCTCCCCTGCTCGACCACGCCGTCGATGCAGATGGACATGCCGGTGCGCACGGCGACCAAATCGCCGGGTTCAAGCTCGGTGGCGGCAACGCTTACCTCAGTGTCGCCGACGACCTTTTGCGCCTTGTCGGGCACGTCGAGCAGCGAGTTGATGAGCTCGTTTTCGCTCATGGCACGGGTGTAGTCCTCGAGCAGCTCGCCCACGTTGAGCAGGAACATCGTCTGCCCCGCGGTGTCGACATCACGCTTGACGAACGAAATGCCGATGGCCGAAGCGTCGAGCACAGGAACGGTCAGGCGCGGCTGCGCCAGTTCATGAAGGGCAGCGCGCAAAAATGCCATGTAACCGGCCACGACAAACACCGCACGCAGAGGCGTCGGCAAGAACCAGCGACGTGCGTAATGGGCACCGACGAGTGTCGCCAGGTCCATAACGAGTTTGTGCTTGCGCGGCTCGAGTTGCATCACGTAACCCGACTTGGCATCGGCGATAGCTTGAGCATCGAGTGCGCCCAGGGCGTCGAGCACGCTCGCGCGGCGCGGCTCATCGTACTCCAGCGCCATCTGACCAATACGGCCATAAACGCGCACCTTGTGCACGCCGTCGATATCGCCGCTGAGCTTAAGAAGTGCATCGAGATCGCTCTCTGGCACAGGACCCGCCAATTGAAGACGGGTCCTGCCGGGGATCTCGCTAATAATCGAGAATCTCATAGTTTGTGCCTGGGAGCGTTACTCGGCTGCCTCGTCAGCAGCGGCCTCGCTCTGGGTGATGTAGGCAGCCTCGGCAACCATGTCATCGACATTGGCCTTGGCCTGCTCGACCATGTCCTGGTAGCCGTTCTTGATGCGCATGCCGCACGCGATACCCTGCACGCAGGCATTCTTGACCGGAGCGCTGGTAAGCAGCTTGATGCCGGCCGTGCCAAGCAGAAAACCGCCACCGACAAGCAGGGTATTGAACGTCGACTTCTTCATGTTGCTTCTCCCTTTTGCCGCATTGGACGCGGCACGGTGCCTCAGCACCCGAGTAAATAAGTTTGCTCGAGCACACTTTTGAAAAATAGTTTAGTTTATCTAACTATTAAGGTCAACAAAGGTTAACTTTTTGGAAATCTCGGGGCGCGATGTGACCAAGAGGACCGTCCCTGCGCCACGTCCACAAAACAATGGGCGCGCCAACGGCGCGCCCATTCACTCTATTCCATTCAGCCC
>URWC01000155.1 GCA_900551555.1 uncultured Collinsella sp. | reverse complement strand
TCCGGCCTCCTTATATAAGGGCTCGGCAAAGCCGAGCCACAAACTTCTATTCAACCTCAGAATACGTTTGAGAATCGTGCTCGGAGTATGTGGCTGTAGGTCCCGAATCGGTGTTGCCTCCCGGCGCATTCCGCAGGGGGAGCGATATTTTGCAGCACGAAGTGCGTTGCAAAATATCGCTCATGCCCGAGGACGCGCCGGAAGGCAACACCGATTCGGGACCGGACATAACCGTCTACCAGCGCATTCACAAATTAGAAAACTTTTTTCAAAAAAGTGCTTGCACAGTTCTCGAATCATAGGTTATTATCTTCCTCGTTGAACGCGCGGGTCCAATAAAACGAACTGCGAATCAACAACATAGCATGTCGGAGTGGCGGAATTGGCAGACGCGCTAGCTTGAGGTGCTAGTGACCGCTTTTTGGTCATGCGGGTTCAAGTCCCGCCTCCGACACCATCGCATTTGAGAAGCCTCTTCGGAGGCTTTTTTGTTACCGATAGACGGTGAGGTTCACGATGGAAACGCTTGAGCGCAACGAGTGGGCAGACGTTGCCCAACTGGTCGAGATCACGAGCGATGCTGTCATCATCTGCGAACTCGACGGAACCATTCTGCATGTGAATAATCGCTTGCTCGACCTGATGTGCGAGGAGCGCGCTGATGTCATCAACGGAGACGTTAAGGACGTCCTGTATTCGTCTGCTTTTGAGCGTGCGACCGAACATCGTCTGCCATTTGAGACCGATGGTTCCGAGAGCGAGCTGATGCTCAAGCTGAGCGACGGATCCTTTATTCCCGTCTTGGTTCGCGCGGGTTCCGTCACGCCGCCGCGCATCTTTGGACGCCGCGCGCCGCGTGTCCTGGTGGCGCTTCACAGCATCGAAGAGCAGTATTCCCACGACCGTCAACTCAAGCGTGCGCTATCGGAGCTCAGAGTGGCGAATAAGCGCCTTTCGGGCACGCTTTCGGTCATTATGAGCACCGTTGGCTCCGATGAACTCCCCAGCCTGCTCGATACCGTTTTGAATCAGCTCGTCGGAACGCTCGATGCTTCCGGTGCAGCCATCTATTTTTCCGAGAGCGGCGGTTTTAAGCTCCGCGGCGTTTCCAAGGAGCTTGAGGACAGCTATCTGCCCGAATTCATGCCCTATGGCGCGGGCATTCCGACTTACGTACTTCGTGAGTCGCGTGCTTGTCGTCTTTCGATCCAACAGGACCTTGAGGGAGATCGAGTCGCCTCGGGCATGTTCATGGATCTGGATAATCGTTCCAAGCACCTGCTGCGCGTGCAGGACATGCCTCCGTATCGCAGCGAGATTTGTCTTCCCGTGTTTTACGGCACGCAGGTGCTCGGTGTGCTGGAAGTCGGTTGGAAGCGCCCCCAGGCGCCGCTTGCCTATGACGTTAACGTGCTCGAGGTCATTTGCGATTACCTGTCCATCCAGTTGGTCGGTATGGCATCGAGCTTGCGCTCGCGTCGAACCGCGGAGCTTGGTCGCTCGCTCAATGTGTTGCGCGATGAGCTCTTTACCTATCTTGACGATCCGGTCGCCGCTTCGCGTGCTGTGTCGTCCGAAATCTGTGCTGTGCTTAATTGCCATTTCTGCCCTGTGGAGTACGATGCGGGCCTCGAAGCCTATGTCATCGATTTTGAGGGCGGTAGCCGTGTGGCGTTGCCGGGTGACCCGGAGTCCCTCTTCTTTTCGACTACGGCGCCAGCTGCTCGTTTGGGCGCCGCGTCAGACGGCTTTGAGGTGTCAGTCCTGGGTGGCGCGAGCGCCGATGACCTGAAGCACGTTCGCTTGACGCGCGTTGATGAGTCTATGCCCATGGGCGGATGGTTGAGAGCTCACGGCCTGCCGTGCCAAGGTCTCTATGTCGATTCCGGTATTGAGGCGGGGCATGTTCGCCCGGAGGCTGTCATTCAACGGAGTAACGACGCCATCGTTCCAGCTGATGTCGCCAAGGGGCCGACGACGCGCGCCTTGCTGCTTCGTGATGGCAGCCAAGAGCCGATTGACGATCTTGAATATGACTACCTGGTGCACCTGGCGCACGATTTTGAGTTGATCTATGAAGGCGAGTCACAAAAGCGCGAGGAGCGCCATATCGCCCAGACCCTTCAGGTCGGAATGAGGAATTCGCTCGGTGATGTTCCGGGCATCGCGACCGACTCGGTGTACCTGTCGGCCACGAACTCCGCGTTGGTCGGCGGCGACTTCTATACACTCATCCGCCTTCCCGACGACTGCGCCGTCATGATTCTGGGTGATGTATCTGGCAAGGGTATCGAGGCCGCATCCATGTCCGCGCTCGTCAAGACGGCCCTGACGGCCTATGCCTGGGAGGGCGCTGGCCCTGCTCGCATGGCACGCTCCCTCAACAGCATGCTCATGGGCTTCTCGAGGGTCGAGACGTTCGTGACGGCCTTTATCGCCAAGATCGATCTTAAGGCGGGACGCGCTACCTATTGTTCGGCGGGCCATCCCCCCACCATGCTCATCAGGCCCGAGTCGATCCCGCTTGGCGGTGACGAGGCTCGCGGGGGGGAGGTCGAGCTCCTTGGGTGCCAGTCGGGCGTGATCGGTGCATTCGAAAGCATGGTGTACGAGACGGGTTCCTTTACGTTTGCGCCTGGTGACATGCTCTTTATGTATACCGATGGAACGATTGAGGCGCGCGACCGCACGGGGGCGTTCTTTGGCGAACAGCGTCTACGCGATCTATTGCTATCGGTTTCAGGCGAGGGTGTATCGGGTATCTGCGGCAAGGTTTTGGGAGAGCTTGATCGCTTTACCGAATCGGCGTTGGACGACGATATCGCGTTGGTGTCCCTTGAGTTTTTGCGGGGTCGGTCCTAAACAACGGCGTTGGGCGGGCCGAATCCGCACGGTTGCGGAAACGCGTGCATCGAACAAGCTCTTTTGGGGAACCATGGTCGTATGAATGAGTGGAATGACATAGCGGTTTTGACGCCACCGGGCGACATCGACATCGCCTCGGTGCCCTCGCTGCGCCGGCGGTTAGATGCTTTGATCGACCGAGGCGTGCGGCGCGTTGTCATCAATTGCCAGGCCGTCAGCTTTATCGACTCGACAGGCTTGGCGTTCTTACTTACGCGCGCTCGTGAACTCATGAGGCGCGAGGGCCTACTATCGCTTGTCAATGCGTCCGACGAGGTCGTTCGCTTTTTGGAAATTGCCCGCCTTGTCGATATCCTTCATGTTGCGGGTTTTGCCCGGGAGTCGATTCCCGCCATTCCGGTGGGGGAGTTGCCGCGTTGGAGTAAGAGCGTCGAGGTGCGTCAGGGTATCGAGAACCTCCCATACTATCGTCACCGCATTGCCGAGCTGCTTGAATCGCTTCCCCTGAGGCGCGATGAGCGCTATGACGTCGCATTGGCATCGGGTGAGGCGCTGGGCAACGCGTATGACCATGCGGGCGGCATCGGGTGCGTCCTGACGGTTCAGGCCTATGGCGATCGAGTGGTGATTGAGGTCGTTGACCGCGGGGCGGGCTATTCGATCGACGGGTCGAGCGAGCCGGTCGTGACCGAAGAGCGTGGGCGCGGTATCAAGCTTATGCGCATGCTGGTCGACAACGTGGAGGTTGCCCGTCGTACCGATGGTGCCGGCACGCGCGTTCGGATGGTGAAGCTGTTTAGCGGGGCGTTGGAATCGTGTGCCTAGTACATCGTTTTGGCATGGTTACCTGCCAAGAGCATGTACTGGACAACTTTTTTGAAAAAAGTACTTGCGTCTTTTGGGCAACTCGCGTAAATTAATAACCCGCAAGCGGACATGGCTCAGTTGGTAGAGCACAACCTTGCCAAGGTTGGGGTCGCGGG
>URWC01000154.1 GCA_900551555.1 uncultured Collinsella sp. | reverse complement strand
CCGGCGGGGACGATCTGCCCCCGTTCGACGTGCCGGGTGCGGCGTCCGCGACCAAGGCCGCTGCTGTGGCACCCGCAGCCTCTGCAAACGACGACGTCCCCGCCGCTCCCTGGGAATCCAATCCCGGTGCTGGCAGCCCCTTCGGCCATCAGGGCGCAGCCCCGAGCATCCCGCAGACCGAGGACGAGGCCAAGGCCCTCATCCGCAGCGTCTTTGGCCAGGCCACCATCTTCAAGCCGGTGGAGTAGCTGCGCAGGCGGGTATACTGCTCAAGAAGAGGACCCCTTGTCCGGGCGCATCTGTATTTCGGACATGTGTAGTGTGGTGCCGCGTATGTCGCATTTGAGCAGACAGGTGCGTGACGGTCGGCCTAGGATGCTGAGGTCGATACGATACGTCGCATGGCTGTCCGTGTACTCGACTTGCTCGGCGTTAATGGTTGCTCCGATTGCCAAATAAACGCCTAGCTCGGCATCGACAATCTTGAAGTCCTTTATCTTGACCTTGAACTCTTGATAGAGGGACGGGCTGTTGTAGTAGACGGTTCGGGTTCCGTCGGTGCACTCATCGGTCGTCTCCCATTTGACGACGGGCTGGTCCGAGCTGGCTATCAGCAGTTCTGCTCCAAAAGCTATGGCATGGGTGATGACAACCAGCAATGCCCAGCCGACAAAGAGATAGAGAACCACATATGCAACGGGGTGTTTTGAGCGGATGTTTTGGAGCACGTCGGGGGCATTCATGGGGCACCTCCAAATTGCTATCTATTGCAATCAAATTATACCCCGCCGTCATGAGCGCCGCCTCGAGCAGCGGTTCGGCATTTTGTTATCTAGCTGGATGCAGAAAATGCCGGATTCCGGCTCTACAAGATTTAGCTTTCAATATTATGCAGATGCGAATTATTCAACTTTGCATAATCTTGGGGGCGCATCACGCTCCAGGACATGTATATCGACTGAGGTAACACGTCCGCCCCGCTCTCTCGCCGCGCGCCGTGGTACGATTTTTGAGTTTGAAAGTCCTGCCGTGCTCCGGCTGCCCTTGCAGCTCGGCGTGCGGCCGCACGTAAAGGAGCCATCATGGCCGGTATGAACATGCAGCAGATGATGAAGCAGGCTCGCAAGATGCAGGAGCAGCTTGCCGCCGCGCAGGAGAACCTCAAGTCCCAGACCGTCGACGCCTCTGCCGGCGGCGGCATGGTCAAGGTGACCGTTAACGGCGAGATGGAGCTCGTCAACCTCACCATCGATCCCGATGCCCTCGATCCCGAGGACGTCGATATGCTGCAGGACATGATCATGGCTGCCGTCAACGAGGCCGTCCGCGGCGTCAACGAGCTCGCCAACAAGCAGATGGGCGCCATCACCGGCGGCCTCAACATCCCGGGCATGCCGTTCTAAGACACGCATATATATGAGTGCGAATCACAGTCTGCAAAAACTGCTCGATGAGCTGGGCCGTCTGCCGGGCATTGGTCCCAAGTCGGCCCAGCGCATCGCCTATTACCTGTTGGAGGCCGACGCCGAGGAGGCGCGCCGCCTGGCCGAGGCCATCCTGGAGGTCAAGCAGGAGGTCCACTTTTGCAGCCGCTGCTTTAACTACGCCACGGCCGACGAGTGCTCCATCTGCCAGGACCCGATGCGCGATACCACTCGCATTTGCGTGGTGGGCGAGCCGCGCGACGTCCAGGCGATCGAGCGCACGGGCAGCTACCACGGCCTCTACCACGTATTGGGCGGCGTGATCAGTCCCATGGACAAGATTGGCCCCGAGCAGCTGCACATTCGAGAGCTGCTGGCACGCTTGGGCCACGAGGACATCCACGAGGTCATCATCGCCACCAACCCCAATATTGAGGGCGAGACCACGGCGAGCTATCTGGCCCGTACCATCAAGCCGTTGGGCGTCGAGGTGTCGCGTCTGGCAAGCGGCCTTCCCGTGGGCGGCGACTTGGAGTATGCCGACGAGCTTACGCTTGGCCGCGCCATCGAGGCCCGCCGCGCGATTTAGGTGGCGAGCCTGCGCCTGCCGTATGTTTTCCTCGCGACGCACGGGGTAGTCATAATTTCCCCGTGCGACTGTGAGTTTGTTGTGCAACAAAGATGCTTCGTATCCGCTTATCGCATGGATGCTTCCGCTCGCATCCTTAATTTGTCCATTCGTTGCGCAACCTTTTTGGTTCGCTGATACACTCAAATATGGATTCGAATGAATGCGCCGCTCCCGAGCGGCGTGTTTTTGTTGGAGGAGAACGCATGCGGCCCGGTGGCACTCAGACAAAGCGCGGCGCCGCGGTGCGCATACGACGCCGACTGGGCTTGGCGCCGCGGGCGTACGCACTGCTATCGTGCTCGCTGGTGCTGGTCATAGCTGGCGTTTCTGCCTATGGCATGACCGTGCCGTCCATGATGCAGGCGCATGCCGCACGCGAACCGCGCGTGGGGCATGAGGTCAAAAGCGATCTGGGCACCACGACTGGATATGCTTGGGCAAGTGTGGTCGGGCATATTGTGTTTGGCACCGACGATGCGGACGGCGCCGAGGCCCCGGACAACGAAGTCACGCTTGCCAATGGCAAAACCATCGTGCTCACCAACACCAAGATCATCGATCGGTTGTCCAACAATAGCGTGGCGGCAACGGTGAATAAGGTCGAGCAGCAGAAGGAGCAGGACGCCCAGCAGTCCGGAAAGCCCGGTAGCTCGGATACTTCTGGCTCTGGCTCGGATTCATCGAGTTCGGGCGGTGGCTCTGGGTCGGGTTCCTCTACCGGAGGGCCTGGAAATGGCGGCTCGACGGGCGGCAACACTGACAACGATGCAAACTCCGGCGGCCTTTCCGCTGCTGAAGAAGAGGGCATTCACAGTTGGCTTGTGACCAAGTACAACATGCTCGACGGCTATGTTTCTCGTGCCAATGACGTGGTCTCGACCTATAACTCTACGGGAGATCCCAGGCCGTGCGACAGCCTGGTCGGGGAGATGTTTGTCATTCGAGCCGAGTTCGGTCGTCAGACATTCTCGCCCCGGTCAAAGTGGTATCAGCAGTATGCCAATCTGTGGGGCTGTTACACCAACCTATGTCAATGGGTCGGCCATTACGGCGATGATGACGTCGCGCTCGGTAACTTCAACAATAACGTGGCGGCGCTTGCCCTATGATGACCGATCTTGCATCTACCACACCACAATCGCTCGGTCGCGATCCCATGGTCGGCCTGCGCCTGGCGCGTGTCGACGGGTTTGAGCCGGCCATTGCGCTCGGTCAGGACGAACTGCCTGCCTATCTGCGTCGTTTTACGATGCTGTTTGCCGACGATGCCACCATGCGCCGTGGCGGTATCGGCCGCGTGACGCGTGCTGTCAACGCCCAAGGCGAGGCCGTGGCACTCAAGCAGCTCATCTTGCCGACGCGCGATGAGTTTGATGACGATGCCGCTCACGAGGCGCTGGTCGCCAAGTTCAAGGCGGCGTTTCGCGAGGAATACGAATGCCATCGCGCCCTTTCGGGCCTTAAGGGCTTTCCCCGCCTCTATGGCTGGGGCGAGGTCGACGGTGTGCCTGCAATTGTCATGGAATGGGTCGAGGGCGAGACGCTTGCCCGCTTGCGTTCGCGACTTGCCGTGGACGATGCCGGACGCCTGTCGCCGCTTGTGGCGGCGCGTCTGGGTCGCGACCTGTTCGATCTGCTCTGCCGTATGAGTCTGGTGGGCGAGGGCTTTGTCCATCGCGATATCTCGCCCGCTAATATTATGGTGCGCACGGCGCGTCTGCCGCTTGACCGGCAGCTTGCCGAGGGCACCTTTGACCTGTGCCTGATCGACTTTGGCTCGTCGCTGGCGCTCGAGCCT
>URWC01000153.1 GCA_900551555.1 uncultured Collinsella sp. | reverse complement strand
CAGATGAAATCCCAGCTCTTTCTCTGCCCGTTTTATGATTTTCCAGCTTTTAGAATAGGACATTCCCATCTCGTTACAGGCCCCTTGAATAGATCCTTTCTTTTCTATCAGTTCCAGAATCCTTGCTACCCCCGGGCCAAAAAACCGTTCTTCTTTTTCCAATGTCAGCCGCAAAGCCGGCCGGATCTTTTCTTCCATTACCGCACTCCTTCGATGTTTTCTAAAAAGTTCCTGAACTACATTTTAATCTCATGCTCTGCTTTTGTCATCATATTCATTACCCAGACAGACAGAAACGCAATAACCAGAATTACCGCCACGTACACTGCCGCCCGGTCCATATTGCCGCCTGCAACTTCCGAATAAACAGCAAGGGGCAGGGTCCTTGTCTTGCCGGGAATATTTCCCGCCAGCATAGCAGTCGCCCCGTACTCCCCAAGACCTCTTGTCGTTGATAAAATCATACCGGAGAGAATGGACGGAAATGTGCAGGGGAAGAGAATTTTCCAGAGAATTCCCCATTTTCCGAGCCCCAGCATCTTTGCTTCCTCGATCATATTCTGATCAATCTGTTCAAATCCCGCTTTTGCGGAGCGGTACATCAGAGGGAAGGAAACGACAACCGCAGACAATACTGTCGCCACCCAGGAAAAGGCAATCCGGAAACCAAAAACTTCCTCCACAAAGCTCCCGATCGGGCGTCTTGCCCCGGTCTCGCCCCATCAACGGATCCACCGTACCGCGGAGAATCGAACTCTGTGCAGGGCGCGGGCGTTAAGCAAACGCTACGGCAACGCAGGGTGGGACGCGCTTTCCCAATGGCGGCCCAGGCGGAAAGCACGTCCCGGAATCCGCATTCAGACTGGGACGTAGTTTCCGGATGGCACATCAAGCGGAAACTGCATCCCGGAATCCTCATTCGGAATGGGATTCATCTTCCTGATGACGGGCTCAGCGGAAAATGCGACCCGGAATTTGCTCTGAGACCGGGACGCGCTTTCCCGTCGACTGCCCCGACCCCTTAACTCCAAAACCTGCGCGCTTGCCATCCCAAAACTGGGTAGAAGAAGGCCAAAACGTAATCGCAGGAGGTCAACATGACTGCAGAAGATAAGGCAAAGAACGCTGGCAAGGTCGCGCTCGTTTTGGAGGGCGGTAGTTTTCGCGGGCAGTTTACTGCGGGCGTGCTCGACGTTCTCATGGAGGCCGGCGTCGAGATTCCGGCGGTCTACGGTGTATCGGCCGGCGCCCTCAACGGCGTGAACTACAAGTCGCACCAGATCGGCCGTGCCAACCGCATCAACCTGGCTTTCTGCAATGACAACCGCTTCATGGGCGCCGCATCGTTTGCGTCCACGGGCTCTATTGTGGGTTACGACTTTATCTTCAACGATGTCCAGGACCGCCTAGATCCCTTTGACAACGAGACGTTCGACGCAAGCCCCATCGAGATGTACGCCGTCGCGACGGACATGCTTTTTGGAACCGCCACGTACCTGCCGGTCAAAAGCGCCGTACTTGACCTCGACGCTGTTCGCGCCTCGACGTCGCTGCCGCTGGTGACGCCGCCGGTCGAGATTGACGGGCACAAATACGTCGACGGCGGCGTAGCCGATTCGGTCCCCATCGAGCATGTGCTCGAGGAGGCGGGCTTCGATCGCGCGGTTGTCATTGTCACGCAGGACCGCTCGTACGAGAAAAAGCCCTACGAGTTTTTGCCGGCCGCGCGTGCGCGTTATGCCGACTACCCCTATCTGCTCGAGGCTATCGAGACGCGCCACGACCGTTACAACATCCAGCGTATGCACCTGTGGAAGTATGAGCGCGAGGGCCGCGCGTTGGTCGTCGCTCCGCAAAAGCCGGTCGAGGTCGGCCATGTCGAGCACGATTCGGCAAAGCTTTTGGACCTGTATATCCAGGGTCGTCAGGAGGCAAAGCGCCTGCTCGCGGAAATCCAAGAGTTCGTTGAGCGCTAGCGACGGCGAACCCTCAAAAAATGACAACAGCTAAAGAGCTGGAAAATCACGGCTCGTGGATGACATGTGCAGAAACTCTGGTCGGAGCCAAAATACCTGTTGACTCGTACGGCGAGCGGGGTAATATGGACGGGTTACTTGCAGAGCCCCGTGAATCTCTGTAACAACACGTACTGTACATGGAGGAGTCTAAGTGATTTCGAAATCGACTCACTACGCCAAGCAGGGCGAGGTCCAGCGCAACTGGGTTCTCGTCGACGCCGATGGTGCTGTCCTGGGCCGTCTTGCCACCCAGATCGCAATGATCCTGCGCGGTAAGAACAAGCCCCAGTTCACGCCCAACAGCGACTGCGGCGACTTCGTTGTCGTCATCAACGCCGATAAGGTCCAGCTTACCGGTAACAAGGCCGACACGAAGACCTATTATCGCCACAGCGGCTACAACGGCGGCCTCAAGGCTGAGAGCTTCCGCCAGGCTATGGAGAAGCACCCGGAGAAGGTCATCGAGCGCGCCGTTCGCGGTATGCTGCCCAAGACCACCCTCGGCCGTGCCCAGATGACCAAGCTTAAGGTCTACGCTGGTGCCGAGCATCCGCATGCTGCCCAGAACCCCACGAAGATTGAGCTGGAGGCTTAAAGATGGCTGAGAACACCGTTGTCTACCAGGGTACCGGCCGTCGTAAGAACGCCGTCGCCCGCGTCCGTCTCGTCCCCGGCACCGGCAAGGTGACCATCAACAAGCGTGACGCCGAGCAGTATTTCGGCCGTCATCAGCTCGTTGAGAACGCCCTTGCTCCCTTCAAGGTGACCGACACCGCCGGTCAGTTCGACGTTATCGCTCTGTGCGATGGCGGCGGCATCTCCGGTCAGTCCGGCGCTCTGCGCCTGGGCATCGCTCGCGCTCTTCTGAATGCTGGCGATTACCGTGCTGACCTTAAGAAGGCCGGTTTCCTTACGCGCGATGCTCGCGTGGTCGAGCGCAAGAAGTACGGCCTCAAGAAGGCCCGCCGCGCTCCCCAGTTCTCCAAGCGCTAAGGTTTTATCTCCTTACGAGATACAATGTACAAGCGGGGCCTGCCGATTGCTCGGCGGGTCCCGCTTTTCTTTTTCGACTAGGGTGGGCGACTGCGTTTTGCCCACTTGGGAAGGAGCGATCCTATGCCCCAGAACATCTTCGGCACCGATGGCGTCCGTGGTGTCGCCAACGCCGACCTCTCGTGCGACCTCGCATTTCGCCTGGGCCGCGCGGCGACCAAGTTCCTTGGCCCGGATATCTGCATCGGCCGCGATACGCGTCTTTCGGGCACCATGCTCGAGAGTGCTCTGACCGCCGGCATTATGGCCGAGGGCGGCCGCCCGCACTGCTGCGGCGTTATCCCTACGCCGGCCGTGGCGTTGCTCACCGTTCAAAACGAGCTTGACGGCGGTATCGTCATCTCCGCTTCGCACAATCCGCCGGAGTTCAACGGCATCAAGTTCTTTAGCCGCAAGGGCATGAAGCTTCCCGATGCTGTCGAGGAAGAGATCAGCGCCTGGGTCATGTCCGAGGAGGCCATGGCTGCCGACACGCTGCCGACCGGCGCCGGTGTGGGTCACATCATCAAGATGAAGGACGCCCGCAAGGCCTATGTCGATCATGCCATCAGCACGCTCGACGGCCTTAAGCTCGACGGACTGGTTGTTGCCGTCGACTGTGGCCACGGCGCTTCCTGCCAGACTACGCCCGCCGCGCTGCAGCGCCTGGGTGCCACGGTCCATGCCATCAACACCGATTATTGCGGCACCGACATCAATGTCGAGTGCGGCTCCACTCACCTTGAGCCCCTGCGCGAGCTCGTGCTGCGCACCCACGCTGACATCGGTCTGGCCCACGACGGCGACGCCGACCGCGTGCTCTTTGTGGACAGCGAGGGCAATGAGATCGACGGTGACTACATCCTGGCTATCTGCGGTTCTGACCTCGCCGCTCGCGGCAAGCTCGCCAACTCCGAGATCGTCTCGACCGTCATGTGCAACCTGGGCTTCTCCATCGCTATGAAGGAGCAGGGCTTCGAGATGGTCCAGACCGCCGTGGGCGACCGCTACGTGCTGGAAAACATGCGCGAGAACGGCTTTGC
>URWC01000152.1 GCA_900551555.1 uncultured Collinsella sp. | reverse complement strand
GCATCTCCGACCTGCCGATGGACGATATGGTCTATCGCGAGGCCGACCGCAAGGCGATCCTTACGAACGATCTGCCGTGCATTGACGCCGCCGCAGCCGGCCGTATGCGCGAGGAGATCCTAGCCGCGCGCGACGAACTCGACAGCATCGGCGGCATCGTGGAGTGTGGCATCTACGGCCTGCCTGCAGGCATCGGCGACCCCATGTTCGACGGCATCGAGAACCGCATCGCGCAAATCGCGTTTGGCATTCCCGCCGTAAAGGGTGTGGAGTTTGGCATGGGCTTTGCCGTGGCCGCCATGCGCGGCAGCGAAAACAACGATCCGTATCGCATCGATGCAGAGTCGGGCGAGATCGAGGTTGAATCCAACAACGCCGGCGGCATCCTGGGCGGTATTTCGACCGGCGCGCCCGTCATGTGGCGGATGGCCGTAAAGCCGACGCCCTCAATTGGCCGCGAGCAGCAGACCGTAGACATGGACGCCATGGAAAATGCCGAACTCTCGGTGCACGGCCGTCACGATCCCTGTATCGTCCCCCGAGCTGTCCCCGTAGCTGAAGCAGCAGCTGCCCTCGCGATTTGGGACGCCCTCCTTGAGGACGCAGGCCAGCTTTAGTCCACCCACCCCAAGGGTAGTTAATTTGGGACGGGGCTATTTTAGCTACCCCCATATGCCAGTTGATATTTGCCCTGGCACCCATCGATTCGTCGACAGTCAAAGGGTAGCTAAAAAAGCCCCGTCCCAAATTAACTACCCCAGGCAACCATTCACGAAAGGGGCCTCCATGGACCTTGCCGATATCCGCCAGACCATCGATGGCATCGACACCACGCTCCTCAACAGCTTTGTCGAGCGCATGGACATTGCCACCGAGGTCGCCAAATCAAAGATCGAGATGGGCAAGGCTGTCTTCGACCCCGCCCGCGAGCGCTCCAAGCTCAACAACCTCGCCAGCCGCGCGCCCGAGCGCTACGAGGCGCAGACCATCACCCTGTTCCGTCTCCTCATGAGCATGAGCAAGGCCGAGCAGCAGCGCTACATCAACGAGCTCAAGGGCATCACTGTCTCGCAAAAGGCCCACGCGACGGCTGCAGCCTCCGACACGCCCTTCCCTCAAACTGCCACCGTCGCTTGCCAGGGCGTTGAGGGTGCTTACAGTCAAATCGCCGCGTGTAAGCTCTTCGACGTGCCCGATATCGCGTTCTTCGAGACCTTCGAAGGTGTCATGCGCGCTGTACGCGACGGCTTCTGCGAATTTGGCGTACTGCCCATCGAAAACTCCACCGCCGGCTCGGTCAACGCCGTCTACGACCTGCTCGCCCAGTTCGACTTCCACATCGTGCGCTCGCTTCGCCTCAAGATCGACCACAACTTGCTCGTCAAGCCCGGCACCAAGCTCGCCGACGTGCGCGAGGTCTACAGCCACGGCCAAGCCATTGCCCAGTGTGCCGGCTTTATCGAGTCCCACGACCTGCACGCCACCAAGTATCCAAACACGGCCATGTCGGCCGAGATGGTCGCCAACTCCGAGCGCACCGACGTCGCCGCCATCGCCTCGCGCAGCTGTGCCACGCTGTATGGCCTCGAGGTGCTGGAGCCCAATATCCAAGACTCGGACAACAACTACACGCGCTTTGTCGTCATCAGCCGCGAGCCGCGCGTCTACCCCGGCGCCAACCGTACCTCGCTCATGATCACCACGGCCAACGAGCCGGGCGCCCTCTATCGCGTGCTCGAGCGCTTCTACGCACTCAACATCAACCTCATCAAGCTCGAGAGCCGCCCCATCCCCGGGCGCGATTTTGAGTTTATGTTCTACTTTGATCTGGACTGCCCCTTTGGCAGCAAGGCCCTCGACGACCTGCTCGATTCGATCGACGACGTGTGTGAGAGCTTCACCTACTTTGGCAGCTACACGGAGGTGCTCTAGATGACCGATACCGCCGCAACCCGCCCCTACGGCGTACTGGGCCGCGTGCTGGGCCACAGCTACACCCCGACCATCTACAAGGAGCTCGCTGGGCTCGAGTACGTGCGTTTTGAGCGCGAGCCCGAGGACCTCGCGGCCTTTATGATGGGCGACGAGTGGGAGGGCACCAACGTGACCATCCCCTACAAGCGCGCCGTCATGGAGTATCTGAACGAGCTGAGCCCGCTCGCCGAGCGCATGGGCAACGTCAACACCATCACGCGCCTACCCGACGGCCGCCTACGCGGCGATAATACTGACTACTTCGGTTTTCAGTGCCTGGTCGAGGAGCTGGGTGTGGAGGTTGCCGGCAAGAAGGCTCTCGTACTCGGCGCCACTGGCGGCGCCGGTACCACGGCAAGTATGGTGCTGGAAGACCTGGGCGCCATCGTCGTACCCGTGGGTCGCACGAGCGAGGTTAACTACGACAACATCGCGCAGCAGTCCGACGCCGCCCTGCTCGTCAGCTGCACACCTGCCGGCATGTTCCCCCATTGCCCCGACGCGCCTTGCACGCTCGAAGGGCTCGATGCGCTCGAAGGCGTTATCGACATTGTCTACAACCCCGCCCGCACGGGCCTGATGCTCGAGGCCGAGCGCCGCGGGATCCCCTGCATCGGCGGTCTGCTCATGCTTGTTGCCCAGGCAGCACAGGCCGTCGAGCGTTACACCAGCCAAGCCACCCCGCGCGAGCGCATCCTGGACGTAACGGAGCGCTTGTCCCGCCGCGAGCAGAACATCGCGCTAATCGGCATGCCGGGCTCGGGCAAGACCCGCGTGGGCGAGCAGATCGCCCAGCTCACGGGACGCGAGCACATCGACCTCGATCGCGCCCTCGAGGAGCGCCTGGGCATGCCCTGCGCCGACTTTATCGTCGAGCGCGGCGAGGCGGCCTTCCGCGAGCAGGAGACGGCGGCGCTGGCCGATATCTCCAAGCGCAGCGGCCTGGTGCTCTCCACCGGCGGCGGCGTGGTCACGCGCGACGAAAACTATCCGCTGCTGCACCAGAACAGCCAGATCGTGATGCTCAACCGCAAGCTCGACGAACTCGCCCACAAGGGACGCCCTATCACCGCCCGTGATGGCATCGATAAACTTGCCGAGCAGCGCATGCCGCGCTACCGCGCCTGGGCCGACTACATCATCGACTCACGCGACTGCGCCGCCAACACCGCCCAAGCCCTCCTCGAGACCCTCCCACCCGCTCTCTAACCAAAACCACCACAAAGGGGACAGGCACCTTTGTGGTGGTTTCTCGACTGCAAAGGAAGCAACCATGAAAGCACTCGTCATCAACGGCCCCAACCTCAACATGCTCGGCATTCGCGAGCCGGGCATCTATGGTAGCGACAACTACGACCGCTTAGTGCAGATCTGCCAGGAAGCGGGCGCCGCACAGGGCTTCGAAGAAGTCGAGGTCTTCCAGTCCAACCACGAGGGCAGCATCGTCGACAAGATCCAAGAGGCCTACGGCAAGGTCGACGGCATCGTCATCAACCCGGCCGCCTACACACATACGAGCGTGGCGATCCTCGATGCGCTCAAAGCCGTCGCCATACCTGCCGTCGAGGTGCACATCAGCGCCGTAGAGACGCGCGAGGACTTCCGCCAGGTGAGCTATGCACGCCTAGCTTGCTTCGCCACCATCACCGGCGAAGGCCTGCAGGGGTATGCCCACGCGCTGGAGCTGCTGAAAGAGCATCTGCTACACTAATCTTTGGGGTAAATAAGCCAGTGGCGTTTATCCCGAATCATTTGCAACTGTCCAATTGACATACAAAGGAGTATATCCATGTCCCAGTTCGATTACCTTGTCGTCGGTGCCGGTCTCTCGGGCGCCGTCTTCGCCAACGCCGCCAAGCGCGCCGGCAAGTCGGTCCTGGTCATCGACCGCCGCGACCACATCGCCGGCAACGTCTACACCGAGGACGTCGAGGGCATCCAGATCCACCGCTACGGCGCGCACATCTTCCACACCTCCATGAGGGACGTCTGGGACTACGTCAACCGCTTCGCCGAGTTCAACAACTACGTCAACTCGCCGGTCGCCAACTTCCGCGGCAGCATGTACAACATGCCCTTCAACATGAACACCTTCGCCAAGATGTGGCCGGGCGTCGTCACGCCGGCCGACGCCAAGGCCAAGATCG
>URWC01000151.1 GCA_900551555.1 uncultured Collinsella sp. | reverse complement strand
ATATCTGCGGTGCTGTTTCGCGATATTCAACAGTGCTCAAGCGAGCAAATACTCACGCAGGCGGGCGTATAGCCAATTCCTCCGTCTTTTCTGCGGTACCCATGAGCGTAGACATCTTTGCGACCAGTAAAGAGATTGCGGAAGAGCTCGAGTTTGTCGCGCGCTGGGCTTGCGCTGGTGACGATATCTTCGATCTGCGCCCGTCTATCGAAAGAATCGCCAGCTTTCTCCCATTCTTCCAGCGTTGTATAACGGATGTCTGGACCGCTGCTGCAGATAACGATTTGCTTGCGCGGATCCGAAGCGTGGACGACCGTTTTATTGAATTTGAATAGGGCGCTCCCGAAAAGGGCGTATTGATGCGTGCCGTTGCTCATTTGAAAGCCATTCTTATCAGCGTTCATTGGGATGAGGGTACGTCATTTCAGCTTTATGAGATACGCGACTTCGATTTTGGTTCGGTAATAGTGGGGTACCGATCCGTGAGTGGCAATCAGCCGGTGCCAAAACGTGCGGCGGCTGTTGTTAAAGGTTTTTGACGGCTATGGGGCGGGTTGGCGGCGTGGGGAGGGGTTTTCGAATGACCCCGTGGTCAAATAACGTCAAATGTGAGTACTGCTGTTAATGTAGTCTCATAACATTTGGCAAGAATAGAATACCAATTCGACATTATTCTATATATCTAACCCACCAAACACGGCATTTTGAGCCTTGGCAAGGCGTGAAATCAATCGAAACGATCGATTCCGGCGAGATTTTGCTGCTACTAATTTGGTGGCAGTACTCATATTTGCCATTTTTGTCCAGTGGGTACCGCGAGGGGGTCTGTTCGACTGGCCCAACGGCCCGGTGATGAGCGCCGGTATGATCAGCCCGCTCGATCCGGATCTGGTACACATTACTGACGACCTCAACGAGGCCGTCGACATCGCCCTGAGCGGGCTGATGTAGAGTAGCTAAAATGGGACGGGGCTAAAAAGACTGGTCTGAAACGTTTGATACCAGTCTTTTTAGCCCCGTCCCAAACGAACTGCTTCTAAGTTGCGGTGGAATAGGGATTGATTGGCGGCTAATAAGCCAAAAACAGTCCCCATTTCACCATAACTGATGTGGGCGTCCCTAGCGAGTTGGCTGGTAGCGGGGGCAGTAGCTGATGGCGATGGCGTCGACGCCTACATGGGTGGCGATGGTGCAGCCGATGGGGCCGGTGCCGGCGTCTACGTAGTCCTGGCCTGCGAGTGCCTCGTCGACAAGCTCCTGCTCCTCGGCGGCACCGGTCGTGAGCACGCGCACGCTGGAGCCCGGATGCTCGGCCAAAAACGCGAGGCAGTCTGCCATGGTGTTGGCGACGATGCGCTTGGCGCCGCGGCCCTTCTTGATGGCCTTGATCTCGCCCGACTGCCACTCCGGCGAAACGGCCAGGCGAATATTGAGCATCTGCGTGAGCTGGCCGGCGAGCTTGGGCGCGCGGCCGTTCTTAACGAGGTTCTCGAGCGTGCGGGGAATCAGCAGCAGGTGCGCGTCGGGCAGGGTCGCGCGGATCTGTGCCTCGGTCTCGTCCAGGCTGCGGCCGTCCTCGCGCATGGCGAGCGCGTACTCCACCAGCAGGCCCTCGGCACCCGAGCCGGTGCGCGAATCGATGCAGCGCACGTCGAGCTCGTGGGTCTCGGCGACCAGGCATGCGTTGGAATAGCAGGCGGACCATTCGCTGCACAGCGAGATAAAGATCGCGCTGTCGTGGCCGTCAGCACGCACGCGGTCAAAGAGTGCCTTGAACTCGCCGGCACTCGGCTGCGAGGTGTGCGGCAGCTGCTCGGAGCCGGCCATGCGGGCGACGTACTCCTCGGCGGTGATCTGTACCTGGTCGAGCAGGTCCTCGCCCTCGATAATCACATGCAGTGGAATGACGTAAATGCCAAGCTCTTGAGCACGGGCGGGGGAGATGTCCGACGTGGAGTCGGTTATGATGGCAAAAGACATAATTGCACCTTTCATTGGGGCGCTTGCGCGCCGCCTTCTGAGAGCAAAGTGCGACAAGTATAGTGGAGTCGTTCCACATTTCTAGGTTCAATTGTTGAATAGTCAACAGTTTGAAGTGTCGGTGTGGAAATCATCAACTGGGGAAGAGGAATGCCGATGGAGGCGTTGGAGATATACAGGCGGCCGGTTGTGCTGTTCGATTTTGACGGCACGGTGGCCGATACGGGCCGGGCGGTGATGAGCTCGACGCGCAAGACGTTGGCCGCGCGCGGGTTTTCGGAGGCGCAGATGGGTGACCTGCGCCGCATGATCGGGCCGCCCCTGTGGAAGAGCTTTCACGACTTTTATGGCTTCTCCCGCGAGGAGTCGCTTGTGGTGGCTGACGAGTACCGTGCCTTTTTTGATGAGCTGGGACCGGAAGAGTATCCCGTGTTCGATGGAATCCCCGAGCTGCTCGATGGCCTTGTCGCGCAGGGGCATCGCTTGGTCGTGGCGACGTCACGCATGGAGGCAAAGTGCATTGACATGGTGGGCGAGCTGGGGCTTTCGCAGTTTGAGGCGGTGGTTGGCATGAATCCGCCGCAGGGACGCGAGACCAAGGCCGATTCGGTTCGCGATGCCCTGGCGGCGCTCGGCGCGACGGCGGGCGATGCCGTGATGATCGGCGATCGCTTTAACGATGTGGAGGGCGCACACGCGATGGGCGTGCCGTGCATCGGCATCTATTCGGGCGCGGCAGCGCCGGGCGAGCACGAGGCGGCGGGTGCCGATGCAGTGGTGCACTCGGTGGCCGAGCTTGCTAAACTTTTCGCTATCTAATAGACGTAATGTGAGGGGCGGGCGTACCCGTCACTCATTGGTGAGGAGGTCGTCCATGAATCAGGTGGAGCAGAGCGTCGCTGAGTATGTCGACGAGGTCTGGGAGGATGTCGTCGCTGATATCGAGCAGCTGGTGAGTTATCCTTCCGTGGCAGTTTCTGCCGATGCGGAGCCCGGCGCGCCGTTTGGCCGCCCGGTCCGTGACGCGCTCGATTGCGCGCTCGGCATCGCGCAGAAGCTCGGCTATCAGACGAGCGACGACGAGGGCTATGTGGGAATCGCCGATATCCCGGGCCGCGGCGACAAGCAGCTCGCGACTATCTGCCACGTGGACGTGGTTCCCGCCGGCCCTGGCTGGAACACCGATCCGTTCGCGATGGAGCGTCGCGAGGGCTGGTTGCTCGGTCGCGGCGTGATCGACGACAAGGGCCCGGCAGTGCTGTCGCTTTATGCCGGCGCGTACCTGTTCAAGCACGGCATTGTTCCGCGCTACACCTTCCGCGCGCTGCTGGGCTGCGATGAGGAAGTGGGCATGTCCGACGTTCACCATTATCTGGAGAACCACGCAGACCCCGACTTTTTGTTTACGCCCGATGCCGAGTTCCCGGTCTGCAATGCCGAGAAGGGCCAGTTTGGGGCGACGTTCGTGAGTCCCAAGATCGACGGCGGGCGCATCGTGTCGTGGAGCGGCGCCGAGGCGAGCAACGCCATTCCGTCGCAGTCTATCTGCGAGCTTGCGATTGCCGCCGACGAGCTGCCTGCGCCCATTGAGAACGCCGACCGCCTGGAGATCACGGCGCTTGAGAACGGCCATGCCCAGATTTTCGCGCACGGTATCGGTGGCCATGCTTCGATGCCCGAGGGGACGATCAACGCCGTCGGCCTGATCGTGGCGTATCTGCGTGAGGCCGAGGACGCGTTTGGTGCCCGCGGCGAGCGCCTGCTGACGCCTACCGAGCACGAGTTCGTCAAGTTCCTGGCCTTTGTACATGCGGACGCCTATGGCCGCGGCCTGGGTATCGACGCGACGAGCCCGGCGTTTGGCCCGCTTACCTGCAACGCTGGCGTCATCCGCGTGGCGGATGGCCATATTGAGCAGGTCATCGACGTGCGCTTCCCCGACAGCACGAGTGCCGATACTATCCGCGAGCAGCTCGACCCGCTCGTGGGCCGTTTTGGCGTGACGTGCCAGCTGGGTCGCGCGAAGGTGCCGTTCTCGGTGTCTGCCGACGATCCGGCCGTGAAGGCGCTTATCGATACCTATAACGAGTTTACGGGCAAGCATGCTGAACCCTTTGCCATGGGCGGCGGCACGTACGCGCGCAACTTTGCCCGCGCTTCTTCGTCCATATTATGTAGCGGTTGTCCCACCAGTCTCACTTCGCCACTGCTGCCGTCATCC
>URWC01000150.1 GCA_900551555.1 uncultured Collinsella sp. | reverse complement strand
GGCGTGTGACCCGGCGCGGTGGTTTTGAACACCAGGCCGTCCACATGCGCACCGGCGCGCTCCATGCGCGCGCGGATGATCTCGCGCAACAGCGTCATTTCCTGCGTCCACGAGGGCGAATCCAGATATACCAGCAGCTCATTAGACTCGGGCAAATACCGCAGGCCCGTCACGTGACGTCCCTCGCGCGTGCCCGAGCACACGGCATTCCACGCGCGATAGACCGCGCGCGACTCCTCGGCGGCCTCCATCTGTGCGCGGCGCTCGGGCGTCGCCGCGGCCAGAATGCGCTGGCGTTCTGCGTTTAAAAAGCCGCTGAAGGCGACCGTTTCGCTCTCTCGCTCGTAATTAGCGCGCCTCACCCATGCTCACCACCTTGGCTCGATCGAGCAGGTCATCGGTAAAGTACCCCAAGTTGGTCGTGGTTATGACCGTCTGGATGTCGTCGCCGATCAGCTGCAGAAAAGCGGCGCGGCGTTCACCGTCGAGCTCGCTCATCACGTCATCCAAAAGCAACAGCGGTGCGGTGCCCAAGATATCGCGGGCAACCGCCACCTCGGCCACTTTCCATGCCAGCACCAGCGTACGTTGCTGGCCCTGGCTGGCAAACGAACGGGCAGACCGCCCCGCCACGCTAAACTCGATTTCGTCGCGATGCGGGCCCACGAGTGTCACGCCGCGGCGAATTTCCTCGTCGGCACGGTCGTCGAGGGCCTGCAACATGTGCTCGTACGCCCAGCCCTTGAGCTCCTCTCGATCGTCGGTCTGGGGCAAATCCCCCAGCGTGGACGTATAGGTCACGTTGGCGCCCTCGCCGGACGCAACCTGTCCGTAGGCATCACGCACGTGACTCGCCAGGCGATCGAGCAGGGCAAGACGATGCACCAGCAAGGCGGATCCAGCGCGGGCGATGGACTCATTCCAGGCACCGAGCATCTCGCGACAGCACCAGCTCTCCTTGAGAAGAGCGTTGCGCTGGGTCACGCAACGCCCGTAGGCACTTGCCAGATCGGCATAGCGCGCGCTCAGCTGTACGCCAAAGTCATCGAGCGCGGCGCGGCGCACGCTGGCGCCGCGCTTGACCATGTCCAGGTGGTCCGGGCAAAACAGCACGCTCGGCAGAGCCCCGCGTACACCGGCAGCGGAGCACTTCTTGCCGTTGCGGCTAAACGAGCGTTTGCCATCCTCCACATTCAGCCCCATGTCCAGCACGCGACCATCGCCCTCGAGCCTCAACTGGACCCGACATGAGCCCACGCCGTCATGCAGCAGCTCGGCAGCGGTCGGATGCCTAAACGAAGCGCCGCTCGTCAGCAGCTGCAGCGCCTCTATGAGATTGGTCTTTCCCGCCGCGTTAGGTCCCGCGAGCACCGTCACGCCATCGTCCAGGACAAGGCGGTAACTATCGAAGCTGCGGTAGTGCGCGACGGAAAGATCGCGGGCGAATATGGTCATGGAGCAACTGCTAGATGCGAACCGGCATGACCAGGTACAGGTAGTTGATCTTGTCGTAGGACTTGAAGATGCCCGCCTGCGAGTAGCTCTTGAGCTCCAGCGTGATCTCCTTCTCCTTGGACAGGGCGTTCAGACAGCCAAAGATGTAGTGGTAGTTGAAGGCGATGGTGCCCGACTCGCCCTCGGCCTCGACATCGATCGTCTCCTGCGCCAGATCCTGGTCGTTGGAGATGGAGGACAGGCCCATCTGCCCATTCTCGACGTCGATCTCGAACTTGACGGCGGGGTTGGCGCTCGCGATAACGGCCACGCGCTTGAGGGCGGCGTTAAAGGCGGCGACGTCGATCTTGGCGCTCGTCACGCACGAATCGGGGATGAGCTGCTTGTAGTTGGGGTACACGCCCTCGATGCGGCGCGACACGTAGGTGGTGTTGCCGGCCTCAAAGACGACCTGGGTGTCGGTAGCTCCGATCATGATGGTCGCCTGGCTGGCCATGATGTTCAGCGCGTCGTTAAAGGCGTCGGCCGGAACGTTGAGCTCAAAGGAACCCTCGAGGGTCGAGGTCTCGACCTGCGTATCGCACACGGCCAAGCGGAAAGAATCGGTCGCCACCAGGCGAACGGTGTTGTTCTCGACCTTCATGTGCACGCCACCCAGGATGGGGCGGGCCTTGTCGGTCGAGGTGACGCGCCACACGCGGCCGACCATTTCGGACAAGATATCGGTCGGCAGCTCCACGGCACTCTCGATGGCATAGGCCGGAAACTCGGGGAAGTCATTGACATCGAGCGTGTTCAGGCGGAAAGAGCTCTTCTCGCAACCAATCAGCACCTGGCGCTCGGACAGCTCAAAGGTGACCGGGGCATCGGGGAGGGTCTTGGTGATATTGGAGAGCATCTTACAGGGGATAACCATCTCGCCCTCTTCTTCGACATGCGCCGCGATGCGATGACGGATCGAGATGGTGTAGTTAGAGGTCTGGAATTCCAAGATGCCGTCTTGCGCCTTGACGAGCACGCCCGACAGGATGGGAAGGGTGGACGCCGAAGCGACACCCTTCATAACGACGCCGATGGCTTGTGTAAGCGAGCTCTGGCTGACGGTGAACTTCATCTTTTAATACCTTTCTTTAGATATAAATATCTTAATAATAGTAATAGCACTGACGAAACTGTTGATTACTCCCAAAGACGCAGGTCAGACCCAGAAAGAAAATCGACAGCAACCTGTGTGCAACGGGGGTGGTTTTCCACGTTCAAAACCTGCGCAAAACTTTTCATCACCGCGGGTTGGGTTTTAGACACCTTATGCCCGTGGTTTTGACAAGTTTTCAACAGGTGTCTCTATTTCCCTACGAGCGCAGTGTAATTTTATCGCGCAACGATTTGAGATCTTCGGTGACGGTGCGGTCTTCCTGGATCATCTTCTGAACCTTTTTGTAGCTCGTGCTGACGGTCGAGTGGTTGCGGTTGCCAAATTCGGCGCCCACCGCCGTGGTCGTCATCTCGCACATCTCGATGGCCAGATAGATGGCAATGTGGCGTGCCTTGGCGATATTGGCGTTGCGTCGCGGGCCGATGAGCTCCTCGTGCGTCACGCCGTACTGCTCTTCAATGACGGACTGAACCGTTTGCACGTTGATCTTTTTGGCCGATGTGTCGAAGTACTGGCTGGCGATGGCGTCGATATCGTCAAAGGTGAGCTCCCCGCCCTCGCGCTCGCGGTCGCCCGCCTCGCCGGCGCAGCGCTCGCAAAAGCTCTCGAGTTCGCGGATGTTGGTGCCCGAGACCTCGGCCATGTGTTTAAAGTGCTCGTCGGTCAGGTGTCCGCCGTCGCCCCCATAGGCCGCCAGCAGCGAGTCGTCGCCTGCCTCGGGAGCGGCGACGATGGTGTTCTCGTAATAGCGCTGCAAGATCTTGTATTTCATCTCGTAGCTGGGCTCTGCGACCAGGCAGAGCATGCCGGCGTTGAAGCGGCTGGTCAGACGCTCGTCCATGCTCAGGTCCTTGGGGGCACGGTCTGCCGCGATGACGACCTTCTTGTTGTTGCGGATGAACTCGTCCATGAGCTGGAAAAAGTAGTCCACGCTCGCGCGCTTGCCGATGATGTTTTGGATGTCATCGATGATGAGCACGTCCACGCCGTGGTACGCCTGCATGATGGGGGCGTTGCTCTTCTTTTGGCGGTCGAACTCGGTCATCAGGTCGTCCAGATATGCCTGGGAGTTGGCATACTTGACCTTGATCTCGGGCGACTTCTCGGCGAGCTCGTTTTTGATGGCAAGCAGTAGGTGCGTCTTGCCCAGGCCCGATTTGCCGTAGATGAACAGCGATGTGCATGTGCCGCGCTCGTCCGCGAGGGCGGCAAACTTGAGTGCCGAGCGATAGGCATGGCTGTTCTCGGGGCCGTAGACAAAGTTCTCAAAGGTAAATTTTGAGTTCGCGGCGAGCGGGGCTCCATCCGTATTCTGCTCGGCCGGCACGGTCGGTGCTGGCACGGGTGAAGCGGGGGCCGCAGCTTGCGTGGATTTAGCCGGCGCTCCGCCCTTCATCTGGTTCATCATGCGACGAAAATCATCGGCCGAGAGTGTGTTCTTGATTGCAATGCCCGAATCCGCGCTCGCCGCTGCGTCGTGAGCGATGGGCATGTGCGTGACGGGTGCGTTCGCTGGCGTCGCCGCCGCGGTCGGCAACGGTGCCATGGTTTCACGGGAAACATCGCTGTGCTGGTGCTCGATTGTCGGCACGTCGCCTGCGGA
>URWC01000149.1 GCA_900551555.1 uncultured Collinsella sp. | reverse complement strand
GCGCGCGATTGCGACGCGCTGCATCTGGCCGCCCGAGAGCTCGGATATGCGGTGGTCCCAGTGGTCGACGGGCAGCGTGACAGCCTGCAGCGCGTGCACGGCGCGCATTTCGCGCTGGCTACGGGGCACATTGGTGTAGGCCAGCGGCAGCATCACATTTTCGATAACCGACAGGCGCGGCAGCAGGTTGAAGCTCTGAAAGACAAAGCCAATGCTCAGGGCGCGAACTTCGGTGAGCTCCTCATCATCGAGCTCGGCCACGTTGAGCCCTTGCAGGTAGTAGTCGCCCGCCGTCGGCTTATCCAGACAGCCTAGGATGTTCATGAGCGTCGACTTGCCCGAGCCCGAGGGGCCGGTGATAGCGACGAATTCGCCGGGATTTACCGCCAGGCTCACGTTGTGCAGGATGTGGGCGCACCCCGCCACGCTCTCAAAGATGCGGTGCACGTTGCGGATGTCGATAACGGGACGCATTACATGCCCTCGTCGGCAGACATACTGCCCGAATCCGCACCGTAGCCGCCGTCAGCCGTTGCGTCCGCTCCGGTGTCCATGACGAGGGTGTCGCCATCGCGCAGCTTGGTAACCGGAACGTTGGGGTTGATCTCGTTGCCCTGGTCGTCGCGCTTAACCTGTGTCTTGCCGACTACGGCTTCGTTGTCGTTTTGCGTCACGACGGTCACCTTCACGCGATGGGTTTGCTTGCCCTCGTCATCGGTTGCGACGTTGACGTAATAGTGTTCGCCGTCTTCGGTCATGAGCGCCATCGTCGGCACCATCACCACGTCGTCGAGCTGCTCGGTCACCACCGAGACCTCGGCCGTCATGCCCGGCTTCAGGCGCGCGTCGGGCGCCTCGATGAGAATGTCGACGTTAAAGGTCACGCTGCCGCCGCCACCGTTGGCGGCGTCGGAGTTTGCCACCGACGCGATAGCCGTGACGGTGCCCTGGCTCACGATATCGGGAAACGCGGGATACGTGACGTTGGCGCTCTGCCCAACGGCGATCTTGGCGATGTCCTTTTCGCCCACCTGCACGGTCACCTTCATCTTAGATAGGTCGGCGATCTGCATGCACTGCTTGCCGCCGCTCGTATCGCTTTCGCCCATGATCATGCCGCCTGTAACCGTGGCGCCCACTTTGGCATTGAGCTCCACGATGTTACCCGAGCTCGGGGTCGTGACCGTGCGACTGGAGGCCTTGGCGTTCGCCTGGTCGAGGTTTGCCTGGGCTGATGCGAGGCTGCGCTGCGCGGCCGATACGGCGTTCGTGTCCACTGATGCGGCGGAGACGCCAGCCGCTGCGGAAGCTCCCTCGACGTCCGTCGTTGGGGTGGCCTGCGCAGCAGCTGCGGCTTTCTGCGCGTTGGCGAGGTCTTCTTGAGCGGCAGCAACTGCACGCTGCGCCTCGGCAACGTTGCGATCGAGCTCGTCGTTTTTAATGGTCATAAGCACGTCGCCCTCGTTGACGGATTGGCCTGCCTGCACGTTGATAGAATCGACCGTGCCGTCGACAGAAGGGGAGACCACTGAGGACGAAATGGGTTTGAGCTGGCCTTTCGCCTCGACCGTTGTGGTAAACGTGCCCTCGGTCACCATGTCGGTCACAGGACCGCTAGCGCCCTGTGGCTGCACATTGATAACAAGGGTTGCAACAATGGCAATGAGCGCGACGGCACCCACGACGCCGGCGGCAATACCGCGACGAATCAGCTTTTTGCGTCGGCGTTCGGCACGCTTTGCCTTGAGCTTGGCATATGCCTCTTCATCGGAAATCTCGGCCGTATCGTTCGCGCGTCCGCTCTGCTTGTCGGCATGTACGTTTGTAATCAGAGGAAACGTTTCGGTGGCACCTTCGGGCGTGCGCTCGGTATCATCTGGGCCCGGGGTGATCGTGGGGACATTCGGCATAGCGTCTCCTTTATAGAAAGAATCTCGATAATTATATGCGCCCACCGGTTGGGGCGGGCGCATAGGACGGTTTCTTTCGGAACTGTTAGATTGGTCGCAGCGGTTCCACGTTGTAGGAATGCGCGCGTTGCACTACGAGTGGACAACCACGCACAGGCCGACTTTGATGCAATCGTGCAGTGCCTTGGCGTCGGCCAGGCGCAGGTTGATGCAACCGTGGCTGCCGCACCACTTGTACGACTCGGCGTTATCGAAGCTCTTGTCGTTTTGCCAGGTGGCGTCGTGGAAGCCGATCATGTTGCCCTCAAACGGCATCCAGTAGCTCACCGGGCTCTCATATTTGGGTTTACCGGTCTCGGGGTCCTTGGCTCCGATCAGGGTGCTGCCGCCGTCGTTGCTGTTGATTTGCCACACACCCTCGGGGGTGGCGCCTTCGCCCGGTTTGCCGGAAATAAAGTTGGCCTCCCACACGATATTGCCGCTCTCGTCATAGTAGCGCGCGTGCTGCTCGGACAGGTCGACGTCGATATACGCTTTCCAGTCGGGCTCTCCCTTTGCGGTAAAGGTATCGGCCTTCTGGGAGTACTTGATCTCGATCTCGCCGGTCTGCTTGTTGTTAATGGCGTCCTCGACCTGCTTGGCGAGCGAGCTGCTGTCGATGGACCAACCAAAGTCGCCGCCTTCGACGGCGCACTGCTTGCCATCGGCGCGCGTCCACCAACGAGTGGAGCCCACGGTATTAAAGCCGTTGGCGAGTTCGGCTGCCCAGCTGCTGATCTGCGACGTATCGAGCGTGGGGTTGGCCGGATCGGCAAAGCTGATCCACTGCAACACGGAGCTGCCATCAACCTTGCCGGCATCCTCGCCGTTGAGCTTGAGGGTCACGTTGACGCCCAGGAAGTTGTTGGCAGCATCGCATGCGGCCTGAATCTGATCATCGGTCAGCGTTCCATTAAGCGGCTCATAGGCATCGTTGCCGAGCTTGGAAAGATCTACGGTCTCGGTCAGCGAGGCAAGCTCGAGCTCGGCATACTTAATGACATGCTCGCGGTTGATTTTTTCGTTGGAGCGCGCCTTCTCGACGGTAAACTTGCCGGCCTGCTCGTCATAGGAGCTATTGGCCTCGAACGTGCCCGAACGGCCCTCGTTAAACTCGTCGATAGCGGCGCCCAGGTCCTCCTCAAACTTCTTTTGGTCAAAGGTATCGGAGAGCATGGACAGGTCGACGTCTTGATCAAGATCGACTTCGTTGGAGGTAGCAGTTGTTTTGGTCTTGCCGCTTAAGGATTCCACAAGGCGGACCGGCCAAATAAAGGCTTCGTTGTGGTTGATGATTTCTTTTGCAGCAGCTTCACCGTCGACGATGGGTTCATCGGACTCGGGCTGATAGGTCCAGCTAAAGTCATCTCCTGTCACGGTGAGTTTATAGTGCTTCCATGCCGAGTTGACCTTGGTGGCGGCAGACGACGCGTTGGAGAACGAGACGTCGACGCCGGCGACGGTGGTGTTGGGGTAGGCTACCTGCGAAAACGCTACGACGCCTACGATATAGACAATGACGATTAGACCAAGGACGACAAAGAGCGTTGTCTTTTTGCCCGACTTATTGTTCTCGGGGGACTTGCGCGCGGGGCCTCGATCGCCTCGAGCGTGCGTGGGGGGCTGCTTGGGCGCATTGCCGTTTGCCTGACGCTGCTGACGTTGTTGACGCTGTTGTCGCTGTTGGTTCGGGCGTTGGGAAGCGTTTGCTGCACTACGCTGCTGACGGTGGCTCGGCGCGATAGGACGCGGCGACTGAACGCCGCCGGTGTGCCTGTTCGGCTGCTGCGGATCGGGAATCAGTTGAGTTCGATCGTTTTGCGACATCGTATGCATATCCTTCGATTTTCGCCTTGCGGTTCATCGTGTTTTTACTGGGCTTGCATTATAGCGATTGCCCTGCTGTTTGTGGTACGGAAACGGTGGCATTCGAAAGAGCTGGGACAAATGTCCCACCTTTGAGTCTTTCTTAGTCGCTATCCGCACACACCGCATTTTGCACAGGCCGAAAGTGCGGCCGGAGCCTGCGCGATGCCGCCCTTTGCCGTCTCTCGCAGCGTGGCCGGCAACGCGTGACCCACCGAGAGCATGACATGTGCCATCTGGTCAAACGGCACCAAGCTCTTAATGCCCGCGAGGGCGAGTTGTGCCGAGCTAAAGGCCGCTGCCACGCCAATGGCGTTGCGGTTTTGGCAGGGCACCTCCACGAGGCCACCGACGGGGTCACAAACGAGGCCCAGCAGGTTGCTCAGCGCGATGGAACTGGCGTCGAGCGCC
>URWC01000148.1 GCA_900551555.1 uncultured Collinsella sp. | reverse complement strand
CGGCGATCTGGGCGGCGGTAAGGGAATCGAAGCTTAGCGCCATTACTCGCTCTCCCCCTCTCCCAAAATGGACGGCACGCGGAAGTAGCGGTCGCGCGCGCTGCCGGCGTTTTCGAGCGCAACGTCGAGCGGCAGATCGCGCTCGGGCTCGCGCAGGTCATCGCCCATCACGTTAGACAGGCTTCCGATGGGGTGGAACGTGGGCTCCACGTCGGGCAAGTCATATTGCAAGACGGGCTCGAGCATCTGGACGGCGTCGTTCAGGTAGGACGTCATCTGGGTGAGCTCGTCATCGGTCAGTGCGATCTTTGCGTACTCGGCGATGCCGCGCACGTCTTTCTCGCTGAGTGCCATAGGCGCTCCCTTCCGCATAACAGATAAACCGCTCTAGTATACAAGGCAACGCCGCTTGGAGCAGGTGCTTTACCTAAATGCAGCGAAAACGTAACGAGGACGGCGGCTGACAGGCGGCGGGCTGGCGGTTCTGCCGCGAAATCGCACCGTCCATAGCGAAAACCGTACTGCCCGCAGCGAAAACCGCGCCGCTCACAACGGAACCGTCCCGCCCACAGCGAAAAGCATCACAACATTCGACGCTTTTCATCAAAATCGAGATTTTCATCGAATGTTGTGATGGTTTGGAAGTCCCGGCCACCACAAAGGTACCTGTCCCCATTGTGATGGTTCTGGACGATGCCCTATGCCGAGGCCTTGGCCTTGCGGCGCTTACGGACCGCGTGGATCACGATGTCCAGCAGCAACAGCACAATGGCCACGACCACGATGAGCACGGCAAACTCGCGCTTGCCCCAGTGGCGGCCGGCCAGCGACTTTTGCTTGTCGACGTCCTTCTTGTTGTACTTGGTGCGCACGCAATGCACCAGCAGGCGATGGTCGTTCACGCCGTAGGGCGTGCAGGTGACGAGCGTCACTTTGTCGGCGCCCGGCTCGATGGTCAGCGACTCCATCTCCTCGGGCAGCACCACCTCGGAGTCCACCATCTTGTAGGCGAGCGTCTTGTTCATGGTGTGCAGTAGCACCAGGTCGCCGGGCTCCAGCGAATGGATGTCGTCGAACATGCTCAGGTTGCGCATGCCCGAGTGCGCGGTGAGCACGCAATGCGTCGAGGTGCCGCCCACCGGCAGGCTCGTGCCCTCTAGGTGGCCGACGCCCGCCATAAGGACTTCTTCGCTCGTGCCGTGGTAGATGGGCATACTCACGTCGATGGAGGGGATCTCGACCCAGCTCATCATGGGGTCGCGGTCAAAGATGAGCTGCTGGGCGTAGGGCTCGATCTGGTCGGCGGGAAGCTCGGTGGCCTCGCCCGCCAGCTGCTCGTTAAAGGAGCGCGCCTGGAGCAGGATGCGCTCGCGCTCCTCGGCAGACAGCGCGTCCACGGTGCTGGACACGGTGCTGATCTGGTTGAACACGCCCGAGGCTTCGAGCCGGTCCAAGATCCACGGCCAGGTCATAAGGCCCACGCCAATAAGGATGATGACGATGGTGATGAGCCGGTCGGCCCAGCGCGGCAGTCGCTTGCGACGACGCTTGGGCTTTTGCTGAGGTTTGGGCTGAGGGCTTGAGCCACCGTTGGCCGCGGCGTTATTGCTCTTCATATGTTTGGCGCCCTGCACCATCGCCGGTCACTCCTCTACAACTCAAGTTGTCTAAACAAATAATAGCCGATTAGCAAGCTTCCGCGCCGGACAACGCCGCTAGACTGCACCGTCCAGTCGAGGATAAGCCCGCATTTGCGTTTTCAAAATGTCCCGAATCGGTTGGGCGATTCGGGATACAATGTCAATAGGAAACGACGCATCCCGCGTAAGTGTTCGAAAGCGCGGGCGACCAGTTTCCGACGTTGTTAAATGCCCGGGCCTCTAACCCCGGGCATTCTTATTTGCGCTTGTTACGGCGCAAATGCCTTCTACCGTCCGCACCGCGCGTGCGCCTACGGACCTTAAACCGAACCTCATACGAGTCAAGAAACGCGATGACGAACGTACCCGCATCGGACGGTGGAGGCTGGCTGCGTTAACCCAAAAAACGGGGCAGACTCCAGCGCGGAGTCTGCCCCGAAAAGAGAATGGCAAAGCAAGAACGTGGATGAACGAGAAAAGTGTCCGCAAGTCTCATGGCCATCACATCCCACCTGCCAAAGGGATGGGTGAGCGAGCGTTACTCCTGCTCGGACTCCTCAGCCTGCTTACGGCTGCGGATGAGGTGCGCCACGCCGATGCACAGCACCGCGCCACCAGCGATCCAAGTGAAGGTCACGCCGTTAAGACCGGTGAGCGGGAGGCCGGTGCCCTTCTGGTCGATAATGGTAAAGCTGAGCTTGCCGGTAGATACGGCGGCAGAATCGGCCTTTATGACACCATCAGCAGCAGTAACGTTGGCAGAATCCTTGTCGGGAGTCACTGCGGAGCCATCCTGCTTAAGCGTCCCGCGGGCAATGGTAAACGTGACACCTTTGGAAGCGGAGTTATTGTAGCCAGGCGCCGGGGTTACCTCTGTAAGGGTGTAGGTGCCCTCATCGAGACCGACAACGTTTATCTTACCGTCTGCGTCGGTCTTCAGCTTGGCCAGCTTGCTATCAGCCGTCTTGGTACCGTCCGCTTTGATAAAGTTGCTCGTATCACCGTTCTCCTGCAGCGTGAACTCAACGCCCTCGAGTCCCTTAGCTTCGTTATCAGAGCCCACCTTGGTGACATCGATGCCATAGGTGTAGTCATAGGCAGGGTGCTCGACCGTGGTGCCGACACCTTCAGCATGCGGATTGTTGGAATAAGTCAGCGTAACCATATTCTTCTGGGCTATACCAACCAAGCCGTTGAAATTTTTTTTGATCTTGCCATTTTCGAAGATCTTGGTGGAGTCGAGCTTGGCCTTGTACTCGACAGTCACCTTCGAGTCACTGTTCAACGCAATGGGAGCGTCGTCCACGCCCGTGCAATTCTTGAGATTGGTGAAGTCGACAGTTATCGTATCGTTCTCGTACTTGGCGGTGTAGCAGCCAGTCTTGACCTTGGCATCACCAATCTTGACCGTGACAGCGGGCGTCGTGCCGTCAGATCCAAACTCGGGCGTCATGGAGTTGGGAAGCTTATCCGTGAAGGTGTACTTGTAGGTACTGTAAGTGTTGATGTTGCCCGCAACGGTACCGGTAAGCAGGTAGTCGACATAGTCGTCCATCTGAGAGTCCGCAGCCTTATTGGGATTCTCGGGTGCGCCGAACGTGCTGCCCTTTGCGTCGTCCTTTACGGCCTTGGTCACAGTGGGGACCTGCTTCTTGGGAGCAATGGTCTCAGCGGAACCGCCGACAACGGCGAAAATCGGCGAAGTGAAGGTATCCGTGTTGCGCTCGGCGACAGCATTTGGGTTCTTGCTGACACTCTTAGTCACGAAGAGCCAGTAGCCGGTATTCAGACCAGTGAAGGTGCCACCGGTGCTCGTTTTGCACTCATCCGTCCCTTCAGTGATATTGGCGTCCTCCAGTGCCTTGGCGATCTTGTCGAGGGTTGTTCCGGCATCGAGCTTAGTAGTCTTGTCTGTACCTGACTTGTAATCACCTTCGGTTTTTGATTTAAGCCAGTCGGCCCACTTCTGAGCATCATTGTCGGAGGGCTTTGTAACGTCGCTAGTTTCGGCAAATGCCCCGGTCACAGCATCCCTAACGGTATCTGACGCCCACTCAATGTCGGAAAGCGTCTTAGCGCCATTCCAGTTGTTAACGCCATCCAAATCCTGCGTGACCTTGGCCTTGAAAATCTGGATACCCTTAAAGGTTGTATCCGTATAGGTCTTCTCGTCAATCTTTACATTGCCGTCCGGAGCCACCGTTGGCGTGCCATCAGCAAACGCCATACTCACCGGGGCCATGACGCCGCCGAAGCTCAACGCCGCCGTGAGGCCGGCGGTTACTGCCAGGCGTGCGATGTTCTTGTTCATGCTCATCTTCTTTTCCTCCGTTTTCCGTTTGGTTCTCATTCGATCGGTCATCATCTGTCTGTGTCTTAGCATCTACTTCGCTACGTCTCGCCCCGCTCTCTGTGGGGCTGCCAGCTACTCTTTATGACTGCCACCTCCCCGCTTGACCAGGAGCGCGACCACGATGAGCGCGGCTCCGGCGACCGCTGCGGCGGCCGCGGCGTACATTGCCATATCGCCAGTCGAGGGCATAAAGCCTCCGGTGGTAATGCTAGGGGGTGTGCCGGTGGGCGTGTTGATGAGCGACGCCTCCAGGCTGCCCGTCGACCCGTCCGCGCTGTCGGCGTGTTCTTTCGATCGG
>URWC01000147.1 GCA_900551555.1 uncultured Collinsella sp. | reverse complement strand
GCGGCCGCCGGGTCCGACGCCCGCATGAACGGTTGCGCGCTGCCGGTCGCCATTGTGTGCGGCTCGGGTAATCAGGGCATTACCTGCGCATTGCCCGTCATGGAGTATGCCGAGTACCTGCGCTGCGACCACGAGCGCTTGGTGCGCGCCGTGATGCTGTCCGATCTTATCGCCGTGCATATCAAGAGCTATATTGGTGCGCTCTCGGCGTTTTGCGGTGCTATTTGCGCCGCGTGCGGCGCCGGCGCCGCGATTACCTGGCTGTGTGGCGGCACGCGCGAGCAGATCGGCGCGACAGTCTCGAACACGCTCGGCAACGTGGGCGGCATCGTGTGCGATGGCGCCAAGGCAAGCTGCGCCGCCAAGATTTCCGCTGCCGTCGATGCGGCGATTCTGGGCCATGATATGGCCATGCAAGGCCGCGGCTTCCGCGCCGGCGAGGGCCTGATCCAAGATACCGTTGAGCAGACAATCGCCAGTATGGGCTACGTAGGCCGTGTAGGCATGAAGGACACCGACGTCGAGATCCTCAACATCATGATCGGCAAAACCCAGGTCTGTTAAGACAGTTCGTCGGCTATTTGGTGCTCGTAGAAGGCTTCGATTACGGCGTTAAAGTCGCGGGCGAAGTCTTCCATGGTTCCGCGCCAGGTGGCTCGGCTGGGCTTGCCTTGGCCCACAAAGGCGGTTTGGATGCCGCAATCGGGGGACGGGAAGTCGCGTTTGGGATCGTTGCCCACCATAAGGACCTCGTGCGGCTCGAGCCCCATCACCTGAAGCTGCTCTAGATAGTAGGTGGCATCGGGCTTGCAGCGGGTGGTGTTTCCCATGTGCGTGACGAGCTCAAAGGGGGCGTCGGCCAGGTCGCCCCAACCCATGCGGCACTCGATGGCCCCCTGCGGAAAGCTGGGGTTGGTAAAGAGCGCGCAACGTAGCCCTGCATCCTGTACGGCCTGAAGCGCGGCGTGTGCGCCCGGCATGGCGTGGGCGTTGATGACATCGTCGTTCTTGTACGGAAGAACTTCGCGGTCGTAGTAGGTAAACGCCTCGTAGATGAGTGGGTCCGAGAGGCAAATGCCGCACCGGCGCTCAACCTCTTCTTGGTAGAACTCAAGATTGGTGCGATTATCCGTGCCGCTTCGGCGATTGGCGTTGAGGTCGACCAAGATAGTGCCGAGGCGTGCCATCGTGCCACCGTGGCTGCGGCGACCGATATCCGCGAGCATCGACGAGACATCCTTAAAATAGCGAAGGATGAACGCGTTGAGGTTGATGCTGAGAAGCGTTTCGTCCATATCGAAAACGACTGCTTTGAGCACGCGGGCACCTTTCTCGATAAATCGTTCCAGAATCGTTGGCTCCGGATACTTTACCCCAAAGCCAAATGCCTGGCTGGTTATCGTCAAGTTGTGGAGACGTGTGTTCATAAGATTACGAAAAAGTCTCCACACGAGTAAAAAATCGCAGTTCACGCTTGAAATCGAACCCATTTCCCCGTAACCTATACGAACGTGATTGCATAAGCGTCACATTAGTATCTGTCGGCTCCCGAGTGTTCCTAAACGTTGTGTGCTTGTCGCACCCTTCTGTAGGTCCTAGCAATCGGGGCCCCGTAGTTCGAAAGGGGTCCACCTTTGAGTGAGATTCAGAACTCGTCCATTTTCTCTCTTGACGATGTCAACGAGGAGGAGATGAACAACCTCATCGACGGTACGATTACCGACTTTGATGAGGGCGATCTCGTTAACGGCACTGTCGTTAAGATCGAGCATGACGAGGTGCTCGTTGACATCGGATTCAAGTCCGAGGGCGTTATCCCGGTCCGCGAGCTGTCCATCCGCAAGGACGCTAACCCTGCAGACATCGTTGCACTCGGTGATCCCATCGAGGCTCTGGTACTCCAGAAGGAGGACAAGGACGGTCGTCTGGTCCTGTCCAAGAAGCGTGCCGAGTACGAGCGTGCTTGGAACCGCATCGAGGAGAAGTTCAACTCCGGCGAGAACGTCGAGGGCGAGGTTATCGAGGTTGTCAAGGGCGGCCTGATCCTCGACATCGGCCTGCGTGGCTTCCTGCCCGCTTCCCTCGTCGACCTCCGTCGCGTCAAGGACCTCACCTCCTACATGGGCACCCGCATCGAGGCCCGCGTCATCGAGATGGACCGCAACCGCAACAACGTCGTCCTCTCCCGTCGCGTCGTGCTCGAGGAGTCCCGTAAGGCCGAGCGCTCCGAGATCCTGTCCAAGCTCAAGTCTGGCATGCGTCTCCAGGGCACCGTTTCCTCCATCGTCGACTTCGGCGCCTTCGTCGACCTCGGTGGTATCGACGGCCTCATCCACATTTCCGAGCTCTCCTGGAACCACGTCAACCATCCTTCCGAGGTTGTCAAGGTCGGCCAGGAGGTCGAGGTCGAGGTTCTCGACGTCGACCTCAACCGCGAGCGCATCTCCCTGGGTCTCAAGCAGACCACCGAGGATCCGTGGCGCGCACTGGTCAAGAAGTACCCCGTCGGCGCTATCGTCGAGGGCACTGTGACCAAGCTTGTCCCGTTCGGCGCTTTCGTCGATCTGGGCGAGGGCATCGAGGGCCTGGTGCACATCTCCGAGATGGCCAACAAGCACGTCGATCAGCCTTCTCAGGTCACCCACGTGGGCGACAAGGTTCAGGTCAAGGTCATGGAGATCGACCTCGACCGTCGTCGTATCTCCCTGTCCATGAAGTCCGCTGCTGAGACTCTGGGCGTCGAGATTGAGGTTACCCCGCTGCCTTCCGAGAAGAAGGACGAGGAGACCGACGCCGAGTAAATCGGTTTGACGATCACTTGTTTTAAGGGATCCGTCCGCAATGGACGGGTCCCTTTTTTGCATTTGCTGCTGAGGTGCGCGATGCTGCCCGGGCTGTCCACAGGCTATTGGGTTGTCAGTGCATGAAAAATGCCGACATCCCGCCTCGGGGAGGAGGCGGGAACACACCGAGTAGACGGAGGGGTGTGGAGCGCGGTCGCGTCTCGACTGACGACGTTGCCCATCGACAGGACCATTGTAGCGCATGGCGGTTCTTGGTTTATCGTGTCGAGCGTTTGCGTTGTGCCATTGCCTGCGGCAACGGTGTGTTACACTCTTGCACTGCTGAGTGGGCCAGACGGTCGCGCGATGTGCTGCTTGCAGTACGCGTGAGGAAAGTCCGGGCTCCAGAGGGCGGGATGCCGGCTAACGGCCGGGCGGAGTGATCCGACGGAAAGCGCCGCAGAAAAGAAGACTCCCACCTGCGCCGCAAGGCGTAAAGGGAAAAGCTGAAACGGTGGTGTAAGAGACCACCAGCGTCGTGGTAACACGGCGGCTTGGCAAGCCCCATCCGGAGCAAGCGCGAATAGGAACGCTATGGGCCGGCCCGGTCCGCGTTCGGGTAGCGTGCGTGGAACTGCACGGTAACGTGCAGACAAGATAAATGACCGTTCACGACAGAACCCGGCTTATCGGCCCACTCAGCACTTTGTTGACGCTGCGAACCCGTCAGCGCGGCAATCTGCCTTTCAAGCCTTCGGGCATGACCATAAGGTCAATGCCCTTGTCTTTCAAGGCACCTTGCTCGCGCTGACGGGTTCTCGCTGTTGGTGACGGTATCATTGGCGTTTCCGTTCTTGTTGGCGAGGTCAACGGTGCTGTCTTTGCCGTATGATTGAGGCTGTTTGTTGCCGCGCTTAGTTTTGTTGAGGGGCTTTGTTGGACAGCTATTTTACTCTGCAATCGAATATTGAGGCTACGGGCGAGTTCGTTGACCGCAAGAGCCGGTTTATTGCCCAGCTGGTCCATATTGAGTCCGAGGATGAGGCGAATGCCTTTATCGAGATGGTTCGCAAGCGTCATTACGACGCTCGACACAATGTTCCCGCGTGGATTTTGGTCGATGGACGCGAGCGCCAGAGCGATGACGGTGAGCCGAGCCGCACGAGCGGTATGCCGACGCTCGAGGTGTTGCGCGGTGCAGAGCTCAAAAATGTTTGCTGTGTGGTGACGCGCTATTTTGGCGGCACGCTATTGGGGCCTGGCGGCTTGGTGCGCGCCTATACCGCGGCGACGCAGGCGGCGGTGGCTGCGGCTCAGGAGGCCGGGCAGATCGTCGAGATGACGAGTGTCGTGCCTGTTGACGTGCATGTGACCTATCCGCAGTATGAGCAGGCGCTTCGTTTGGCGCAGGATTCGGGTGCCAAGGTTTCGGATACCGATTACGCGGATGCCGTGACGATTCATCTGGTGTTTAAGGCGGGGGAGCAGGAGTCATTTTGCGCTAAGATGCGCGAGCTTATGGCGGGGCGCGAGGAGATTGAGGTCGGCGCTCCCGAATTTGCCGAGTTTTAAC
>URWC01000146.1 GCA_900551555.1 uncultured Collinsella sp. | reverse complement strand
GGCGTACAGCGTGCGCTCGATATGGCGCTGGCCGCCGCGCCGCAGGCAGGGGAGAGCACTCAGGTCCATACTTTGGGTCCGCTCATTCATAACCCCATCGTGGTACGCGAGCTCGCTGAGGCAGGCGTTGGCTTGGCCGAGAACCTGGATAATGCCGCAACCGGCACCGTGATCATCCGCGCCCACGGTGTGGTGCCGCAGGTCATCGATGCCGCTCGCGAGCGTGGCCTTAACGTCATCGACGCCACCTGCCCTTACGTCAAGAAGGTTCACGTGGCAGCCGAGCGCCTGGTGCGCGAGGGCTACCACGTGGTGGTCGTGGGCGAGCCGGGGCACCCCGAGGTCGAGGGCATTCTAGGCCACGCAGGCGACGATGCGCAGGTCGTGAGCTGTGCCGCTGACGCCAACGCCTTGTCGCTCAAGGGCAAGGTAGGCCTCGTCGTGCAGACCACCCAGACCGCGCAGAACCTCGCCGAGGTCGTGGCGGCTATCACCCCGCGCGTGCAGGAGCTGCGTGTGATCAACACCATCTGCGCCGCCACGAGTGAGCGTCAACAGGCAGCAGCCACACTTGCCAACCGCTGCGACTGCATGGTCGTCGTGGGCGGCAAGAACTCGGGCAACACCCGCCGCCTGGCTCAAATTTGCGCAGACGCCTGCGAGCACACGCATCACATCGAGGAAGCTTCCGAGCTCCAGGGCGCGTGGTTTACCGACGCTCACCACATCGGCATCACCGCCGGAGCCTCCACCCCGCAAGAACACATCGAGCGCGCCGTCGAGCGCATCAAGGAGCTTTACCGCTAACCATGGACCAGACCGTACCCGCATACGCCGCCGAGGTGGCCGATTACGGGCGCAGCCGCGACCCCGAGCCGGGTGAGGGCGCGCTCGTAAAGAACGTGCGTCCCGAATCGCCCGCATGGGATGTGGGTATCGAGCCGGGCATGCGCGTGCTCACGGTCAACGGCGAGCAGCTCACCGACATGATCGTGTGGCTCTGGGAGGCAGACGACGACACCGTCGACCTCGAGGTTTTCGACCCGCGCGACAACAGCGTCACCCCCGTCGAGCTCGACCGCTTCCCGGGAGAGGACTGGGGCCTTGAGTTCGATGGCCCCATCTTCGACGGCATGCGCACCTGTGTAAACGCCTGCGTGTTCTGTTTTATGACGATGCTGCCCAAGGGCGGCCGCTCCACGCTCTACATTCGCGACGACGACTACCGCCTGAGCTTTTTGCAGGGCAACTTTGTCACGCTCACGAACCTTACCGACGAGGACGTGCAAAACGTCATCCAACGCAACATGAGCCCCATGAACGTGTCGGTCCACGCCGTGAGCCCCGATGTCCGCCGACGCATGATGGGCCGCAACGCCCAGCGCGGCATGGATGTGCTCGAGGCCATCATGGCCGCCGGCATCGAGATTCACGCGCAGATCGTGTTGTGCCCCGGCATGAACGACGGCGAGGAGCTGGAAAAGACCCTGCGCTTTTGCGAGGAGCACGAGCAAATCACAAGCCTGGGCATTGTGCCGCTCGGTTTTACCAAGCATCAGAACCGTTTTAGCTGGTCCTACAGCGACAAGCCCGAGCTAGCACGCGAGACCATTGCCATGATCCGTCCCTACCAGGATCGTGCCTACGAACGCTTTGGCCGCCACACCTTCCAGATGAGCGACGAGTTCTATCTGGACGCCGGCATCGATCCTCCCGAGGCAGACTTTTACGACGGTTACCCGCAGTACTACGACGGCATCGGCATGATCCGCTCGTATCTGGACGAGACCGACGACGTGCTGACTACCGACGCCGAGCGTCTGGCCCGCGTCCGCGAGGCCGTCGCCGCCCGCAACCAGCGGCTTCTATGTCTCTCAGGCGCCAGCGCACGCGACACCGTGGCGCGCTTTGTGGAGTCGCCGTATGGTCTCGCCGGCACCGTCACAGCCATCAAGAACCGCTACTTTGGCGGCAATGTGGACGTGACCGGCCTCATCGTCGCGTGTGACATCTTGGAGCAGCTGCCCCAAGACCTGTCGGGGGTTATGCTCTTTGTGCCTAAGCTCATGTTCAACGCTGACGGCATGACGCTTGACGAGTATCATCGTGACGATTTACTCGCAAGCCTTACCAGTCGCGGCGCCGAGGTTCATGTGGTGTCGACCATGCCGCATGAGCTGCTCGATACCCTGGAACACATCCTTGGCATTGTGCCCGCAGACTCTAACACTTCCACTGACCCTACCCATTAAAGGAGAGCAGATGAAACCTATCGTCGCCGTCGTCGGACGCCCCAACGTGGGCAAGTCCACGCTCGTTAACCGCCTGGCCCAGACCTCGGACGCCATCGTCCACGAGTCCCGCGGCGTCACGCGCGACCGCTCGTATCACACGGCCGATTGGAACGGCCGCGAGTTCACCATCGTCGACACGGGCGGCATCGAGCCGCTCAAGAGCGATGACGTCTTTGCCACGTCCATCCGCGACCAGGCGCTCGCCGCCGCCGAGGAAGCCGCCGTCATCCTGTTTGTGGTCGACGGCCGCACCGGCGTCACCGAGGAGGACGAGTCGGTCGCCCGCATGCTCAAGCGCTGCGACAAGCCGGTCTTTCTGCTGGTGAACAAGCTCGACAACCCCGATCGCGAGAACGACAGCATCTGGGAGTTCTATTCGCTCGGCATCGGTGAGCCCACGCCGCTCTCGGCCCTGCATGGTCATGGCACGGGCGACCTGCTCGACGACATCGTGGCCCTGCTTCCCGAGGAAGAGGACGAGGTCGCCGATGAGTTCCCCGACGCGCTGAACGTCGCCATCATCGGCCGCCCCAACGCCGGTAAGTCCTCGCTGTTCAACCGCATCCTGGGCGCCGACCGCTCCATCGTGTCCAACATTGCCGGAACCACGCGCGACGCCATCGACACGGTCGTCGAGCGCAACGGCAAGCACTACCGCATGGTCGACACTGCGGGCATCCGTAAGAAGAGCACCGTGTACGAGAACATCGAGTACTACTCGATGGTCCGCGGCCTGCGCGCCATCGACCGCGCCGACGTGGCGCTGCTCGTCGTTGACGCCTCCGTGGGCGTTACCGAGCAGGACCAGAAGGTCATGGGCCTTGCCATCGAGCGCGGTTGCGCCATCGTGGTGCTGCTCAACAAGTGGGACCTGCTCGACGACGACCGTAAGCGCGAGGCCTGCATGGAGACCATCGACCGCCGTCTGGGCGTCATGGCTCCCTGGGCCCAGTACCTGCGCATCTCTGCCCTCACTGGCCGCAGCGTCGAGAAGATCTGGGCGATGGTCGACGCCGCCGAAAAGACGCGCTCGCAGAAGATCAGCACCTCGCGCCTCAACACGTTCCTCACCGACCTGCGCGAGTTCGGTCATACCGTGGTGGACGGCAAGCGCCGCCTGCGCATGCACTACGTGACCCAGACGGGCGTCAACCCGCCGACGTTCACGTTCTTCGTCAACCACAGCGATCTGGTCAACGACACCTATCAGCGCTACGTCGAAAACCGCATGCGCTCGACCTTCGACTTTGCCGGCACACCCATTCGACTCTTCTTTAGGAAGAAGGAGCAAAAGGATGCATAATCCGATTCTGCTGACCGCCATCTGCGCCGTGGTCTCGTTCTTTATCGGAGCGATTCCGTTTGGCCTGATCCTGGGCCGCGTGTTCAACCACACCGACATTCGCAAGGCGGGCTCCGGCAACATCGGCACCACCAACGCCCTGCGTGTGGCCGGCCCCAAGGTAGCCGCGCTCACGCTGCTGCTCGACTGCCTTAAGGGCGCCATCTGCGTCCTTATCGCGCGTCCGCTCATTGCCGACTTGGGCTATGGCTTTCCGCCGAACATTATGGCGCCCGGTGCCCCCGGCGACTGGATGCTCGGCGTCATCTGCCTGGCAGCCGTGTGGGGCCATATCTTCTCGCCCTATCTCAACTTCCACGGCGGCAAGGGTATCGCAGTTGGTCTGGGCGTTATCCTCGCCTGGTACTGGCCCATTGGCCTGTCGCTGCTGGGCATGTTTATCGTGGCCGTCGCCATCACCAAGTTTGTGTCGGTGGGCTCGCTTGCCGCGGCCATCGGTCTTCCCATCGCTGCCTGCGCGGTCTTTCCGTACAGCAGCCTCGGACTTAAGTTTTGCATGGCGCTGATCGGCATTACTGTGGTGTGGGCCCATCGTGCGAACATCAAAAAGCTCATGACGGGTAAGGAGTCCAAGCTCTCGTTTACCAAGCGCGTCACCGAGCCCGACGATAAGTAGGAGAGAGTCATGAATGTTGCGCTGATTGGCTCCGGCTCCTGGGGAACCGCCGTCGCGGGCCTTGCCGCCGCGCGGGCCGAGCGCGTGACCATGTGGGCCCACAGCGAGCAGACGGCCGCCGGTAT
>URWC01000145.1 GCA_900551555.1 uncultured Collinsella sp. | reverse complement strand
AAGCGCGCCGGCCGTCGTTTTTCTGTTGCTGCCGCTTACTCGGCGAGCTGCTTTAGCACATCGCAGGCGATTTCGACGGCATCGTCGATGCAACCGGGACAGCTGCGGAGCGGACCCTTGTCCGATCCGATGCCCTTGAGCGTGCCGCAGACGGTCGTCGTGTTCTTCTCGCCAAAACGCTTGGCGATTTCGCGCGACAGCTTGTAGGTCTGGCCCTTGGTCTTGGGGTTTTCCATGCCGTCGCTCATCACAAAGCCCATGATGGCCACGGCGCCCGAGATGGCACCGCAGGTTTCGGTCATGCCGCCCATGCCGGCGCCAAAGCCCTCGGTGAGGGTAAAGGCGGTCTGGGGGTCGAGCCCGACGGCAGGTGCGAGCGTGCAGGCGACGGCCTGTGCGCAGTTGAAGCCTTGGGCGTGGTATTCGGCAGCCTGAGCTTGGCAGGCGGCGGTGTCGAGCTGAGCAGTATCGATTTGCTTCATCGTTGTCTCCTTGGTCACGGTGTACTCGCCTATGGTACCCGTGACGGGGCATGTAATCATCGAGAGCTTCATGTATGCCTCGTTTTTATCTATCGAGCAAATGCCCAAGGCTTGAGATAAATACCCCTGATCAATTAGTCCCATAACCTACCTTGGGGATGGGTTGAGAGGGGTGCAGGGTAGCGGTATCGTGAACCGAATGAAACGTAACCCAGGCAAGGGAGCTAGATATGAGCGAGCAGACCATCGGTACTACATGTGTTCAAGGCGGCTATCACCCGGGAGATGCCGAGCCGCGCCAGGTGCCCATCTACCAGTCCACCACGTGGAAGTACGACACGTCGGAGCATATGGGCAAGCTGTTTGACCTGGAGGAGTCGGGCTACTTCTACAGCCGCCTGCAGAACCCCACGTGCGATCTGGTTGCCGCCAAGATCTGCGAGATGGAGGGAGGCACCGCCGCGATGCTCACGAGCTCGGGCATGGCTGCGAACTTCCTCGCGATCTTTAACGTGGCCGGTGCCGGCGATCATGTGGTCGCTAGCTCTGCCATTTACGGCGGTACGTATAACCTGCTCGCCCATACTATGGAGCGCATGGGTCTGACCTGCACGTTCGTCGCCCCCGACTGCACCGATGAGGAGCTCGAGGCAGCCTTTGAGCCCAATACCAAGCTCGTCTTTGGCGAGACGATCGCCAACCCCGCCCTTGCCGTGCTCGATATTGAGCGCTTTGCCAAGGCCGCACATGACCACGGTGTGCCGCTGATGGTCGACAACACCTTCCCGACGCCCGTGATGTGCCGTCCCTTTGAGTGGGGCGCCGACATCGTTACGCACTCCACCACCAAGTACATGGACGGACATGCTGCCTACCTGGGCGGCGTAATCGTCGACCACGGTCAGTTTGACTGGATGGCCCATGCAGATAAGTTCCCGGGTCTCACCACGCCTGACGAGAGCTACCACGGCGTGACGTATGCCGAGAAGTTCGGTCGCGAGGGCGCCTTCATTACCAAGGCCACCGCGCAGCTCATGCGCGATCTTGGCCCCATGCAGAACCCGCAGGCGGCGTTCTTCCTGAACAGCTCGCTCGAGAGCCTGCATGTGCGCATGCCGCGTCATTGTGAGAACGGCCTGGCCGTTGCCAAGTTCCTGCAGAGCCATCCCAAGGTACGCTTCGTGAGCTATCCGGGCCTGGAGGGCGATAAGTACTATGACATCGCTCAGAAGTACATGCCCAACGGTACCTGCGGCGTGGTGAGCTTTGGCTTTAACGGTGGTCGCGCGGCGGCCGAGACCTTTATGAAGAGCCTCAAGCTCGCCCAGATCGCCACGCACGTGGCCGACGCCCGCACTTGCTGCCTGCATCCCGCTAATGCCACACATCGTCAGATGAACGATGAGGAGCTCATCGCCTGTGGTATCTCCGCCGACATGGTGCGCCTGTCGTGCGGCCTCGAGGACACGGCCGATCTGATTGCCGACCTTGAGCAGGCGCTCGAGCAGTGCTAGGCTAGCGTTCGCACGAGGCGCCGATGCTGGCAGAAAGCTTCGGCGACCTTTCGTTCCGATTCCGTAGGCGGGACCCCAATCGCGGCTGTTTGCAGGCGATCGGGGCCCCGTTTTTTGCGTTGGGCCACTCGAAAGGATGGATATGGAGAAAACCGCAGAGCAGTTGCGCCGCGAACACATTGCTCTAGAGGGCGACACCCATGGCAAGAACAAGTGGGCGATTCTGTTTACCGTGCTCATCATGACGTTTATGGTGTGTCTGGATTCGACCGTCGTGACCGTGGCGCTGCCCGTGATGCAAAAGGAGCTGGGCGTGGGCCTCGATCGCATTCAGCTGGTAAGCTCGGTGTATCTGCTTGCGACATGCGTGGCTATGTTGCCGTTTGGCCGTCTGGGCGACGTGCGCGGCAAGGTGAATGTGTTCCAGCTGGGCGTCATCGTCTTTTCGGTCGGTTCGCTGCTGTGCGGCCTTTCGTCCTCGCTCGAGGTTCTTATCCTGGCACGCATTGTTCAGGGTGTCGGTTGCGCGGCGGCCATGGCCAACAACATGGGTATCATCACCGAGTCGTTTCCGGCGCGCGAACGAGGCCGTGCCATGGGTATTCTCGCGACCTTCGTGGCCCTTGGCATGATGTGTGGCCCCGTGCTCGGTGGCATGCTGGTGGCAAGCTTTCCCTGGGAGAGCATCTTCCTCATCAACCTGCCCATTGGCGTCATCTCGTTTATCGTGGGGCTCTTCACGTTGCCGCATGTTAAGCCGGAGGCCGGCGACCGTCCCATGTCCCTTGCCGAGGCCGCTCGTCGCTGCTTTGCAAATTCGGCCTTTACCATCAACCTTGCCTGCATGCTCATCGTGTTCGTTGGTATTGGCGCATCCGAGTTTATCCTGCCGTTCTATTTTCAGGACGCCCACGGCTTTGGTTCCGACATTTCCGGATTGCTGTTTTTGGCGCTGCCGATGGTGAATGCCTTTATCGGCCCGCTTTCGGGTGCGGTTTCGGACCGTGTTGGCTGCGAGGGTCCCACGGCGGTCGGCCTGGGCGTGTACGTATGCGGGCTCTTTGCGGTAAGTACGCTCGACGAGCACTCTTCCATCCCTGTGATTGTGTGCTGTGCCGCGTTTATGTCGTGCGGTACGTCGATTTTCCAGAGCCCCAACAACTCGCTGTATATGGGCTCGGCTCCGCGCGAAGCGCTCGGCTTTGCGGGCAGCCTGGGTAGTTTGGCACGCTACGCCGGCATGGCGCTCGGCATTACGGCGGCGTCGCATATCCTGTATGGGCAGATGAGCGTGGCAATGGGCGAGGCCGTGACCAGTTTTGTTACAGGTCGTCCGGACGTATTCCTATTCGGCTTTCGCTCGGTGTTCTACGTGCTCATGGCTGTGGCCGCCGTGGGCTTTGCGCTTGCCATGGTGCGTTTGGTGAAGATGCGCGCCCGCCATTAGCATGTTGGGAGGCTGTCTGCCACGATTCGCGCCGTCCCAAAAAGACTGGTTTGTGGTGCGATGTGGCTTGTGGGGCGGGCGGGGGTCGGTCCGTGGTAGACTATCGAACAACGTTTATTAATCGCGCGGTATCGTTGCCGCGAGAAGGGGTTGCGCCATGCAGGAGCTTGAGGATCGTATTCGCCATGACGGCATCGTAAAGGCCGGTAACGTCCTTAAGGTTGATGCCTTCCTCAACCACCAGTGCGACGTTGAGCTGTTCGACCACATGGGCGCCGAGTGGGCCCGTCTGTTCGAGGGCGTCGAGATCAACAAGATCCTGACGATCGAGGCTTCGGGCATTGGCATGGCTTGCATCGCGGCCCAGCATTTTGGCGGCGTGCCGGTTGTCTTTGCCAAGAAGGCGCAGTCCATCAACCTCGACGGCGAGCAGTATGCCACGACCATCTACTCCTTTACCAAGCAGAAGGAGTACCCGGTCATCGTTGGCAAGCGCTTCCTGTCCGAGGGCGACAAGGTCCTGATTATCGACGACTTTTTGGCCAACGGCTGCGCGCTCGAGGGTCTTATCAAGATCTGCGAGGCTGCGGGTGCCGAGGTATCCGGTATTGGCATTGCGGTGGAGAAGGGCTTCCAGGGCGGTGGCGATAAGCTCCGCGAGCGCGGCTTCCGCGTCGAGAGCCTGGCCCGTATCGCCGATATGGACTGCGAGACCGGCGAGATCACCTTCGCCTAAGTGCGCAACACAAGCGATTGGTATGCGATGTGACAAAGGGACTGTCCCTTTGTCACATTTTTTGTATGAGGGGAGGTGTTGATATGGACGAGAACAAGATGGGATGGCGCGAGTATGCGCACTATGCCGAGATGTCGGTCGAGGAGTTGGCACGCGATTGCGAGGTTCAGGTGTTTCGCGCGTCGGGTCCGGGCGGACAGGGCGTGAACACGACAGACTCTGCTGTGCGCATGAAGCAT
>URWC01000144.1 GCA_900551555.1 uncultured Collinsella sp. | reverse complement strand
TGCCGCGCCCCGCAGTGCCCGCTTCCCCCGAGAACAATTATCAGTGCAGGTAGATAGCCTGCCGTTTTTCAAAAAATGAGGGTATGGATGAGGGTCCCGACTTTTGCCCCGTAATCCGGCATAGTTTTGAAATGGCACTAAAGTAGGCACAAGCTGAATACCGATTCCAAGGATAGTTGCGGTGGAATAGTTCCTGGATGCCGGGGTTTTGGCGGAAATCAGGAACTATTTCACCGCAATTGAGGAGGGGTGGGGTGGATGGCGGGGTAGCTAAAAGAGCTCCGTCCCTAATTGGCTACTTGGGCTCGGTCGATGTCCATGCTGGCGATTAGGTTGATGTTGGTGTTTAGGAGGTTCTCTAGCACGACGTCGCCCATGCGGATGGGGGCGTTGACGACTAGGCCGCGGATGAAGTTCATGGCTTGGGCGTGGAGTGCTAGCGGGATGGCCTCAGCCGTGCGCACAGGCAGCAGCGCCTCGTCGCCGCCGGATACGGCAACGGTGGTGGTGAGTACGCGCATAGGGCAGGTGAGCTCCTGATGTGCGAACTTATCACCGCGCAGGCAGCTGTTGCCGGCCACGGAGCGCACCTCTGCCACGGCGCCGTCTGCGTCACGCTCTACCTCTACGGTCAGAAGGCATTCGGATGGGCAGGTCGTGCAGTTGAACTTGAGCGTCTCGATCGCGTTCGTGCTCATGGTTTTACGCCTCCTCAACGGGATCGACGGACAGGACAATTTCGCTAGCACCTAGGTCGAGTGCGCGCTGAATAACCTTTGCCGGTAGCGGGAAGCTTTCCATAACGCTCGGCTTAAACGCTCGGACCTTGCCGACGAACAGCTCCTCGCCGTTGGCCAGGATCCGTACGCGGGCGGTATCGACTGGTCGGCGCACGCGGAAGTTGAGCTTGGTGAGTGCCACGGCCGTAATGCGTCCCGGTAGCGCGTATCCCGCGATGCCGGCAGGGGAGATGGTGAGCTCGCAGTCCGGAACGGCGCCCGTGCCGGTCCCCAGCGCGTACGCCGCCGCAGCTGCGCCAGCCCTCTCGGACTCACACGTTACGTTGTCGGCCAGGTCGTGCACGTGCAGCACGTTGCCGCAGGCAAAGATGCCCGGCACGCCCGTCTGCAGGCTCTGGTCCACCACGGCGCCGCGCGTGCGCGGGTCAAGCTCTACGCCCGCGTCCACCGAAAGCTCGTTCTCGGGAATCAGGCCCACCGAAAGCAGCAGTGTGTCGCACGGAACAATGCGCTCGGTCCCCGGAATGGGCGCCAGGCGCTCGTCGACTTGGCTCACCTCGACGGCTTCCACGCGGTCGTGCCCAATCACGCGCGTGACCGTGGTGGACAGATGCAGCGGAATGCCAAAATCGTCCAGGCAATTCTTCACATTGCGGCGCAGGCCGTTGGCGTACGGCATGAGCTCGTATACGCCCTCGACGGAAATCCCCTCGAGCGTGCAGCGGCGCGCCATGATAAGCCCGATGTCGCCGGAACCCAAAATGACGGCGCGCGAGCCGGGTTTGAGGTTTTCGATATTGACGTATCGCTGCGCCAGGCCGGCCGTAAACACGCCGGCGGGACGACTACCGGGGATCTTGATCTCGCTGCGCGTGCGCTCGCGGCACCCCATGGCAAGGACGACCGCACGACCGGTGAGCTGCAGCATACCGGCGCGGCTCATGAGCGTGACGGTATGGACCGCGGTGTCTTCCGTAGGCTCGCCTGAATCAATCCCAATCACCATGCTGTCCAAGAACAGCGCGATGTCGGTCGCGCGCACCTGGTCGATAAAGCGCTGCGCGTACTCGGGTCCGGTGAGCTCCTGTTTAAAGTGCGACAGGCCAAAGCCGGGGTGGATGCACTGGCGGAGGATGCCGCCCAGGTGCTGCTCGCGCTCCACAATGGCCACGCGTACACCTGCCTTATGCGCGGCCAGCGCGGCCGCCATGCCGGCAGGTCCGCCTCCGATAACGACCACGTCGAAGGCTTGCGTCGGTACTGACTCAACGGCACCGATGTCTGTAGCGTTCGATTTGAACTCCTCCATCCTAGCGCACCCCCTTTAGCGGTCCCTCAACCAACCAAGATCCGGTATCCTCCAACAGCACCTCGCTGGGGTCGCAGCCCAGCTCTCGGGCAAGAATCGCCACCACGCGGCTTTGGCAAAAACCACTCTGGCACCGACCCATGCCGGCACGGCAGCGGCGCTTGACGCCCTCGACCGAGACCGCGCCCGGCTGGCGTCGGATCGCGGCCACGATCTCGGCCTCGGGTACTGTCTCGCAGCGGCAGACAATCTGACCCCACGCGGGATTGGACTCAATGAGCTCCTCCTTGTGCGCCAACGGTGCGCGGTCAAAGTCGTCCGGCGCGCGGCGAATTGGGTTCCAGTCTGCCCGCTCGTGCAGCTCCACGCCCGCCTCACGCATCACAAGCTCCATACGCTCGGCAATGGCCGGCGCGCTCGCCACACCCGGCGACTGAATGCCCGCCGCCTGGAAAAGCCCCGGCACCACGGCCGACTGTCCAATAAAGAAGTCGTTCGTTCCCTGAATGACCGGACGCCCGCCGGCAAATGCGCGCACCACGCGGCGCGTATCCAGATCGGGCACCAGCTTGCGCGCACCGGTCAGCAGCGCGTTCACATCGCTCGCATAGGTCTGCGTGTCGCCCGGCTCGCGCATGGCAGCCGTTGCGGTGATCACGGTGTTGCCGTGCACGGTGCCCGTGACGATAACGCCCTTGGAAACCGGCGTGGGAACGGGGTAGAGCGGCATGAGCGCGCTCGGCTCCTTGTCCAGCACCACGATGTTGCCCTGGCGCCAGACCATCTGGAACTCCTCGGCGCCCGCCATATGCGAGATGTCGGCGGCGCCGTTGCCCGCGGCGTTGATCAGGTAGCGGCAGCGCACATTGCCAGCGGGGGTCGCCAGCGTAAAGCGCGCGTCGTCGCCCGAGCCCGCGACTTCAATCGCTTCCACCGCCGCGGATCGCATAAACGTCACGCCGTTGGCAACCGCGTTCTCCAGCGCAGCAATGGCTACTTCAAACGGGTCAACGTAACCGGTCGAAGGGCACCACAGCGCGCACGTGGCCTGGGCACTCGCACGCGGTTCCAGCTCGTGGATGCTGTCGGGGTCGATAATCGACAACTCGGGCACGCCGTTGGCAAGGCCATTGCTGCGCAACTGCTCCAGTTGTGCACGGTCCTCATCGTTAAAGCCCAACACCATCGACCCGGTGCGGCAGAACAGAAAGCCCAGCTCCTGCGCCCACGTACCGTACAGCTCGCAGCCACGGGCGTTGACCTGCGACTTTACCGTGCCCGGCGCCGGATCGTAGCCGGCGTGCACCAGGCCGCCGTTGGCCTTCGACGCGCCCAGCGCAATATCGTTAGCCGCCTCGACCACGCAAATGGAAAGGTCAAATCGCGCGAGCTGCCGCGCGATGGCGCATCCGGTGATGCCCGCGCCCACAATTGCGATATCAAACGTTTCTGTCACAGTGCCTCCCAGACGAGTTGACAGGCCGTCAATACGACTATCCTACGGTCCGCACACCCCCAGTGCGGCGGCAATGCGGCGAACAGCCTCGCAACACCCGCCAACGGCAGGCGAGGGGAGACCCAGCAATGTCGACAACCTCGTCTGCCGGCTACCACGTTGAAGTTTTGTCTCGATCTGTAACAGTAAGCTGAGGATTTGGCTTCCAGTTGTTACAGATTGAGATTGAAGTCGGGGAGAGATTCTTCTGTCTCGATCTGTAACATCTAGACCCGGATTCCGCTCCCACCTGTTACAGATTGAGATGTTTGTGTCCGCGCCAGCCCCGCGCCTAGCCGTGGTCCCATATAAACAAACCCCGTGGTAAACTTGACCGGACTGTAAATAATCCGAAAGGTACCTGTAATGTCCAAGTACATCTCCGAGCTCATGTCGCCGCAGCTTATGGGCGTCATCTATGCCTTCGTTGGCTTTATCATCGCCCTGTATGTGCTGTCGGTCGTCTATGTGTTCATCGACGCTCGCCGCCGCGGTGCCAGCGCCTATGTGGCATGGGGCATCATCGCCCTCATTCCGTTTGTGGGCCTCATCGCCTACCTGGTCCTGCGTCCGCACTCCTACGCGGCCGACCGCGAGGAGCAGGAGCTGGACATGGCCTTGCGCGAGCGCCAGCTTGCCCAGTACGGCACCTGCCCGCAGTGCGGCGCGCCCATCGAGAAGGACTTTGTGGTCTGCCCCGTGTGCGATACCCAGGTTCGCAACGTGTGCCCCAGCTGCCATCGCCCGCTCGATGCGCACTGGAAGGTCTGCCCCTACTGCCGAACTCGCATTCAGTAACGCATCCATCGCCGGGTCGGCCGCAAGCTGCGGGCACCGCGCGTCACGCGCAAGCCACGCGCGCCCCACACCCCGCCCCACACGATGAAGCATGCGTAGAAAATCGCCCGCCGTGCCATTAAGGTGC
>URWC01000143.1 GCA_900551555.1 uncultured Collinsella sp. | reverse complement strand
GCGGCGGCTGCCGAGAACGGCGGGGGCTTTGGACGAAAATGCCTCGGTCGCGATATCCTCAACGGCTATTCCGAGGTTTTTGGCAAAACCCTCGAGGAACGAGCCGCAGCCCGCAGAGCACGCCTCGTTGACGACGATATCGGTCAGCACGCCGTGGTTGAGCCAGATGGCCTTCATATCCTGTCCGCCGATGTCGAGCACGAAGGTCGCATCGGGAACGCATGCGCACGCGGCGCGGGCGTGCGCGACCGTCTCGACCGTATGGTAGTCGGCGTGGAACGCGCGCGCGAAAAGCTCCTCGCCGTATCCCGTGGTGCCCACGGCATCGATCGCAAGCGTGACTCCCGCTGTCTCCCAGCGGTTCTTCAAGCTGACAAGACCCTGTTGGGCGACGTCGAGCGGTCTGCCGTTATTAGACGCGTAGAACGAATCGACAAGCTCACCCGCCTCATCGACCAGGGCGAACTTGGTCGTCGTGCTCCCCGAATCGATACCGAGCGCCACACGCACCGTCTCTCCGGGCGCATACGCATCCGGACCCTTTGCCGGCGTCTCTTTGCCATGGCGTGCCGTAAAATCCGCCTGCTCGGCAGGTGTGGCAAAAAAGGGCTGGGCAAGACGTCCCTCCCCGCTTGCGGGCGCGACCGTCTCGAGCTTATCCAGCCGGACAAAAGCGTCGGGAAGGTCGATCGGTTGGGACGATGCGAACATGTCGGTCAGCGACAGGGCGGCACCGCGCGCGACCATGATCTGCGGATCGCGCGGGACGATAACCTGATCGTCCGATAGATTCAGTTGCTCCCGGAACACGCGGACCAGTGTGGGGTTGTAGGCGAGCGTACCGCCCTCGAAGATTACCGGCGGCTCGATGTCGATACCCTGGGCCAGACCGCCGATCGTTTGGCGGGCGACCGCGTGAAGCGCCGAAAGCGCCAGGTCGGTGGTAGGAATGCCCTCGTTGAGCAGCGGCTGGATATCGGTCTTTGCGTACACGCCGCAGCGGCCCGAGACCTCGTGGACGGTCGTTCCCCGGCTTGCGAGCTGCTCGAACTCGCCCGATTCGGTGCCGACCCCCATGAGCTTTGCCATCTCGTCGATAAATGCACCGGTACCGCCTGCGCACGAGCCGTTCATGCGCATGTCGGCAACCTCGATGTCTCCCTTATCGTTGGTGCGGAAGAAGATCATCTTGGCGTCTTGGCCGCCCAGCTCGATGGCGCAGCGCGTCTGCGGATAGAACCTGCTGATCGCGAGCGCGTTGGCGACCACCTCCTGAACGTACGAGGCGCCCAGCGCGGTCGCGATATCGCGCGCACCCGAGCCGGTCACCGCAACGCGCAGTGACTCATGGGGAAAGCGCTCGGCGAGCTCGCCGAGCATGGCGCGCACGCTCGCTGTCTGACACGCCCCGTGGCGGCGATATCCCCACCACGCCTCGGTCATATCCTCGTGCATCGCGTAAACTTTGGTCGTCGTCGACCCTACGTCCAGTCCTACTAGCAACGCCATAATGCTCCGTCTCTCGCATTTTTCCCGCTAGAGATATACCACTCTACGTAATACAACAGACTGTTGTATTTAAACTCCGTATAAAAAGCGGCTGCCGAAACGCTTCAGCAGCCGCCGAATGCACCAACAGATTGTTCTGCGCGCTAGCACGTCGGGCAACGGAGCAGCACGGGCCCTCCGGTCATGCGCACCGCTCACGCCCGCGATGTCGCCGAGAGAGCTATCCACGCTTAGGGCTCCAACCAAGCAAGTCGCCCGCGCTCAGCAGATCCCTAAGCGAGCTACTCGCACTCAGGAGCCATAGCCTGCTCCAAGAGCTCGGCATGCTCCTCCTCGAAAACCGTCCCCACAGGGAAGGCGCGACGGAAGACGAAGCGGGAAATCGGACCGGCTACCAAAAGGTTCCACGGCAGCGCCATCACAAAATTATGCGGGATGTTGATCATCCAGATCGCGGGCACGGAATACAGGTTCGCAAGGATGCCGCCGGGCATGTGCGTCAGACCCTCACAGGCACCGTACAGCGACATGATGATGACCATGGGAACGACCATGCAGGAGCTGACGGCGAGCGTCATGGCAAGTGGCGAGCTCTTGCCCGGCGTGACCAAGTACTTAAAGGCGAAACCCTTGGCGAGCGGGCTGGCGACGAACCAGTCGCAGCACATGGCAAAAATGTAGGCAACGGGGAAGCCGAGCCACGCAGTGGCAACGACCTCGCCGTTGATGGCCCCGTGCTGCAGGGCAACGTTGTAGATGCTCATCCAGAGCACCATGCAAAAGCACATGATAAAGGTGAACAGCAGGCTCTCTCGTTTGTTGATAGGCATAAAGGGCAGATTCCTCTCTGTGTTGTACCGCGGCGCCACGCAACAAAAACGGGCGGGCAAGATGGAGCTGTTGGAACTTCATCTCGCCCGCCCGTGGTACGCGCGTCTGCGACTACTTATGTGGTGGAACCAGCCTAGCACGAAACGCATGCGCTTCGTAAGCGTTGAGTTTATGAAGATGCAGGGCACCGATAATCCCCCGACCCCATAAGTTGCGGTGGAATACGGACTGTTTTGACCCTTTAAGCAGCAATTCAGTCCCTATTTCACCGCAACTCATTTGGTGCAAAGTAATCTGCCCCCCTTGCACCAATTAGCTGGTGTGGCGCCAGCGAGGGTCGGTGAGTGTACGTGCCACACCCAGACCAACGGGCAAAAACGCCACGATGAGCACTGCACGCACAAACCAGCCGAGCATATTGACCGTGTCGAAGGTGCACATGTAATACATCGAGCGATACAGATACAGGCCCGGCACCATAATGACAATCGATGGCACCGTGAGGGCGATACGTGGATAGGTGAGCTTGATTTCGGCCAAGCTCGCGAGCAGCCCCGATACCAGCGCGCCGATAAACGCTGCCGCCTCGGGAGGCATTCCCGCGCTGAGGCCCAGGAAGGGAAGCATCGTCGGCGCATCGACGAGCGTAAGGCGCAAGGTATTGGACACGGCGCCGATCAGCCCAGCTGCCGCGGCCATCTTTACCGGGCTGTTGAACATCACCGAGAAGCCGAATACGCCAACGAAGCTCATCACCACGCGCAGGAGCGTAAGGGCAAGCGGCGAAAGGCCGAGCGGGGCAAAGTCGTCCGGCGCCAGGCCAACACACTCGGCAACCATCCAACCTACGAGCGTCGCCATCACAATAATCGATACGGCATATGAAAGGCGCTCGATACCGCTTCGCATGTCGAGCTTGGCGATGTCGAGGCCCGCCGTAATGAGCGGAAAGCCGGGAATCACAAAGAGCATGGCGCCGATATAGCCTTCTTGGTGCGACATTGCCCCCGGTATGACCTGGCCAAGGCCGAGCAATGCCAGCAGATACGAAACGCAAGCGAGCGCAACGCCGGTCGTCAGCGCGCTGAACTGACCAAGGCCTTGCTTGAGAATATGGGAGCGGGCAAAGTTGCCGACACCCGCGCCTACGAATGCGCAGGTCATCTCGATAGGGCCGCCGCCGAGCAAAAAGACGAAGGCGCCGCAAGCACAGGCTGCCGCAAGGCCCTGTTGCCAGGGAGAGTAATCGGGCTTTGAGCTCTCAACGGTCCTGAGCATCTCGTGATACTCGTGTACCGTGAAGCGACGACCATAGGTCTCGATTTCCTTGAGGAAGCTCTCCATCATCCAAATACGATGGGTATTGACTCCCGTTGTGGGCAGGCTGACAACCTCGTTAAAGCAGTGACCATCTTCGATGCAGGTGCACTCAAACGACAGAAGACTCAGGTCGACGTGAATCGTGACGCCGAGCACAGCGGCAACACGATTCATGGTATCGCGCACGCGCCAGGCACCTGTTCCGCTTGCCAGCATAAGCATGCCGGTGCGGCAAATGATGGATGACTTATCGGTGAGCGGCGCATCGACAGCAAGCTCATCGCCTGCCGTCACGATCTGGTGCCAGTCAGTTTTCATATGGAGCGCGCCGGCACGGACACCGTGGTGCATGGGGGCTCTCGAAAGCAGCGAGTCAAGGCGCGAAGGCTGTGGGGGCTCCATTAATTCGTCCTCAACCTCATCAGTCTCTTCATCGACCAGATCAAAGGAATCAAGCGGCGCTGGCTCGCGACGGTCGATCAGCTCCTCGTCCTCATCATCAAAGTAATTGAACTGATCGAGCATGTCCTCTTCGATTGCGCGCTCGCCCGCATCGTCCATCCCGGTGCTCCCTTCCTATCGACTAACCCCCATCCTAGACAGCGACGGCTAAAGGAAACATAAAAGAGGCGGCTGTCATGCGAACCATGTGCGCAATAGCCATTGAGTAGTCGTTTAAGAACGTCCCCAATGACTACATCGATGTTCTAAGTGTCAACCAAGTCAACGCCGCAGATAGAGGACGGACAGCGAGCGACGTCCAGGGCGAACAAGTTGGCATGAAAAAGGCAAGGCATAGACCTTCTGGTCATGCCTTGCC
>URWC01000142.1 GCA_900551555.1 uncultured Collinsella sp. | reverse complement strand
GGTTACGCGGTTCGTAGAACCGCGTAACTGCTAGGGCCGCTGGCCCATGCCGCCCTCGAGGGTGACGGTCTCGCCGTTCATGTACTTAAAGTCGGGGCCGCAGAGCTGAACGACCACGCGGCCGATTTCCTTCTCGACATCGCCGTAATGGCCCGCCGGCGGCATGTGAACGTTGGCCTTGAACGCCTCGGGATAGGCATCCTGGAAGTTCTCGAGCGCAGCGGTCCAGGCAAGCGGGCAAACGATGTTGACGTTGATGCCGTCCTTGCCCCACTCGTTGGCGGCGACGCGGGTCAGGCCGCGGATGCCCTCCTTAGCGGCGGCATAGCTGCACTGGCCATAGTTGCCAAACAGGCCGGCGCCCGAAGCAAAGTTGACCACGGAGCCCTTGGTCTCCTTCAGGTGCGGATAGGCCTTCTGCATGTACAGATAGGTGGCATACAGACCGGAATAAATGGCCAGGTTAAACTGGTCCATGGTGTGATCGGCAATGGTCACGCCCGAGGCACTGGCCTGAGCATTGTTGACGACGGCATCGATGCGACCGAAAACCTCAATGGCCTTGTCGATAACGTTCTGGACGACGGCCTCGTTGTCCTGACCAGCCGAGACATCGGCCTGAACAGGCAGAACCTTGACGCCGTACTCGGCCTCGAGAGACTCCTTGGCGGCCTCGAGCTTGGCGACGTTGCGGCCGGTGATGACGAGGTTTGCGCCCTCCTTAGCAAAAGCGATATCGATGCCGTAGCCGATGGAGCCAGCGGAGCCGTCCTTGAGCGTGGCCTTGCCGCCGCCGGTAACGATTACGGTCTTACCAGTGAAAAGTCTCATACGAAGTCCTTTCAAATCGCGACGGGCCCGCCCGTCGACTGCGCGCATCCAACTTCACGCGCCAAAAGCTGAAATGCAACTTTAGCGGGTTCAAGTGAAAAATACAGCCCATGGCAGGCGAACGGTGCAACGTCTTTCGGCGAAGGGAATGTCAAGCACGAACTGGACAAAGAGGCCGAATTTTTTGTCACCCAAACGAGCCATCGAACACGTTTTGAAACTTTGCTGCGGGGCGCGGGATGTCGGCGCGAGACTTTATCATAGGGTGACAAACAACGATGAGGAGCACATGCCTATGACAGACGAGCTGGACCCCCAGACTCAACAGCATATTGATGATTCAGCAGACGTCGCCGCAGATACTGACGCTGCGACCTGCAATGATACCGACGTCGACGACGCCGCTCTGGATAACGGCGCTGCGACGGAAATCCCCGCGGCCGAAGATGCCGACGAGCAAAACGACGATTCGGCCGCTCAGGACGACGCCCCCGAAAAGGACGCCGCCCCGCAAGCAACAGGCCCCATCGAGGTATCTTCGGAAGAGGAGCTCGATGCCGTCATGGATTCCATGATGGATGCCGTCAAAGCGATGAAGGATGCTGTCGCCGATGCCGACGTTGACGCCGAGGAAGAAGAGGCCGCCGAGGCCGCTTCGACCTTTGTACCCGGCGAGACCCCCGTCGCCGATCAGGGCAGCACTATGCCCTCGTTTCTGCAGCTCGAACATCCCACGATTGGCGCGGACGCCGTCGACCCGCATGCAGCGGGCTTTTCTGTGATCGAAGGCGGCACCGGCAATATCGCCGCGCCGCAAACTACCGATGTTGACGCCGCTGACACCGGTCGCCCGATTGCCCCGCACGCCCCCGCCGCGAGCCGCGACCTGGGAACTGCCGTCTCGAACACTGCGAACGCCGTGGGTGCCTTTATCGCGCAGGGAGCCTCGGCCATGCGCGAGATGAACGCCGCGAAAAAGGCACTCGCCGATGCCCGCGACCACCTGGCGGAGTTGGAGCAGCGCATTTCCGATCAGGCCGAGGAGCTCGAGACGCGGCAGGATATCGCGGGGCGGTACGACCAGATTGTCGCCGACCAGCGCCAGGCAATCGCCACGGCACAAAAGACCGCAGCGGCCGCCGAGATTGACCGCGACGCCCATGCTGCCAAAGTGACTGAGCTCAAGGGCCAGCTCGAGCAAATGAAGGCAGAAGATGATGCAGCCGAGCGTCGCCTGAAGGCTGCACTCGATGCCGTCGAGGCTCGCGAGGCGAGTTCGCGCGAAACCGGCAACCGCCTAGTTCGTCGACTTGAAGATTCCAAGCGCATTCGCGACAAGGTGAAGGCCGAGCGCGACGCAGGTGTCGCCGCCGCGCAGCAAACTGCCGACGCAACACGCGCACAGCTCGAAACGCTGCGACGCGAGTATGCCGAGCTGCAGCGCAATCCTTCGGCGAACCCCGCCAATTATACCGTGCGCACCAGCGAACTCTCGATGCAGATATCCGATACCGCCGACGCTCTGCGCAAGGCCGAGGAAGACATTCCGCGCGTGACCGCCGACCTTGAGCATTCGCTCGCCGCCGCCGAGCAGGCCGTCGAACAGGCACAGGCCCCCATCGCCGATGCCAAGCGCGCACACCAGGCCGTGACGACCGAGGCGGATGCCGCACGCGACGAACTCCAGACGGCTAAGACCGCCGCTGCGACGCGTCAGCGCGAACTGCGCGAGAAGATCGCCGCGCAGGACAAGGCTCGTCGCGAGCGGGAGCAGGCCATCGCCAACGCCCAGGCGGACGCCGCACATGCGCAGTCGATTATCGAACAGGCGACCGAGGTGCACGACCATCCCGAGATCACCGAGTCGCTCGCCGGATCCTTAGCGCGCGATAAGGCCGAACACGCCGAAACCGAGCGCGAAGTGGCCCAGCTCGAGGCTACCGAGGATGATGTACGAGAGCGCACCCGCGACTCACGCATCAAATTCACCGGTGCCATCGTCTGCATCATCGCCGCAATCCTAGTGATCATCCTAGTCTGGCTGTTCGCAAGCAAGTAAACCGGCTGCCAAAAAACGCTCAACGCAGTTGCGGTGAGATAGTTCCTGTTTAGCCCCAAAAAGGCCAATTCAAGAACTATCTCACCGCAACTTATTTAGATCGGCGAAAGGCAACCTATCCCTCCTGCACCAATCTCTTGACATAAGGACTGTCCCCAGGTGCTGGCACAAAAGGAACGTCCCCAAGTGCCAAGTGCCGTAAGAGTGTCCCCTTTGACTAGTCATTTAAGAACGTCCAATGACTACAGCGACAACCACGGCAACGCCGATGTTTTGGCAACGACAGCGAGCGGGTCGCATTTGAGGCAAGGTGACGTGAAACGAAAGGGCGCTGACCTTCTGGTCGCGCCCTTGAAGTTGAACGTCAGATTGTACAGGTGCGGCCCGTGCAGCATCGAGTCGTTACGCGGTTTGGTAAAACCGCGTAACTAAATACGTTCCGCGATCTCGTGGATGAGGTAGTCGGTCTTTTCCCAGCCCAGGCACGGGTCGGTGATCGACTTGCCAAAGACACCGCCGTCGACCGGCTGGTTGCCATCCTCCAGGTAGGACTCGATCATAAAGCCCTTGACCAGCTTGGAGATGGACTCGTTGCGGCGGCAGCTGTCGAGCACCTCCTTGCAAATGCGATACTGCTCCAGCGGACGCTTGCCCGAGTTGTCGTGGTTGCAGTCGATGACCGCTGCCGGATTGGCATAGCCGGCGTGCTCGGTGTAGCGTTCGGCCAGGCGCTCCAGGTGCTCGTAGTGGTAGTTGGGGTAGGTGCGACCGTCGAGACCGATGTAGCCACGCATAACGGCGTGCGCGAGCGGATTGCCGTCGCACTCGACCTCCCAGTTGCGGAAGATGAAGCTCTGGTGCGCCTGCGCGGCGTAAATGGAGTTGAGCATAACGGTGGTGGAACCGGCGGTGGGGTTCTTCATGCCCACGGGCACCGAAATACCGCTCGACACCAGGCGATGCTCCTGGTTTTCGACCGAGCGTGCGCCCACGGCCACATAGCTCAGCAGGTCAACGAGGTACTGGTAGTTGGACGGATAGAGCATCTCGTCGGCGGTGAAGAAGCCTGTTTCCTTAATAACGCGCAGGTGCATATGGCGGATGGCCTTGACGCCCTCGAGCAGGTCGTCGGGAGCCTCGGGGTTGGGGTTGTGCAGCAGGCCCTTGTAGCCGGTGCCCTTGGTGCGCGGCTTATTGGTGTAGACGCGCGGAATGATGATGAGCTTGTCCTTGACCTCCTCGGCGGTCTTGGCCAGTCGGTTCATGTACTCGAGGACCGAATCCTCGCGGTCGGCAGAGCACGGGCCGATGATGAGCACCTTGCGTGCGTCCTCGCCGGTAAAGACTTTGGCGACCTCGGCGTCAAATGCCTGCTTTTTGGCGGTAAGCTCGGCAGAAAGCGGCATTTCCTCGCGGATCTCCATGGGGATCGGCAGCCTGCGTTTGAATTCCATGGCCATAGGGGCCTCCTCAATCTATAGAAAGAGCAATAAGCGTATTGTCGAGTGTTCGGCATTATCCGCTGTCGCACGCTAAAGTGCAAGCCCTTGCCACCCCGAAACCTGCCAAAAGGGACAGGTTTATTTTGGCAGGTTTTATATGGGGGAACGTCGGCGGATACCGGGAGGGAGTGGCGTCGCGCGGGACCCTAAGGCTATT
>URWC01000141.1 GCA_900551555.1 uncultured Collinsella sp. | reverse complement strand
GGAGAGGCACTGGAAACGCGCCGGTATTAACGGCGAGCACCGAAACCCTCGCTATCTGGTGGGCTACGAGCTGCCGGACAACGTGGTGGCAACGACCGAGCTCGCCCAGGCGCTCGACGGTGCCGATGCGATCATCTTTGCCGTGCCTTCGACGCACCTGCGCGACGTCTGCCACCAGGCGGCGCCGTACATCGCGGACGAGACGCCGGTTCTGTGCCTCACCAAGGGCATTGAGCCCGAGTCCGGCCTGCTCATGAGCGAGGTCATCGCCAGCGAGATCGGCAACGAGTCGCGCGTGGCGGCGCTCTCGGGCCCCAACCATGCTGAGGAAATCTGCCGCGGCGGACTTTCTGCCGCCGTCATCGCAAGCAAAGATCCGCAGATAGGGGAGACCTTTAAGGACCTGCTCCTATCCACGGCCTTCCGCATCTACCTGTCGCAGGACATGACCGGCGTCGAGGTTTGCGGTGCCATGAAAAACGTTATCGCCATCGTGTGCGGCATCTCCGCCGGCACCGGTGCCGGCGACAATACGCTTGCCCTTATCATGACGCGCGGCCTGGCCGAGATCAGCCGTCTGGTGCACGCCCGCGGCGGTCAAGCTATGACCTGCATGGGACTCGCCGGCATGGGCGACCTCATTGCCACCTGCACCTCGGAGCATTCGCGCAACCGCACCTTTGGCTACGAGTTTGCCCACGGCGTGTCACTCAACGAGTATCAGACGCGCACGCATATGGTGGTCGAAGGCGCCGTCGCGGCCCGCAGCGTCAGCGAACTCGCCCGTTCACTGGGCGTAGACATTCCGCTCACCTTTGCCGTGGAGCAAACGCTCTACAACGGTGTTACTTTGGATAGGGCGCTCGAGATTCTTACCGACCGCGTACCCTCCCAAGAGTTCTACGGACTCACCGACTAACGCAGAAAGGCTTCCACCATGGGTTCCATCAAAATCGCTCCGTCCGTCCTTTCGGCCGACATGGCCAACCTCAAGGGCGAGCTCGACAAAATCGCCTGCGCCGACTACGTGCACTTCGACGTTATGGACGGTCACTTTACCGGCAACCTCACCTTTGGCGTTGACATCCTCAAGGCCGTCAAGCGCTCCACCGACGTGCCGGTCGACGCGCACCTGATGGTGTCGAATCCCGACGAGACGGTCGATTGGTATGCCGATGCCGGTGCCGATATGATCACCGTGCACTACGAGGCCTCCACGCACCTGCACCGCACGCTCACGCATCTGCAGCAGCGCGGCGTCAAGGCCGGTGTGGTGCTCAACCCCGCCACGCCCGTCTGCGTGCTCGATAGCATCATCGACATTGTTGACATGGTGCTGCTCATGAGCGTGAACCCCGGCTTTGGCGGCCAGAGCTTTATCCCGGGCACTCTGCATAAGCTCCACGAGCTCAAAGCCATGTGCGAGCGCCACGGCGTGTCGCCCCTCATCGAGGTCGACGGCGGTATTTCTTCCAAGAACATTGCCGAGGTCGTCAAGGCAGGCGCCAACGTGCTTGTGGCCGGCTCCGCCGTATTTAAGTCCGAAGATCCCGCTGCCGAGGTTGCGCTGCTGCAGAAGCTGGGCAACGAGGCCGCACAGGAGGCATAAACCCTTATGACCGCAGGTCAAAACCGCATACCCGTTAATCTTGACTATGCCGCCTCGACGCCCATGCGCGCCGAGGCGCTCCTTGCGCAGCGCGAGTACGACGACAGCGAGCTTGCCGGCGTCAACCCCAACTCGCTGCATTCGCTCGGCCGCAAGGCCGCTGCACGCCTGGAAGTGGCGCGTCGCGAGATTGCCCGCAGCTTTGGCGCGCGCGTCCGCCCGTCCGAGATTGTTCTGACCAACGGCGGCACCGAAGCCAACCAGCTGGCGCTGCTCGGTCTTGCCGAGGGCGCTCGTCAGCGCGATCGCAAGCGCGATCGTGTAATCGTTTCGGCCATCGAGCACGATTCGATTCTGGACAACCTGCCGCTGCTGCGTGCCGCTGGCTTTACCGTCGACCTGGTACAGCCCTGCCGCGCGGGCTACATTGAGCCTGCCGCGCTTATCGAGCTGCTAGGCGACGACGTGGCGCTCGTGAGCATCATGGTTGCCAACAACGAGACTGGCGTGGTGCAGCCCATCCGTGAGCTTGCCGCGGCCGCGCATACCGTGGGCGCCCTTTTCCACACCGATGCCATCCAGGGCTATCTGCATATTCCGCTCGATGCCGCCGAGCTGGGCGTCGATGCTATGTCCGTCGCCGCCCACAAGATTGGCGGTCCTGTGGCATCCGGCGCGCTCTACGTTAAGACCCGCACCCCGCTGCGCCCGCGCATCTTTGGCGGAGGACAGGAAGCCGGACGACGTGCCGGCACGCAGGACCTGCGCACGCAGCTGGCCTTTGCCGCTGCCGCCTCGTCTCTGGCGCCCCATGTGGCTCAGGAGCGGGCGACGCTACAAGCCCTTTCCGACAAGCTCTACGCCACGCTAACGGCCCACCCGCGCATTCACGCCACCATGGGCGACTACGAGCAGGCCGACCGTCTGCCCGGCATGGTATCGATCTACATTGATGGCATGGACTCCGAGGAGCTCATCATCAAGCTCGACGCCGCCGGCTTTGAGGTATCGGCAGGCTCGGCATGCTCGAGCGGCAATATGGACCCCAGTCACGTTTTGAGCGCGATGGGCATCGGTCGCGAGCAGGCATTGGGCGCACTGCGCATTTCCTTTGATGACCGCGTGAATCCGGGCGATCTGGACGAGTTTGCCCAGACGCTGCTCTCGATCGTAGGCGCCGCATGATCGTCGCCGAGCTTGAGCGCGCGCTGCTGGCACGCTATCCCAAGACTGATGCTGAGAGTTGGGACCATGTAGGACTCTCCGTCGGCGACCCTGCCGCGCAGATTACCGGTGTTGCCTGCGCACTCGATGCGACCGAAGCCAATGTGCACCGTGCTCTCGAGGCCGGTGCCAACGTGCTGCTGACGCATCATCCCATATACATCAAGGCGCCCGAGGCATTTTGTCCGGCGGATGCTGCACGCCCCCAATGCAGTGCGGCGCTCTACGAGGCAGCGCGTTGCGGCGTGAGCATTATCTCGCTCCACACCAACCTGGACCGCTCGCACGAAGCCCGCATCTGCCTGAGCGAGCTGCTGGGTGCCGCACCCGTGAGCTCACTGGAGCACGTGGACGACCCCGAAGCGACCGGACTGGGCGCGCTTGCAACGTTGAACGACCCCTGCAGCCTGCGTGACCTTGCCGCGCGCGCAGCAGCGGCGTTTGGCAGCGACCCACGCGTGTGGGGCGAGGCCAATCACCCGTGCCGCACCGTCGCCATTTTGGGCGGCTCCCTAGGCGACTTCGGAGAGCTCGCCATCGCCGCGGGCGCAGATGTTGTCGTGACGGGCGAGGCGGGCTACCACGTGGCGCAAGACCTTGCCTTGCGCGGGCTGCCGGTGATTTTGCTCGGCCACGACCGCTCCGAAGAGCCGTTCGTTGATATATTGATGAACTCTGCAGTTGACGCCAGGGTCGGCCCCCGTCATGCGATTAAAATACTGAACCCTTGCCAATGGTGGACTGTGACAAAAGGAGAGAACTTATGAGCGCCGGCGCTACGCTACTCAAGCTGCAACAGATCGATTTGGAGCTCGCCCGCAACAAGAGCGAACTTGCCAATATGCCGGAGCTCAAGGAGCTCGCTTCCAAGCGCAAGACCTATGTGAAGCTCAAGTCCGAGATGACCAAGCTCTACGCCCAGCGCAAGGATCTGGACATTGAGCTCGACGATCTCAATACCACCGAGATTCAGACCAACAACGCCATCGAGGCTGCCAAGAAGCGCCACGTCGACGGCTCCGACTACCGCGAGGTTCAGGACCTGGAAAACGAGCTCGCCACCCTGGCCAAGCGTCTGGACAAGATTGAACACACCCGCAAGGACGTCGTTGTCGCCCATAAGGAGGCGCTCGACCGCGAGGCCCGCGCGCAGGCAATCATCGCCAAGTTCGAGGAGGGCGTGAAGGCCGATACCAAGGCCGCCCGCGCCAAGGCTGCCGACCTGCAGGCTCAGATTGACGCCGCCGCTAAGGAGCGCACCGCGCTTGCCGCCACGCTGCCGACCGACGTGCTCACCGACTACGAGCGTCTGCTGAAGCAGTTTCGCGGCCTGGCCGTCGAGACCATCCAGGGCAACATTCCCACGGTCTGCCACACCGCGCTGCAGGCATCGTCCATGAGCGACCTCAACCACGACGGCAGCGAGATTACGCACTGCCCGTACTGCCACCGCCTCCTGGTACTCCCGAGCAAGGAAGCCTAGCGATGACGGCGGCATCCAACAATTCAATGCAACTTGAGGGAAAAACGATCCTGCTGGGCATTACCGGCGGGATTGCTGCTTATAAAATGCCCAATGTGGCCCACGCGCTGGTCAAGCTGGGCGCCGACGTCCATGTGCTGATGACCCAGAACGCCACCGAGTTCATCACCCCGCTGGTGTTTGAAACGCTGACAAATCGACGCTGCATCGTGGATACGTTTGACCGCAACTTCCAGTACGACGTGGCACATGTCAGCCTTGCCAACGCCGTTGGCAACCATCAGAACCTTGCGGGCCTGCATGATGGTCTTGAT
>URWC01000140.1 GCA_900551555.1 uncultured Collinsella sp. | reverse complement strand
CGCCACGAGGCCCGGCAGGTCGAGCGTCCAGATATTCTGGTTCATGAGGTTCTCGGGCACGTTGCCGGCAGCGATCTGCTGCGCCAGGCCCTCGACGATGGCCGTCTTGCCCACGCCGGGGTCGCCCAGGATAAGCGGGTTGTTCTTGGTGCGGCGCGAAAGGATCTCCATCATGCGCTGGACTTCCTTTTCGCGGCCAATCACGGGATCGAGCTCGCCGTCGCGCGCCTTTTGAGTGAGGTTGGTGGCGAACTGCTTGAGCGTGTCGGTGCCGCTCCCCTTTTGCTGAGAGGCATCCGAGCCGCTAAAGAACGGCAGGCCCGCACCGGGACGACCAGCACCGGCGCCGGCGAGCGGACGCTTCTTGTCCTGGTCCTTGGCGGTGAGTTTCTCGATAGCCTTTTTGATGGAGGCGGACGACACACCCAGGCGCATGAGGATGTCCATGGCCATGCCGTTGCCCTCTTCGACGATACCGATGAGCAGGTGCTCGGTCGACACGTAGGTCTGGTTGTTCTCACGCGCCACGCGGAATGAACGCTCCATCACGCTAATGACGAGCGGCGTAAAGGCGAGCTTGGCCGCCTCGGTCTCCTCACTGGGCTCGGGAACCGTGGTCTGGACCTCTTTGAGGGTGTCCATGATGTCGTCGTAGGAGATATCGAGCGAGCGCAGCGCCTCGGCGGCAATGCCCTCGTCCTCCTTGGCAAGCGCGAGCAGCAGATGCTCGGTGCCCACCTTATTTGAGTGCAGATCGAGCGCCTCCTGTTTGGCCATCGACATGACCTTGCGCGCTCGATCGGTAAATCTATCTAACATGCTCGTTTCCTTACATGAGTTCATCGAAATCAAAACGCCCGCCCGTCGGCGGCGCTTTTGTCTCTTTACCCACAGGTTGTCTATGTTAACAGCTGGAGGAATATCTATAAACCCGGCTCACATGAATGCAGGTTATGACCGCATCGCGGGACTCACCGCGCGATGCGCGACAGGCGCCCCGCAAGAGAAACCCTAGGCGTCTTTCACCACGTCGGGACTCGTCGCACGCGATGCGCGATAGGCATCGGCCTCCTTGGAGACGCGTTCGAGCAGCTCGGATGTATCGACGCCCTCGACTTGCGCGACCGTTTCCACCGTCTGCATGGCGACCGCCCTCAGGTACGCGCACGCGCTGTCCCCCGGCTGCTCGAGGTCTATCTCCTCGCCGCCCTCCCGGGCAAAGCCGACCGCCATCACAAAGCCCATGATGCCCGAGACCAGAAAGCCCACCGCAAAGCTCGAATCTGCCTTGAGCTCTTCTCCGTCGGGGTGGACGATCTCTCTCACGCGGTCGATGATGATCGTATGGATGCCCTGCACGACCTGCTCGGCGGCACCCGCCCTCATGGTGATGACGATGCGCCGCAGCAGGCAGCGGACGTCGCGCCGGTCGAACGCCGAAAGGTCGCCCTCGCTCGAAAAATGCCAGAGGGCATCGGTGATGAGCTCGTTATCCTGCAGCAGCTGGGCTATGGCGATGGCGACGAGTTCATCGAAATCGTGAAAATAGTAGTAAAACGTTCCGCGATTGCACTGGGCGGCGCGGGTCACCTCGCCAACCGACAGCTCGAAGATGCTGTTGTTCTCGATGAGCTCCCAAAACGCCTCGATGATACGGGTGCGTGCATCGGGCGCATCGGCGTCCTTACGCGGTCTCGCCATGCGCCTCACCGCACCCCTGCGCCTTGGCGTTCATGATGAGCATCTGAAGACGGTTCTCCACGTTGGCGAAGCTCACGTCGGGATCGTAGTCGAGCGGCAGGAACTGCGCCGTGGGATACTGCTCCTTGAGCGCATGGATGAGCCCGCGCCCCACGACATGGTTGGGCAGACACCCGAACGGCTGCAGGATCACGAAGTTGCGGCAGCCGCGCTTGGCGTGCTCGAGAATCTCCGCCGGAATCAGCACGCCCTCGCCCGCATCGAACGTATGGTGTAGGATCTTATCGCTCGCGCGCACGAGCTCGGGCATGCGCGTCGGCGGCTCGTAGAGCGGGCTCGCCGCGCCCAGGCGGTCGCAACGGTCGTGCGCGAGCTCGAACAGGTTGTCCGCCGTGGCGTACCAGGCCTTTTCGGGCAGCGACAGGTCGACGTGGAACTCGCGCGACTGCGCATGCTTGTAGAAATAGGTCTTGCGGATCACGTCGGTCATGCGCGCCTCGATGACCTCGAGCCCGTTGTCCTCGAGGTAGCGCTCGATCTCGTGGTTGGCGCCGAGATGGAAATTGAGCAGGTACTCGCCCACGATGAGAACGGTCGGATGCGGGTTCGAGCGGTCGTACGGAACGGCGTCCATGATCGCAAGCGCGCGTTTGAAGCCCGTCGCCTGGCCTCTCAGCCCGGAGCGCTCCATGCCCTCGATAACCTCATCGAGCGCGCGGTCGAACGCAGCGTCCGCCGCGCCCTTCTCGAGCTCGTAGGGACGGATGCGCCTAAGCATGGCCTCGAGGGCATCGATCATGGGAAGACCGTAGGCGATCTGGATGCTCGGGCCAAGGCCGAGCTTGAAGCCCGGATGCGCATTGTGGGCATCGACGTCGTCGTTGGTGAGCACCGGGACATAGTCGTATCCCGCGTCGTCGAGCGCGCGGCGCAGCAGGGGCATGTAGTGCGTCAGGCGGCAGTCGCCGATATACTTGCCAGTCACCACGGCGACGTCGTGCGGGTCGTACTTACCGCTCTCGAGTGCCGCGAGCGCCTCGCCGATCACGATTTGCGCGGGGAAGCAGATGTCGTTGTGCACATAGCGTTTGCCCAGGCGGATGGCATCCTCGCGCCCGATATCAAGGGCCTCGGCGCGCACGCCCTGATTGCGCATCGCCGCGGTCATGAGCCTGCAGAACGCATGGGAGGTGTTGGGGACCAGCGCGATCTTGTCGTGCCGGTCGCGCTTGGTGTACTTGACCTTATACGGGTCGTCGAGCGGATGGACCGCGTGCACCCGGGCGCCCTCGGCACGCTCCTCCGCGCGACGACGGTTGACCGACTCGATAAACGAACGCACGCGAATGCCCATGGGACCGGCGACGTCGCTCTCATCGAGCTTGATCATCATCGGAACCTTGGAGCCCATCTCGCCCATCATGCGCGCGATCTCGTCGGTGAGATACGCATCGTGGCCGCAGCCGAAGCTGCCCATCTGCACGAGCTCGAGCTCGGGCGTCGATGCGACGATGACCGCGCACGACAGCATGCGCGCATGGTAGTTGTTCACGATGTCGATGCGGCTGTTGGAAAGATCGACGTTGCAGACCCCCGGCACCGCATCGGGCGTCAGCACGGGGATGCCGCGCTCAGAGAAGAGCTTGGGCAGCCCGTGGTTGACCAGCGGGTCGTTGTGGTACGGGCGCGAAGCGATCACCACCGCGTAGCCGCCGTCCTCGCGCACGTTCTCGAGCACCTGCCTGCCGCGCAGCTGCAGCTGGTTCTCAAACGTCTCCTGCGCGCGGTCCGCCTGCTCGGTCGCCTTGGCAACCAGGTCGGCATCGATATCGAAGGTCTCCTTGCACCACGCCTTGAGCTGGCGGTTTCGGTCGCCCTCGTCGTACCAGTGGAACAGCGGCGTATCGAACGGAACGCCGAAACGCTCCTCCGGGTTATCGGAATTGCGCATCACGTAGGGGTATCCCTTTACGACGGCGCACATCCACTCGCTGGTAGAGGCGGTGTTTTCGGTGGGCACCGTCGTGATGATGGGCATGAAGATGCGGTCGACGCCGGCGTCGACGAGATTGCGGATGTGCCCGTGGACGAGCTTGGCCGGGAAGCACACGGTGTCGGATGTGACGTGCGCCAGACCGCGCTCGTACATCGCCTTGGTGCTGCGTCCCGAGACGCGCACCTTAAAGCCGAGCGTGCTGAAGAACGTCGACCAGAACGGCATGGTGTCCCAGAACTCGAGCACACGGGGAATGCCGATCGTGACATCGCGCCCCCCGCTGACGGGAACCGTGGGGTACGACTCGAACAGCAGCTTCTCGCGGTCGACAAAGAGATTGGGGGCAGCCGCGGTCCGGTCGCGCCCCGTGCCGGGTGCCTGTGCCTCGCAAGCACCCTGCGGACGCAGCTCCTCCGCCGCGGGAACCTCGCGCACGAGCTCATCCCATGAGATGGCGCCGCCGCGCGGGCAGCGATTGCCCGTGACGTAAAGCGAGCCGTCGCCAAATGCCACGACCGCGCGCTGGCAGCGGTTGTTGCACCGACGGCAGGTAACGCCGCCGAACTCGCGATGCTCGAAGCGCTCCACGGCATCGAGCCCGATAAACGACGTGCCGGCGTCGCCCTTGCGGCATTCCTCGCGCGCGAGCAGGGCGATACCGATAGCGCCCATCAGCCCCGGGTGGGGCGCACGCGTGACGGGTTTGCCCAGATACTGCTCGAATGCGCGCAGCACCGCGTCGTTTCGGAACGTGCCGCCCTGGACGACGACTTTGTCGCCCAGACGGTTGAGATTTGAAACGCGAATGACCTTGGTGAACACGTTCTCGATAATCGAACGGCAGAGACCGGCCATGATGTCGCCCGGACCCTTACCGCGCCGCTGCTCGGAAACGACGCTGCTGTTCATGAACACCGTGCAGCGCGAGCCGAGGTC
>URWC01000139.1 GCA_900551555.1 uncultured Collinsella sp. | reverse complement strand
CCCTTTCACCTATATGTGGCCGGCAAGCAGCCCAAGGCTCGCAAGCTCTTATTCAGCCGCCTCGCGCAGAGCCGACATCGTTGCCGCATATTGCTGCTGCAACGCATGCATTCCCTCGCGAGCGCCGTCAACGGCATCGGCGCCGCGCAGTGCTTCGGTCACCACGACCGCCGGCTCGTACAGATTATCGAATCCCAGGTTCTGGCTCACGCCCTTGAGTGTGTGCGCTGCCATAAACGCACCTTCGGCGTCTCCTGCCGCCATGGCGGCCTCCAGCTTGTCCATGCTCTCGTCATCCAAAAACTTGAGGGCAAAGCGGGCAAGCATTTCCTCGCCCATCAGCCGAGCGCACGCGTCATCATAATTAGCGCCGATCTTCTCATACGCCTCACGCATGGAAATCATGGATTAAAACTCCTTAGGTCAAACTAAATCGTGGGAAACGCGACAACGTCGGCGGGGCGTGCCAACGTCTCGGCAATACGGTCTTGCGCCTCGAGCAGACAGTCGAGCAACAGCGGGTTAAAGGTGCCGCACTTACCGTCCAGGATCATCTGGATCGCCTCCTTGTGCGGAATAGCGTCCTTGTACACACGCACGCTCGTCAGAGCATCGTACACGTCGGCCACCGAGACCACCTGCGCGGCAATGGGAATATCGTCGCCCTTAAGGCCATCGGGATAGCCCTTGCCGTCCCAGCGCTCGTGGTGCCAACGCGCAATTTGGTACGCATATTCCATAAGCGCATTGCCGACGTGATGGCGACCCAGCTCAAGCAACATGTCGGCGCCGATCGTGGTATGCGTCTTCATAATCTCGAACTCCTCGGACGTAAGGCGTCCGGGTTTGTTGAGAATCGCATCGTCAATCGACATCTTGCCGATATCGTGCAGCGCCGAAGCCAGGGCAATCGTGGAGCGCTCCTCATTGTCGAGGGAGATCGTGTCGCTACGCTGGACCAGACAGTCAAGCAGCAGCTCGGTCAGCTTTTCGATATTCGTAACGTGCCTGCCGCTCTCGCCGTTGCGAAGCTCCATGACGCCGGCCATGATGTCGATGAGCATGCGACTGTTCTTGACGCGCTCGTTGTACTGCTGGGACAGCAGGCTCGTCAGGCGGCGCTGCTTGGCGTATAGGCGGATGGTGTTGCTTACACGGCGGCGCACGACACGGGAGTCAAACGGGCGGCTGATATAGTCCGAGGCGCCCAGCTCGTACGCGCGCAGAACCACATCGTCGGAATCTTCGCTCGAGATCATGATGACAGGTAGTTTGTCAACAACCGATCGGCGCGACAGATCGGCCAGCACCTCAAAGCCGCTCACGTCCGGCATGACAATGTCCAGTAGCACGAGCGACAACTCATCGCCATAGCGGTCGACCATATCGAGCGCCGTACGACCGTTATCAGCCTCGAGGATGCAATACTCGTCCTTGAGCATCTCGTTGAGAATGGCTCGGTTCATCTCGGAGTCATCGATGATAAGCACCAAAGGCTTTTCGTTTTGGAAGGCCTCGATGAAATCGCCATCGGTCACGACCGTACCGGCTTTTGCCTTAGCACGGCTCAGTAACTGGACAGCGCGGCCAACGCCCTCATCAACCGTCTCGCCATGAATACGAACGCCACCAACACATGCCGTCAGGCTCACGTACTCATGGCCCGGAACAATCGTGGCATGAACGGCATCGGACACCTGATGCAGGCGACGGGTGAAGTCATCGGAAGGAATATTGGGCATGACGACCACAAACTTGTCGCAGCCATAGCGTACGAGCTCGTCAGTCGAACGAATTCCGCTGCGTATGGCTGTCGCCACAGCACCGAGCGCAAGGTCGCCGGCATGACGGCCACACGTATCGTTGAAGACCCTAAAATCATCAAGGTCGATCATCGCAATGCCGGCATTCATGCGGGCGCTACGGAGCTTTTCCTCGTAATATCGGCGATTGCGCACGCCCGTCAGCACGTCGGTGTAGACAAGGTCCTCTTCTGTGGCCTCTTGCTCATCAATCGGACGCACCATCAGCAAGACGTGAGGCTCGCCCTCGACCTTTAGAGGGCGCAGACGGGCGCGGTACTCAACACCATCGTTGAGCAGTTGCTCCGACACCTCACCCGAATCTGCCAAGGCCTCAAGACTCGACTGACGCAGACAAGGGCAGCGATCGCCGGCGAGCAGGCAGTTACGCTCGCTCTTAATCTGATCGGCCGACAGCAAACGTACCACGGGGTAGGTCTTCGCGACGCGGGCGACCTCGACGGCAGCCTCCTCGTCGGTTAGATTGGCCTCGTGATTATTGAGCATATGGGGCCCTTTCGATAGCTTCGCATAGTAGCGGTGGGTTCCAAATGTTACAAGGGTAACACCTTGCCAATGCAGGTAAGCACGTGAATGCCGTTACATTTTTATGAGTTGGCAGACGGCGCAATTGGAGCCGCAAACGTAAGGTTTTGAGCACGTTTGTTAACACGGCCGAAACGTTTGCGGATGAAGCCTGTTTTGTTTTTTTGCAGCTGCTAGAACCCCAGGATGCCACGGACAGTCTGGGCAGCCGCTGCCGGGCGATCGCGCAGGCCGTTGTGCGCGCCGGGAATCGTTACGAGGGGGCAATCCAAAAGCTCAGCCGCCATCCTCGTACCCGCCTCGCGGGACGTGCCAATCGAAAGCTCGCCCAAAAGCACGGCGGCCACCGTTTTCGACGCGCGAACGCTATCCCAATCGGGGACGCAGGTCATAGTAATCCCGTATTCGTTCGCCATGAAACTGCGGCCGTTGCGCAGGGCATGTTTGGCTTCTGCCTCGGTTAACTTGGGGGCCTCAGGGTCCGAATCGCCGATGGCGCCCAGGAAGGCCCGTAATGCCCTGGAGACCTTTCCTGCGGCGATCATCTCGAGCAAAACCGGGGCCGCGCCCAGACCGGCACCCTCATCCGTCACGGCGGGTTCATGCAGAATCGCACGCGAGATTATGTCGGGGTTTGCACGGAGAAGCTCCAGGGCCACCAGCGTACCGGCACTGTGCGCGAGCACGTTTACCGGAGCGCCAATATGCTCGATAACGGTCTGCAGGTCGGCGGCCTGGGCGGCGAGGTCGTAGCGTCCGTCTGCAGCGTCGCCGCTCTCGCCGCAACCGCGGCGGTCGTAGGCAATGACGCGACAGTCGCGGGCGAGCTCGCGGGCGATGGCATCAAAAAAGACGCCGTCGACGCACGCACCGTGCACGCACACCAAGGCGGGTGCATCGGACGATACAACCGGGCCGGCATACTCGCGGCAGGCGATCGTGGTGCCCGCATTCTCGACCGTAAAATCCATACTGTGTTCCCATCGTCAACGCCCATCCAGTTGCACGTCAGTACGGCTAGATGGACCCGCATTGCCTTACGCCTTGTTAACAGATTAACTGTACCCGACCCGAGGCTTTTCATGGCACGGCATAACGAGCGACGTGAAAAAACGAAACTTGTAAAGCAAGAGCCCGCACCTTGCTTTGGAGCCGATGCTATGCTTAGGCACAATTGTCTTGAGGAGCATATGCCTATGTCTACGTTTTTGAATGCCAGCCCCATCTTTGGGCCCGTTCGCAGCCGTCGCCTTGGTCTCTCGCTCGGCGTCAATATGATGCCGGCCAGCGGCAAAATCTGCACGTTCGACTGCATTTACTGCGAAAACGGCCTCAACGCCGAGCGCCCCTGCCACGAGCCGTACAACACGGCTGCCGTGGTGCTCGATGCACTCGAGGCCAAATTGCGCGAGATGGCAGTCGAAGGTGAGCTGCCCGATGTAATCACGTTTGCCGGCAACGGCGAGCCCACCGCCGCACCGGAGTTTCCGCAGGCCATCGCCGGCGCTGTCGCGCTGCGCGACGAGTTTGCCCCAAACTCCAAGATCGCCGTGCTCTCCAACGGCACGCGCGCCGACCGTCCCCAGGTACACGACGCGCTCATGATGGTCGACGACAACATCCTCAAGCTCGATACGGTCGACCCGGCATTTATCCAGCTGCTCGATCAACCCGTTGGCCCCTACGATGTGGAGCACCAGATCGAGACGTTCGCGAGCTTTAACGGCCACGTCATTATCCAGACGATGTTTTTGACCGGCGAACACCAGGGCAATCCTCTCGACAATACCGGCGAGGAGTACGTTGGCCCTTGGCTCGCGGCACTCGAGCGCATTCGTCCGCAGGAGGCGACCATCTACACGGTGGCGCGCGAGACACCGGTCACCGGCCTTGCCAAAGCAGCACCCGACGTCCTCGACGCCATTGCCGCGCGTGTGCGCGCCCTCGGCATTCCCTGCCAGGTGAGCTACTAGCAAAACCACGCAGCAGCTAGTGCCCGCCATCCCGCCCCATCAGTTGCGGTGATATAGTTCCTATTTGTGCTGTTAAACCGCTTAAATCGGAACTATATCACCGCAACTTTTATGGACGCGTGGGTGGGCTATACTAGCTGCGGATGAAAGGAAGTTAGCCATGTATGACAAAGGACCCGTGCCCGGCCGCAACGACGCTTGCTGGTGCGGCAGCGGCAAAAAATATAAGAAATGTCACAGCGCCTTCGACGAGCGCCTCGAGCGCCTGTGGGAGGAGGGCTGGGAGGTTCTGCCCCGCACGCTCTACAAGACGCCCGCCGACATCGAGGGCATCAAGCGCTCCGCCGCCATCAACGTGGGCGT
>URWC01000138.1 GCA_900551555.1 uncultured Collinsella sp. | reverse complement strand
CCAGCATCCAAAGTCGACATTTTTCGACATCTTTGGATGCTGGCGTACAACTTTTTGCAGGTAGTCATTGGGGACGTTCTTAAATGACTAGTCGTTAAAGAACGCCCCCGATGACTAGACGATAGCCCTATTCCTCAATCTCTTTCCAGCACTGGGGATCGGCATCGTACATATCACCCGTGTAGCCGTACGTCACCGCAGGACACCCACGGCACCAACCGAAGAGCTCACACTTAGAGCATTTCTTGAACTTCTTAAAATCGCGCTTGGCTTCCATTTGCGGAGAGAAGAAGAGCTCTTCCAGTGAGTTCTCGGCAATGTTGCCCACTTTGCTCTCCATGCGACGACACGCATAGACATCGCCCGTAGGCAGAACCGTCATATGCCCCGTACCGCAATGGCAGCCGTCATAGATCATGCCGGGCTTGGCATCTTCGGGAATGGTGAACTTACCCTGTTCCCACAAAAGCAGCGTCCACAGGTGATCCTTGAGCTGGAAGAACGTCTTGCAGCCCGCCGCCTGATGGAGCTCCATGCGCTCCTGCGCGGCCAGTAGCGCGTCGCGATACTCAAGCGGCTCCAAATGGAACTCATCGCGCTTTTGGCCCGACGTGGGGCAATATCGTCCAAATGCGAACACATCGACCTCGAGGCTCGCCACAAGATCGATGAGCTGCGGCAGCTCGGCAGCATTCATGCTCGATACCGTGTTCATGACGGCGACCCAGATGCCGGCGCGCTTAAGGCAACCGATGGCGCGCAAGGTCTCGGCAAACGAGCCGGGTTTGCGGAAGTAATCGTGCGTCGCCTCGAGTCCGTCGAGCGAGAGCTGATATTTACGGCACCCCAGCTCTTTCATGCGGGCACAGACCTCATCGGTCAGATGGAACGGATTGCCCATCACGCACCACATAAAACCGCGCTCGTGCAAGAGCTCGGCAAGACGCCAAAAATCGGGATGAAGAATGGGGTCGCCGCCCGTAACGTAAAAGTACGGCTGGCGACCGATGCGCTCGCAGAGCGCCTGGGCCTGATCGACGACCTGGACCATTTGCTCCCACGGCATGCGCTTAAAACCGGCGCAGGCACCGTTGGCAAAGATATAGCAATGTTTGCAGCGTTGATCGCATTCATCCGTAATGTGCCATTGGAAGGCAAACGCAGGCTTTTGCATCGTGGGACCCCCTTGGTCTATGTGAAAACTGATGACGGTATTTGGGTTACAGACGCGTAACGGCGCCGACAGGGCAATTCTCGGCACAGGCGCCGCAATGCAGACAGTGCTCGGGCTCTATGCGATAGGCGTCTCCCGGCTCGATGCATTTCTGCGGGCAGTGCTCAAGGCAGGTGCCGCAACCGATACACGCATCGGCATCGATGCAGAAGCCCTTGGCGGGCACAGGCGCCATGCTCTCGCCTAAGGCGAAGACCGCACGCTCGATGGGATGAACTCCCAGGTTAAAGTAGTCGAGCACTATGTTCTCGACCTTAAAGATGATGTTGATCTCGCGCGTATCACCGGGGTACACGTTAGCAAGATACGGCTGCTCGGCGTAAATCACGTCGCGCCAGTGAACTTGCTCGGAATCCGAGACGGGGGTGGCAACGCCGGACATGCGGATCATCTCATTAAACCGTGTGTGGACGAGCGTTTGGACACGTCCATCGGCCATAAGCTGACGGGCCATCTCCTTGCCACGTGCCGTAAGAAAGTAGATAGCACGGGGCTCGTAATGGACGGCGCTTACGCAGCGAATTTGCGGCGCGCCACTCTCGTCCACGGTTGCCAGGGAGAGCGTCCCGGCAAGCTGCATCTTTTTGAGGCAAGTCTGAGCATCCATTACGAGTCCCTTCCTAGCGATTGCTTACTGAGCGTCGGCGGCGCCGCAAGCGGTGCCACAGGCCGGAGCGGTCTTGGGGTCGGCGGAACCGCAGGCAGGAGCAGCCGCGGGATCGGTGGAGCCGCAAGCAGGAGCGGCGGCCGGATCGGCAGAGCCGCAAGCAGTACCGCAAGCAGGTGCGGCCTTGGGGTCAGCAGAGCCGCAAGCGGGCGCAGGATCGGTGGTACCGCAGGAGGCGAAAGCGGCGACGTTCTCAAGATTCTCAGACATGGCATTTCCTTTCGGTCGAGGATGGCCGGTCGAAGCCATCCGGTTTTCGACGCGCCTTGCGTCTATATGCATCATGCAAAAAGCGCGCAACGACCAAAAGAAGGCACCAATCTATTAGCCAGTCACCAAAAGGTAAGTAGTATCCACAAGCGACAGCGGCTGCGATAATGAAAGTCGTCCACATGATTGAGGAGTCTCTATGCTTACCAAAGAAGAACTGCCGCCCTGCCCCGTCGCTACGTGTTTTCAGCTCTTTGGCAACAAATGGAAGATCTATATCATTCAACAGCTCATTAACCATCCCATGGGCTTCAACGCGCTGCACCGCGCTATTCCCGGCATTAGCCAAAAGGTGCTTTCGTCCAACCTTAAGGAAATGGATGCCGCGGGTCTTATCACGCGCACCGTCATCCCCGAGACACCCATCCGCACCGAATACGCACTCAGCGAGCTGGGTCACAGCCTTATGCCCATCATCGATTCCCTAGTGGAATGGGGCACCGACTATCAGCAGCTCGTGCGAAACTCCTAACAGTCACAAACTTCCGCACATTGAGCGCCGTGGGGCATACCGCTCCACGGCGCTTACCTTTTTGTGCCTTCTTTTACTGTTGAGCGCCAGACGGCACACTACTGTCGAATGAAACCGGCTCAATCGAACAGGAGGAAGGTCATGAATCAGGCCGAACGCCGCGTTTGGCTCATCAAGGTATTGCTTGCCGAGCGGCCAGACGGGCGCAGCATTGCCGTACCTGCCGGAGCCAACGAGCAGCGCGATCTGCTCAGAGCCCTTATGAACGTACGCCCGCCCGAGGCGCTTACGGCCGAGACGCTCGACATACAAGACGCCTACTTGCAGCAACGCCTTCTTGAGCGCGGCGGGGCGACCGACGCCGGCACGCTCCCCTACCGCGATCGCGTTGCCGTCTGGCGCGGCGACATTACGCTGCTTAAGGCCGACGCCATCGTCAATGCCGCCAACAGTCAGATGCTCGGGTGCTTTGTGCCGGGGCATCGTTGCATCGACAACGCCGTCCACACCCACGCCGGAATGCAACTACGTCTGGCGTGCGAGGGCCTCATGTCCAAGCAAGGGCATGAGGAACCGACGGCGCGCGTCAAGGTCACGCCGGCGTTCAACCTGCCCAGCAGCTACGTTTTCCACACCGTCGGCCCCATCGTGCCCAGCCATAAGCCTGGCCCTCGCGAGGAATTGCTATTACGCCGCTGCTACACCAGCTGCTTGAAAGAAGCGACGCGTCGAGGACTCGACACCCTCGCATTCTGCTGCATCTCTACTGGCGTGTTTGGCTATCCGCAAGATGCCGCCGCGCGCGTGGCCATCGATGCCGTTCGCCATCATCTAGACCATAACGACCCCAACCTTAAGGTGATCTTCAATGTTTTTCTCGCGTCTGACGAGGCAATCTACCGCAGCCTTCTCAAAACAGATCGATAAGCTCCGAGCTGCACTCGACGCATCCGATGCCGTGGTAATCGGTGCTGGCGCGGGACTTTCTACCGCAGCGGGCTATACCTATTCGGGCAAGCGTTTCGAGAAGCTCTTTGGCGACTTTGCCGCACGCTACGGCTTTACCGATATGTATTCCGGCGGCTTCTATCCCTATGATTCGCTCGAGGAGTACTGGGCGTTTTGGAGCCGCTACATTATGTGCAACCGATACGATCCCGTACCAACGCCGCTCTACGATCAGCTCTTGGACATAGTGCACGGGCGCGACTACTTTGTGCTGACTACGAATGTGGACCATTGTTTCCAGCGCGCCGGCTTTGACAAGCAGCGGCTCTTCTACACACAGGGAGACTACGGCCTGCTCCAGTGCAGCAAGCCCTGCTGTCAGGAGACCTGGGACAACGAAGAACTCGTACGCCATATGGTCGCCACCCAACAGGACCTGCGCATTCCGTCTGCGCTTGTGCCCCATTGCCCTCACTGTGGGGCCCCGCTTACGATGAATCTGCGCGCCGACGATACGTTTGTCCAGGACAAGGGTTGGTACGCTGCCGCCGATCGCTACCAGGATTTCCTGCGCCGCCACAGCAATATGCGCGTTCTATTCTTGGAGCTTGGCGTAGGCGGCAACACGCCCGTCATCATCAAGTACCCGTTTTGGCAGATGACGGCCAAAAACGAGCGCGCCACGTACGCGTGCGTTAACCTTGGCGAAGCAGTCGCTCCGGCAGAAATCGCCAATCGCAGCATTCTGATCGACGCCGGCGCCGAGCGCGTAATAGAAGCACTTGCCGTTCAAGCCGTCAGATAGCGGAGACAATACCGTCTTCAAACATGTACGTCAGCATCCAAAAACGACATTTTTCGACATCTTTGGATGCTGACGTACAACTTTTGGGTAGTCATTGGGGACGTTCTTAAATGACTAGTCGTTAAAGAACGTCCCCAATGGCTAACTAGCCGTGGAAGCGGGCTGTGGGTGCGAGTGGCTGCTCGCGAAAGACGCGCTCGACGGCGGCGCGGTATTCGTCAACCTTTTTGGTCTTACGTACGAGCTTGTGAACGGTAGCGGGGTCAGCGAAGGCGCATTTGGCGTAGAACCACCACTCCTTCATGCGAAAGACCGCGTTGCCGCCAATCTCTTCTGCATATGCCGCAAACAGCGTGTCGT
>URWC01000137.1 GCA_900551555.1 uncultured Collinsella sp. | reverse complement strand
GGCTCCGGCGACCGTACCAGCAGTCGATGCTGCTCCGGAGGCACAGACCGTCGCCGAACCTCAGCAGACGACTCCGACTGACGCCACCGATGAATCTAACGATGCAGCATCCGCTGAGCAAAACACCCCCAGCGGCGATGACGCCATCATGCCCTGCGGCGTGACCGACGTGACTGGCGGGGGCGGCGTTAAGATCAACACGACCGTGGTCGATCACTACACGGACTGTGTGCTTCCGAGCAATGTCACACTCGAAAAGGGCCAGTCGTATACCTATGATTTTCCCGATGTTGAGGGCGGTATGCCGGATAAGCCGCTCTGCGAACTTGTCGAAACCAAGTACTACCGGGCCGATGCTGCTTTGGGCACCCTGGCTGAAGTCCAGGACACATCTATGTCCGATGTGACGGCTCACTTTGAGCCTGTTGGCGATCACATGAGGCTGACGCTGACCTTTGCGGGTGGCGCGGCAGACGGCTCGTATCGACTCACGCGCAATGAGGCTCTTTATATTGGCGCGGCACTGACGTATACCGGAACCGACTATGAGGGCGACAATATCATCGTGGGCGACCCTGATGACATCTTTAACGCCTACAGGCCGGGCGGTTCGGTCGTCATCAACGAAACCAGGGATGACTACTATATTCGCTACAACATCGACAGTGCCATAACACTCGTAGCGTCAAAAAACCAAGCCCTCGAGAACCTGAACGTCAACGATGTGAAGACCGACTATGCACCCGGCGAGGCGCCGCGTGCGACCGCGACGATTCCTGCCGCCGACGCCGACAAGTACGAGATCGCGTATGAGTGCTGGGAGGAGATGGACGGCAGCGACCCCAGGGAACTCACGCCCGTTGCCTTCTGGTATTCCGACCCCGCAAAGTACACGCCGGGCATGAAGAAGATTGATCACTTCGAAGAGGGCAAGTTCTACATGTATTCCGTTGAGCTGAGGCTCAAGGGCGACAATGCCCTCGCCGAGGATTACAACGTGAACGTTAACGGCCAATGGGCGAGCAACACCATCAAGACGGTCGATGGCGTATTTGCCCCCAATGCGGCCAATATGCTGTGTGAGCAGCCGATTGGCGAGTTGCAGGCCATCGACCTAATCGAGATCAATGGCGCCACGACTACCTTTAAGGCGGGCGACAGGCCGGTCTTTACGGCGGGCACTCCGGTGGATTCGAACTCCGTTCTTCAGTGTGAGTTCTGGACGGGGAGCGACGGCAGTGAGGTGAATTCCGTCGAGTTTTGGGACCAGCACATCACCAACCATATCGACGCGTTTAAGCCCGGTGTGACCTATCGTTACGGCCTGTACTTTAAGCCGGCGCGTGGTTTCTACTTTACGTCCAATACCAAGCTGAAGATCAATGGGGTTGAGTGTGGCTATCAGGTGGGCGAGGCAAGTGAGGTTGATCCCGAGAGCGGTTGGATTTACACCCTGTGGCTGAACACCAATCTTACGTTTACGCCTGAGACTACGCCCGCGCCGACCGATCCCGAGGGGCCGGTCCCGCAGCCCGAGGTTAAGCCGGAGGTCAAGCCTGAAGCCAAGCCGGCCACGACCACCACGGTGAACAAGACGGTTGAGAAAGCCGCGCCGGCCAAGAAGTCTGATGCCGTCCTGGTTGCCACGGGCGACAACACCGCCATGACCGTCGTCGCCCTGGGCATCGCCGGAGCAACCGTTGCCGCCGCCGGCGCCGCCGCAACCAAGCGTCGCGAGCGCTAGGTTTTGGTGGCGGCCCTCGTCCGCGGCATCAGCAAAATCTCAATCCGTAACACCTGGCCGCCTAAAATGGCCCTAGATGTTACAGATTTAGATGAACCGTCTGATTGCCAGCCTAACGTCTCGATCTGTAACACGTAGCGGGAGATTTGGCCTCTTACTGTTACAGATCAAGATGAACGGGCGGACGCCCGCATAATGTCTCGATCTGTAACAACTACGGGGCTCAACGGGGCTTACCTGTTACAGATCGAGACAAACCGGTCGGCTAAGTCCAAAACCACCACAAAGGTGCCTGTCCCCTTTGTGGTGGTCGAGCGGACGGCATAGAAAAAGTCCCCGCCGGGCGTGTGCTCGACGGGGACTATGCCGTTTAATGGCTAGCGTTGTAGGTGATTACTCGCCCAGCAGGCTCTTGGTGATGGAAGCGGCGGCCTTCTTGCCGGCGCCCATCGCCAGAATGACCGTAGCGGCACCGGTGACGATGTCGCCGCCGGCCCAGATGCGGGGATCGGTGGTCTGGCCGGTCTCCTCGTCGGCGACGATGTAGCCCCACTTGTTGAGCTCCATCTTGCCGCCGATCTTCTTTGCGAAGGGGTTGGCGTTGGTGCCGATAGCCGAGATTGCGACGTCGCAGGGAATCTCTTCGATGGCGCCCTCGATGGGCACCGGGCGACGACGGCCGGACTCGTCGGGCTCGCCGAGCTCCATCTTCTGGACCTTGACGGCACACACGGAGCCGTCCTCGCCAGCGACAAACTCGAGCGGGGAAACGAGCGGCAGAACCTCGACGCCCTCGGCCTTAGCATGGTGCAGCTCGGCGCGACGGCAGGGCATCTCGTCCTCGGTACGACGGTAGGCGATGATGGCGTGCTCGGCGCCCAGGCGCTTGGCGGTACGGACGGCGTCCATAGCCACGTTGCCGCCACCAAAGACGACGACGTTCTTGCCGTGCTTGGTGGGGGTGTCGTACTCGGGGAACTTGTTGGCCTTCATCAGGTTCACGCGGGTGAGGTACTCATTAGCGAAGAAGACGTTGGGCAGGTTCTCGCCGGGGACGTTGAGGAACTTGGGCAGGCCAGCGCCGGTCGCCACGTAGATGGCGTCGAAGCCCTGCTCGAACAGCTCATCGGCCGTGGCCATGTTGCCCACGACAGAGTTGTACTCAAACTTGACGCCCATGTCCTCCAGGCCGTCAATCTCGCGCTTGACGACTGCCTTGGGCAGACGGAACTCGGGGATGCCGTAGACCAGCACGCCGCCGCCGGTGAAGAATGCCTCAAAGACGGTGACGTCAAAACCGTTACGGGCGAGCTCGCCGGCGCAGGTGATGCCGGACGGGCCGGAGCCGACGACGGCGACCTTCTTGCCGTTCTTGGGGGCCATCTTGGGCGTGGAGGCGAGCTCGGGGCGGTCACCCAGGAAGCGCTCGAGCTGGCCGATGGCCACGGGCTCGGACTTCTTGCCACGGATGCACTTGCCCTCGCACTGGTTCTCCTGCGGGCAGACGCGGCCGCAGATGGCGGGAAGCATGGAGTCCTCGCGGATGGTATCGAGAGCACCGCCGAAGTCCTTCTCGCGGATCTGCTCGATAAAGCGGGGGATGTTGATGTTGACGGGGCAGCCCTCAACACAGAACGGCTTCTTGCAGTTGAGGCAGCGCTCGGCCTCGGCCAGCGCCATCTCCTCGGTGAAGCCCTTGTCGACGGGGCGGAAGTCGCAGGCGCGCTCGGCAGCCGGCTCCTCGTTATCGGGGGTGCGGGGCGACTTCATATCGGCAACGAAACGACCGTTAACTAGTGGCATGCGCAGCTCTTTTCCTCATAGGCCTTGAGGGACTCGCCCTCTTCGGAACGGTAAGCGGCCTGGCGGGCACGAAGGTCATCCCAGTCGACCAGGGTGGCATCGAAGTCGGGGCCGTCGACACAAGCGAACTTGGTCACGCCGCCCACCTCGACGCGGCAGCAGCCGCACATGCCGGTGCCGTCGATCATGATGGGGTTCATGGAAACGATGCTCTTCAGGCCATGCTTCTGGCAGGTCTTGACCACGAACTTCATCATGATCAGCGGGCCAATGGTGATGACCAGATCGTACTGGTTGCCGGCGGCCACCAGCTCGTCCAGTGCAGCGGTAACAACACCCTTGGTGCCATAGCTGCCGTCGTCGGTCATAATGCGCAGCTCATCGCTGCAGGCTTTGAACTCGTCCTCAAGGATCAGCAGGTCCTTATTGCGGAAGCCCACCACGCTGTGCACCACACAGCCCTGCTCGTGCAGTTCACGGGCAATGGGCAGAGCGATGGCGCAGCCTACGCCGCCGCCCACGACACATACCTTCTTCAGGCCTTCCACCTCGGTGGCGCGGCCCAGCGGGCCTACAAAGTCGTGGACACTCTGGCCCACCTGCAGGCTGTTCAGCTCCATCGTGGTACCGCCCACGATCTGGAAAATGATATCCACAGTGCCCTTTTCGCGGTCGTAACCGGCCACGGTCAGGGGGATGCGCTCGCTGTCCTCAAACGGGCGCACAATGATAAACTGGCCCGGCTTTGCCTTTTTGGCGATCAGCGGGGCTTCAATGACCATCTTCGTCACGGTGGGATTCAGCGCGACTTTTTCAGTGATCTTATACATTGTGTTTGCTCCTTTATGCTGGCTTTTCCTATTTCTGCGCACGAAAACGCGCCTGTATGCCCTCAGCGGCATAACAGACGCAGCTCTTACAGGCGACAAAATGACACTTTCCATTATAATAGTTTACAAAAGGGAAAGCAAATCAATTTTCTTCGTGTATGTCGTGGCAAACTTGAATGATGACACAGGTAAAGCCCGCAAAAGTGAAGTCTTTTGAATACAGACAGGCGGGTTTCCAACTTTTTTGCAGAAAATGCAAATTTGTGGTTGACAATTTCCGGGCGGTACGGTATAATAATCAGCGTCGCCGGTAAACAGTCCGGCACAAACACATGGAATGTGCGGCCGTAGCTCATCTGGTAGAGCGCCACCTTGCCAAGGTGGAGGTAGCGAGT
>URWC01000136.1 GCA_900551555.1 uncultured Collinsella sp. | reverse complement strand
CGCCGTTCGGTAGAACGGCGGAACCAATTAGTACATCTTTGCGCCGGCGGGGATGGAGGCGTCGAGCTGGATCAGGTTGAGGCGCTCCTCACCATCCTCCTCGTGGATGGCACTGATGAGCATGCCGCAGCTGGGGATGCCCATCATCTTGCGCGGAGGCAGGTTGGTGATGGCGAGCAAGGTCTTGCCGACCAGGTCCTCGGGCTCGTAATAAGCGTGAATACCGGAGAGGATGGTGCGGTCGGTACCGGTACCGTCGTCGAGCGTAAAGTTCAGCAGCTTCTTGGACTTCTTGACGGCCTCGCATGCCTTGACCTTCACAGCGCGGAAATCGCTCTTGGAGAAGGTATCAAAGTCGACGAACTCCTCAAACAGCGGCTCAACGGCGATCTTGGAGTAATCGAGCGTGGGCTTAAGCGACGTAACGAACGGGCTCGCGGCGTTGCCGGCCTCGGCAGCCTTGGCGGCAGCGGCACCGGACTGGAAACCCTTCTCGGGCTTCATGTGCGGGAACAGCAGCACGTCGCGGATAGAAGCCTGGTTGGTGAGCAGCATGACCACGCGGTCGATACCAATGCCAATGCCGCCCGCGGGAGGCATACCGTACTCGAGGGCGCGCACGTAGTCCTCGTCGTACTCCATGGCCTCGTCGTCACCGCCGGCCTTCTCGGCCATCTGGGCGGCAAAGCGCTCGGCCTGGTCGACCGGGTCGTTGAGCTCGGAGAACGCGTTGGCGTACTCGTGACCGGCAATAACCAGCTCAAAGCGGTGCGTCAGGCGCGGGTCGTCCTCAAAACGCTTGGCAAGCGGGCTGACCTCGATGGGGTAATCGCACACGAACGTCGGGTTGACGATGGTGTCCTCGCCCAGCTCATCGTAAATCTCGGCGATGATCTTGCCAGCAGTCCACTCGGGCTTGATCTCCAGGCCCTTCTCGCGCGCGGCGGCAGCAAGCTCCTCGACCGGCGTGTCGATGGTGACCTGCTTGCCGAGCACGTCGGAGACGATGTCGGTCATGGGACGGCTGGCCCACTCACCAGAAAGGTCGATGGTCTGGCCCTGGTACTCGATGACCTCGGGGTTGCCGATGGCCTTGTTGGCAGCCTTGATGACACCTTGGGCGAGTGCCTTCATGCCCTCGAGGTCGGAGAAGGCACGGTAGGCCTCCATCGTGGTGAACTCGGGGTTGTGGGTAAGGTCCATGCCCTCGTTACGGAAGATGCGGCCGATCTCGAACACGCGCTCAAAACCACCGACGATGCAGCGCTTGAGGTGCAGCTCGGTGGCAATACGCAGGTAGCACTCCTGATCGAGCGCGTTGAAGTGGGTAATGAACGGCTTGGCAGTAGCGCCGCCTTGGATGGTCTGCAGAATGGGGGTCTCGACCTCCATGTAGCCGTCGGACTCCATAAAGCGACGGAAGGTGGAGAGAATCTGCGAACGCTTACGGAAGGTCTCGCGAACGTCGTCGTTGGCGATCAGGTCGACATAGCGCTGGCGATAGCGGGTCTCCTTATCGGAAAGACCGTGGAACTTCTCGGGCAGCGGACGAACGGCCTTGGCAAGCAGGGTCGCGCTCTTAGGGGCAACGGAAAGCTGGCCACGCTGGGTGCGCACGACCACGCCGGTCACGCCCAGGATGTCGCCCAGGTCGAGGGCCTTGAGCGTACTCCAGGCAGCCTCGTCCATGTCGTTGATGCGGCAGAACAGCTGAATCTCGGCAGTCGCATCGCGCACGACGATGAACATGATCTTGCCCTGACCGCGCTTGGCGACCACACGGCCGGCGATCTTCACGACGTCCTCGGTGTCCTCGCCATCGGCAAGATCGGCGTACTTAGTCTCGATATCGGCGACGTAGTCCTCAAGCTCAGAGTGCTCGGGATAGGGGTTCTGGCCCGCCTCGAACAGGGCGGCGCGCTTGGCCAGGCGGGTGGCGCGCTCGTCGTTGAGCGTCGATGCCTGATCGGCGGCGTTCTGGTTCTCTGCCATAAGTTAGCTCCTCAAACTAAAACGCTCCCCAGGATTCGGTCCCAGGGAGCGAAAACATACCTTTACGCGGGACCGTGGTCTAGCGTGCGATCTTGGCGATGGTGTAGACGCGAGTCTTGCCGGAAGGCGTAACGACCTCGACGGAGTCGCCCTCGCCGTGACCGATGATGGCGTGGCCGACCGGAGACTCGTTGGAAATCTTGTGCTCGAGCGAGTTGGTCTCGGTGGTACCAACGAGCGTGACTTCCATGACCTCGCCGTTGGGATCAATCAGCGAAACGGTGGAACCGATGGAGACGGTCAAATCGCCCGTAGTGGCAGCAACCTGAGCGTTGGCAAGAATGGCCTGGATCTCGGCGATACGAGCAGCATTCTGGGCCTGCTTGTCCTTGGCGGCATCGTACTCGGAGTTCTCCGAAAGGTCGCCGAACGCGCGGGCTTCCTTGATGTCCTCGACGATCTCCTTGGCGTAATCGCCCTCACGCCAGGCGAGCTCCTCGACGAGCTTCTGGCGGCCCTCAGCGGTCAGTACGATCTGGCTTGCGTCCATACGGATATCTCCCCAACTCTGATCAAACAATCAACTGTCAACAAAACGAAAAAGACCGGCTAGCCTGCGGGCAAGCCGGTCAGGTGCTCACCCCAAAGGGATGGGACTACTCTGCGTCCGCGTCGCTGTCCTCTGCCTGCTTCTTCTTGGCAGCAGCGAGCTTGGCCTCGAGCTCAGCGATCTCCTTGTCCTCCTCGGACTGCTCGACCACGACCTCCTCGGCCTGCTTGGTCTCGGCCTTATCGTCGCCCTCCATACCCTCACGGATATTCTTGACGGTAGAGCCGAGGGACTTGCCGAGCTTCGGCAGGTTCTTGGGCCCGAAGATAATCAGGACAACGACGAGAATAATGATGAGCTCAGGAGCCCTCAGTCCAAACATGTAGACCTCCACAATACAGCGAGACAAGCTCGAATGAGTATACCGCGGGTATCGCGGTATCACAACAATAGCTAAAAAAAGGGACCGCAAGAAGCGGTCCCTCCTCATGCTCTGGTCGGGTTGACTGGATTTGAACCAGCGACCCCTGCGTCCCGAACGCAGTGCTCTACCAAACTGAGCCACAACCCGTTAGCTCGACTATAGTAACAAAGATTTTCGCCGCGTGCTAGAGAAATTTTTATTTCTTTGGCGCGTCGATTTGAACCGTGTTGGGAATAAGCTCAGTCGCGCAGGCCCACCAGCCACTTTGCTGGGCAGCATCGGCAAGCCTTTCGGCCGTGGCAGCGGTGTCGCAAATGGCAAACGAGCAGGCACCCGATCCGCACACATCTACAGCAACGGTGCCGTCCTGTTTACGCAGCCAATCGAGAACCGTTTGAATCTGCGGCTCCATCTGTGCGGAAATGACACCCAAGTTGTTATGGATGAGTGCATATGCCGTCTCGGCATCACCAGCACGCAAGGCAGAAGCTATCGCGCCGGGCTCGTCCGCAGGCACCGGGGCCTCGTCAAAACGTCGATAGGCTTCAATTGTCGAAACACTTGCCTCGCGCGGCTTGACCAACACGACGGGCGTTGCGGGCAGCGCGGGGTACTCAGTTGCCAGCACGTCTCCCCCACCTACGTAGAACGCAGGGCTCGCGTGCAAAAAGAACGGGACGTCAGCACCAATGCCGCGCGCGATGTCGTCGAGCACGGGGTCGGTGCGATCAATTCCCCAGAGCTCCGCCAAGGCGACAATGACCGCGGCCGCATCCGTCGAGGGGCCGCCCAAGCCGGCGCACAATGGAATGCGCTTCTCAATCGTCACGCAGATGTTTGCCTCGCGACCATAATGCTCGGCCATAGCAATCGCAGCCCGATACGCCGTATTCTTTTGCATGGGAAAATCTGATGCTGGAACCGTCTGGACAGTCAGCGCCTGCGCCGGCGTGACCGTCACGGTATCGGAAAGACTGACGGCTGCCATCAGGGAATCGACCCTGTGGTAGCCGCGGTCATCGCGCTCGGTATGAACCCCCAGGTAGAGGTTAATCTTTGCCGGCGCGGAAAGGGTCAGGGACCAATCGGTCACCGCTAGTGCTCCTCGAGCTGATTGCCGAGCGGGGTAAAAATGTGCTCGCCGCTCTCGGGGTCGAACAGCTCGACCTGACCGGTGAGGACATCGATGTACTGGTAGGACTGACGCGACTTGCGGCCACGACGCTCGTCAACCTCGACGATAAAGACGGCGGGGTGCACGCTCTTGATGGTGCCCATGCGCTCGACGACGCGGGTGCGGCCCATGTTGGCCTTCACCTTAACGCGATCGCCCACCATATCGGTCAGCTTCTCGTGGATGTCGTCGACGTGATTGACTTCCATCTCTTCCATGAACAGGGCCTCCAGAAGGTGCAATTCAAAAAGGGGATAATACCCCTAAGATAGACAAAACTCTAATACTATAGCACCCTGCTGCCGTCATACGCAAGTAGCTTAAAAAGCCCGGTCCCAAATTGACTACTTACAGACTATCGGTGTCCAAGACGATGGTGAACGGACCGTCGTTGACAAGATCGACTTTCATATCGGCGCCGAAGATGCCATGTGCTACTTGCTCGACGTCCTCGCGCACAAGCGTCAAGAAGTACTCGTAGAGCTCGTTGGCGACATCGGGGGCGCCGGCATCCGTAAACGACGGACGGCGGCCGTGGCGGCAGTCGGCAAACAGCGTGAACTGCGACACCACGAGCACCTCGCCGTCGACATCGGCAAGTGCCAGGTTGGTCTTGCCGTTCTCGTCCTCGTTGATACGCAGCCCGCGGAGCTTGCCCCACAGCTTGTCGGCCTCGGCACGCGTATCGCCATGGCCCA
>URWC01000135.1 GCA_900551555.1 uncultured Collinsella sp. | reverse complement strand
GGGCCGACGCTGCGCGACGTCCAGAGCGACAATTTGTCATTCAAAAGGCAAGGCATGACCAGAAGGTCTATGCCTTGCCTTTTTCATGCCAACTTGTTCGCTCTGGACGCCGCTCGCTGTCCGTCCTCTGCCTGCGGCGTTGCCTTGCTCCGGATACGGTAGGGTAGTCATTGGGGACGTTCTTAAATGACTAGTCGAAAGGGACACTCTTGCACCAAATCTGCCGGCCCTCGCCGGGTTCGTACCTTACTTTACCGAGATAAAGTGAACGTGCAGATTCGTAACCCACTCGCAACCGTTCTATGGCACGATATTGAACGAATGTATGCTATGCGCTCAAATCTTTTGGGCAGAGTGGGAGACAGTATGGTCAAGCTGTACGAGGACGGTATCTACCTGCGCGGCGGCAGCGAGGTTGTGCCTGCGGCCGAGGCTGCCGAGCGCGGTATTACGCAGACGCCCGAGGATGCCAAGCGCGGCACCATCGCGTATTCGATCCTCCAGGCACATAACACGTCGGGTGACCCCGAGGCACTCAAGATTCGCTTTGACGCCATGGCGAGCCACGACATCACCTTCGTTGGCATCATCCAGACGGCGCGTGCCTCGGGCATGGAGCAGTTCCCGCTGCCTTACGTGCTTACCAACTGCCATAACTCGCTGTGTGCCGTGGGCGGCACCATCAACGAGGACGACCACGTCTTTGGCCTCTCGGCTGCCAAGAAGTACGGCGGCATTTTCGTCCCGCCGCATATCGCCGTCATTCACTCCTTTATGCGTGAGAACTTCGCCGGCTGCGGCAAGATGATCCTGGGCTCCGACTCGCACACCCGCTATGGCGCCCTGGGCACTATGGCCGTGGGCGAGGGCGGTGGCGAGCTGGCAAAGCAGCTGCTGCGCGACACCTACGACGTCGCCTATCCCGGCGTCGTTGCCATCTACCTCACGGGCGCCCCACGCCCCGGCGTCGGCCCGCACGACGTGGCGCTCGCCATCATCCGTGCCGTCTTTGCCAAGGGCTACGTCAAGAACAAGGTCATGGAGTTCGTGGGCCCGGGTATCGCGAGCATGACGACCGACTACCGCAACGGCGTCGACGTCATGACCACCGAGACCACCTGCCTGTCGAGCATCTGGGCCACCGACGAGGACACGCACGCGTTTTTGGCCATGCATGGCCGCGGCGACGACTACCGCGAGCTCAAGCCCGCCGATGTCGCCTACTACGACGGCTGCGTCGAGGTCGATCTGTCGAGTATCAAGCCCATGATCGCGTTGCCGTTCCATCCTTCTAACGGCTTTGAGATCGACGAGCTCAACGAGAACCTCGAGGACATCCTGCACGAGGTGGAGCTCGAGGCCGCCAAGATCGGCGAGGGCAAGACGCACTTTAGCCTGCTCGACAAGATCGTCGACGGCAAGCTGCACGTGCAGCAGGGCGTTATCGCCGGCTGCTCGGGCGGCAACTACGACTCCGTGGTCCAGGCTGCCCGCGTGCTCAAGGGCGCCAACACCGGCTGCGGCGAGTTCTCGCTGTCGGTCTATCCCACAAGCCAGCCCGTGGCGCTCGAACTTACGCGCCGTGGCTATATCTACGACCTCATGGAGGCCGGTGCGATCGTGCGCACGGCGTTCTGCGGCCCGTGCTTTGGTGCCGGTGACACGCCTGCCAACAACGGCCTGTCCATCCGCCACACCACGCGCAATTTCCCCAACCGCGAGGGTTCCAAGCCCGGCAATGGTCAAATCGCCAGTGTTGCACTGATGGATGCACGCAGCATTGCGGCGACGGCGGCCAACGGCGGCGTCCTGACGCCGGCGACCGACCTGCCCGAGGAGACTTGGGATGAGGCCTGCGAGTACACCTTTGACGACGCGCCGTACAAAAAGCGCGTGTACTGGGGCTTTGGCAAGGCGGAGCCTGCCGACGAGCTGGTCGAGGGTCCCAATATCAAGCCGTGGCCCGCGATGGAGCCTCTCGGCGACGATATCCTGCTCAAGGTGTGCTCCAAGATCATGGACCCGGTCACCACGACCGACGAGCTCATTCCCTCGGGTGAGACGAGCTCCTTCCGCTCCAACCCGCTGGGCCTGGCCGAGTTTACGCTGAGCCGCCGCGATCCGGCCTATGTGGGTCGCTCCAAGGAAGTCGACGCCGTGGAGAAGCGCCGCGTGGCCGGCGAGGCCGCGGGCGACCTGGCGGCGCTCGATGCCGAGCTTGCCGGCGTGTTTGAGGCGCTGGTTGGTGCGGGCGTCGCGGCAGATGCCAAGGCGACCGAGTACGGCTCCATGCTCTACGCCAAGAAGCCGGGCGACGGTTCCGCCCGCGAGCAAGCCGCGAGCTGCCAGCGCGTGATCGGCGGCCTGGCCAACATCGTCCACGAGTACGCCACCAAGCGCTATCGCTCCAACGTGATGAATTGGGGCATGGTGCCCTTCCAGATGGAGGCCGAGCCCAACTTTGAGGTGGGCGACTACGTCTTTGTGCCGGGTATCCGCGCCGCGCTCGATGGCGACCTGAAGGACATCGCTGCCTACGTGGTGCGTGCCGACGGTGCGGTCGAGCAGATTGAGCTCTACATTGCCGACATGACGGCCGAGGAGCGCGCCATCGTCAAGGCCGGCTGCCTGATCAACTACTACAATACGGAGAAAAACTGAGGGGGCAGGAAAAATGAAAGTTGTAAAAGCTGCTACCGCAGGAACGGTGGAATCCAGTGATGTGCTGGTAACCATTGCTCCCCAGGGAGACGGGATTCAAATCGATCTCAATAGTACGGTGGAAAAGCAGTTCGGAAAAGCAATTCGTGAGGCCGTTGTACAGACCCTGGCGGAACTGGATATCCAGAACGCTGCAGTAACCCTGGTGGATAAGGGCGCTTTGGATTGCGTGATCCGTGCGAGGGTGAAGGCCTGTGCTTACCGTGCCTGCGAATGTGAGAGCTATCAGTGGGGAGGTGGAGCGCGATGAAGCAGCTGCGCAGAACCATGCTCTTTGTGCCCGGAAACAATCCGGGTATGATCAAGGATGCTGGCATCTATGGCCAGGACAGTATCATGTTTGACCTGGAAGACTCCGTCTCTCTGACGGAGAAGGACGCAGCCCGTTTTTTGGTTTACCAGGCCCTTTGCAGCATGGATTACCGGGGCAAGGAACTTGTGGTGCGGGTCAACGATCCTGCTACCAAATGCGGCGTGGATGATCTGGAGGCCATTGTACGGACCCAAAAAGCGGTGATCCGGTTGCCGAAAACGGAGTCGGCGGAGGATGTGCTGTACTGTCAGGAGATCATCGCCCGGATTGAACGGGAGAACGGCATCCCGGAAGGCGCTACCCGTATGATGGCAGCAATCGAAAGTGCCGCAGGTGTCCTCAATGCCAAAGAGATCGCTTTTTCCACCCCGCGGCTGATCGGCATTGCACTTGGCGCCGAGGACTATGTGACGGATCTGAAGACCAAGCGCTCTCCCGGCGGCATTGAGCTGCTGTTTGGCCGCAGCATGATTTTGCTGGCAGCCAGAGCGGCTGGAATCGATGCCATCGACACGGTATACAGCGACGTCAACAACGAAGAGGGCTTCCGGGCGGAAGTGGAGCTGATCCATCAGCTGGGCTTTGATGGAAAGTCCATCATCAATCCCAGACAGATCAAAACCGTTCACGAAGTGTATACGCCCACCCAGAAAGATATCGATAAGGCCCTGGCTGTCATGGAAGCCATTGAAGAAGCCCACCGCAAGGGATCCGGCGTCATTTCCCTCAACGGAAAGATGGTGGACCGCCCCATTGTCCTGCGGGCGCAGCGGACATTGGATCTGGCCAAGGCGGCAGGCATTCGGTTTGAGGAGGTAGCACGTCATGAGTGAGCTTCTGAAACAGATCCCTCATCTGGAGGAACTGCAGGATCTGCAGGAGGAATTCCAGGATGCACAGATGGACAAAAGCTATACCACCATCCAGGAGCGCAAAAATTCCTGCAATAAAATTGTGCCTTCTTTGGAGGAAGCGATTCGTCGTTCCGGACTGCGGGATGGCATGACCGTCTCATTCCACCACCATTTCCGCAACGGTGACTACATCGTCAACATGGTGATGGATAAACTGGCGGAGATGGGGTTCCACGATCTGGTCCTGGCGGCGTCTTCCCTTTCCGACTGCCACGCACCCTTGATCCGGCATATTCAAAACGGTGTGATTCGCCGCATTGAGACCTCTGGCCTGCGGGGAAAACTGGCGGATGCCATTTCCAGCGGCCTGATGGATGTGCCGGTGGTGTTCCGCAGCCACGGCGGACGTGCCTGCGCCATCGAGACCGGAAAGCTGAAGATCGATGTGGCGTTTTTGGGAGCGCCTTCCTGCGATCCCTGCGGCAATGCCAACGGCTACAGCCGGGATATGGAAACCGGCGTCATGTGCGGTTCCATGGGCTATGCCAAGTGCGACGCGCAGTATGCGGATAAGACGATCATTCTGACCAATCACATCGTGCCCTATCCCAATGCGCCGTTTGGCATCCCCTCCACGGATGTGGACTATGTGGTGGAAGTGGAGAATATCGGTGATCCGGCAGGTATCATGTCCGGTGCCACCCGCTTTACCAAGAATCCCAAGGAGCTTACCATTGCGGAAACCGCGGCGTCAGTCATCGCGGCCAGCGGCGTATTCAAAGACGGTTTCTCCATTCAGATGGGTTCGGGAGGCGCCTCTTTGGCGGTGGCACGCTTCCTGCGGGAGCGGATGCTGGAGCAGAACATCACTGCCAGCTATGCGCTGGGCGGCATTACCGGTTCTATTGTGGATCTTCATGAGGAGGGCCTCATCAAGAAGATCCTGGATGTACAGTCCTTTGATCTGCGGGCTGCAGAGTCTCTGAAGAACAACCGGTTCCATCAGCAGATCTCTGCCTCTTACTAC
>URWC01000134.1 GCA_900551555.1 uncultured Collinsella sp. | reverse complement strand
GAGAGAGCGCTCCCGCAAACTGCCTCTTGACAACTTATAGGAGCGTCGGTTTTATATCGAACTTTACGGCACGGTTCGGGGTATGCGACAAAACGTAGGAGATGGGCACGGTTCGCGGCGGACGGGTCCGCGCCACCCCTCCGCGAGACAAAAATGATCCATTTTCCTCCGTCCCCAAGGGACAATTTTCAAAACTACGCCGGATTACGGGGCCAGAATGCTGCAAGCCAACCATACCCTGCATTTTCAAGAAACAATAAGCCATCTACCTGCGGGTTTAATTTTGCTATTGGCACCATGGTCGCCAGTTGGCGATTCAGCCCCGTAAACCGGTATAGTTGCGATTTTGTAGCATTTCCCAGCAAACCAAATAGTCTAACCAAACGCAAAAAGCCCGACCTCCGTGGGAGATCGGGCTTTCAAGGCTCAGTTAAACCAAACCTGCGCGGTCAAATGACCCGCAGATTACATCTGCTCGGGAGCGGAGACACCAACAAGGGTGAGCACCAGGGCGAGCGTCACGCGGACGGCATCGCAAGCGGCCAGACGGGCACGCGAAAGCTCGGGGTCGACGGGACGGCCCTCGCTCGGCAGCACCTGGCAAGCAGCATAGAAGCTGTGGAAGTCGCCGGCGAGCTCCTCGGCAAAGTGCGTCAGACGGAACGGAGCGCGGTCGCGAGCGCAGCTGGCGATGAGGTCGGTGAGCTCGTTGAGCTTACGCGAAAGGGCGAGCTCGGTCGGGTCGGTCAGCAGCGAGTAATCGACGTTCTCACCGATGGCCTTGGCGGCAACGGCCTTCATGCCCATCTCGTCAGCCTGCTCGGGCGTAACGTCAGCGGCACGACGCAGGATGGAGCACACGCGGGCGTGAGCGTACTGCACGTAATAGACCGGGTTGGAGTTGTCGCGCTTCTTGACGGCCTCGATATCGAAGTCGACCATCTGGTTGGAGCTCTTGGAGATGAGCGTGTAACGAGCGGCGTCGGAGCCAACCTCGTCGACGAGCTCCTGCAGGGTCACCATGGTGCCCTTGCGCTTGGACATACGGACGGGCTTGCCGTTACGCAGCAGGTTGACGAGCTGGCCCAGCAGAACCTCGAACTTGCCGGGGTAACCCAAGGCATCGCAGACGCAGCGGACGCGCTCGATGTAGCCGTGGTGGTCGGCGCCCCAGATGTCGATGACGTGGTCGACGCGCTGGAACTTATCCCAGTGATAGGCGACGTCGGAGGCAAAGTAGGTGTACTCGCCGTCGGACTTGATCAGCACGCGGTCTTTGTCGTCGCCCAGGTCGGTGGAGCGGAACCACAGGGCGCCGTCCTTGGTATAGAGGTAGCCCATCTTGTCGAGCTTCTCAAAAGCGCGGTCGACGGCGGAGGTGCCGGCGGTCTCGCCCTCGGTGTCCTTCACATACAGCGAGCGCTCGGAGAACCAACGATCGAAGTCGCAATTGACGGCGTGGCAGAGGTCGCGCATGTTGTCGACCATCTTTACGTAGCCGCGCTCGCGGAAGCTCTCCATGCGCTCCTGAGGATCGGCGTCGACCCACTTATCGCCGTCGGTGCGCCAGAACTCAGCAGCCTCGTCGATGATGTAGTCGCCGCCGTAGGAGTCCTTGCCCAGGGTCTCGGCAAAGTTGTCCTGATACGGATGGGTCTCGGGGTGCTCGTCGCCCTCGTCGGCAACAAAGGCGTCGCGGTCGGCGATCAGAAGCTTGTGAGCCTCGTCGATATCCACGCCCTGCTTGGCGATGATGTCGGCAAGCTGCATATAGCGCGTGCTGATGGAGTTGCCGAAGGTGTTCATCTGAGAGCCGTGGTCGTTGATGTAGAACTCGCGCTGGATGTCGTAACCGGCGTGGTCCATCACGCGGCAAAGGGAGTCGCCCAGAGCGGCCCAGCGGCCATGGCCGATGTGCATGGGGCCGACGGGGTTGGCGGAGACGAACTCGACCTGGGTCTTCAGGCCGCCACCGACGTTGGACTTAGCGAAGTCCATACCCTTCTCGCGGGCCTCGCCAAAGATGGCGTTCTTGACGGCAACGGAGAGGTAGAAGTTGATGAAGCCAGGACCGGCGATCTCGACTTTCTCAATCGCGGGGTCCTCGGGCATATGGGCAACGACGGCCTCGGCGATCTTGCGCGGGGCGCAATGAGCCAGCTTGGCGGACTTCAGGGCCATGGTGGAGGTCCACTCGCCATGAGAAGTATCGGCCGGTCGCTCGATAGCGCAATCGTCAAGTTCAAATGCGGAAAGGTCGCCGGCCTCCTGGGCCGCAGCAAGCGCAGCGCGTACCAGCTCTTCAATCTTCTCGGGCATAGATCCTCCTTGTGTTAAAGCCCCCGAGCTCTTGGTCACTCGTAGGGCAAAAGCCAGAGTTTGTAGCACTCTATCACAAGCGGTAACTACTGTCGCAGGGTAAAGCTAATAGATATTGCATATGCACAAAAATGACTACCGCTCTTGCGCTGCTGTACAAAGTTGGCGGTTTGCCTGCAGTTTATACACGTTCTGGAAATGCATGAACGTATGAATAAGCCGTTCTATTTATCGAATACTCTAACCTATCGGAGTTGTGTGCTTTTCCTGCATAAAGTGATGGTTTGCGAACGTCAGCGTGGTATTCTAGACATACGTAAATTCGTATAAGTTGGAGGTAGCATGTTCTCAATCGGTCAACACGTCATTCATCCGGGCCAGGGAGTCTGCACCGTCGTCGGTTTTAGGGACGATACGCCGCAGCCCATGCTGCTGCTCGAGACCAAGCAGGGACATGCGCAGACGATCCTCATGTACCCCGTGGCGCAGGCCGACCGTTTGCACGCCGCCATCTCGCAGCAAGATGCCGAGCACCTGCTGAGCCACTATGACGAGCTGGAGTGCGACACCTTTACCGAGCGCAACAGCTCGCTTGAGGAGACGCACTTTAAGCAGCAGCTCAAGCTGGGCGCGCCCGAGACGGTCCGCGTGGCAAAGACCATGATGTACCGCATTCGCCAGGCCGAGGAAGCTGATAAAAAGCCCAGCTCCTACTACATGCGCGTTCTCAAGGAGGCCAAGCGCCGCTCCATCGAGGAGTTCGCCGTGGCCCTTGGCGTCACCGAGGAGGACGCCGAAGCCCGCCTAGCCCAAGCCGCCCTCAACTAACCCAACCGCGCCAAAAACCACCACAAAGGGGACAGGCACCTTTGTGGTGGTTTTCTTGTTCTAGTAGTATTCATTCTTATCGATACCCACGAGCACAAGGAGTCTCTTATGGCAGAGCCGCTTACCGCCGGAATCACCCGCGACCGCGCGTTTGAACTGCTTAACGAGCACAACAAAGACCCGTTCCACATCACCCATGGCGAGACGGTCGAGGGCACCATGCGCTACTTTGCGCGCGAGTTCGACCCCGAGAACGAGGAGTTTTGGGGCATCGTCGGCCTGCTGCACGACTTGGATTGGGAGGAGCATGAGGACGACCCCATGAACCACACCATCTATGCTGCCGAGATTCTTAAGGGCGAAGGCGCGTCTCCCGAGCTCATTCGCGCCATCCAGACGCACACGTCGGACTTCAACACCTCGCTGCCCAAACCCGAGCTGCAGATGGAAAAGATCCTGTTTGCCTGCGATGAGCTCACCGGCCTGATCGGCGCCGCCGTCATCATGCGCCCGAGCAAGAGCGTTATGGACTTTACGACCAAGTCGCTCAAGAAGAAGTTCAAGGACAAGCGCTTTGCCGCCGGCTGCTCGCGCGACGTGATTTCGCAGGGCGCCGAGATGCTCGGCTGGGAGCTCCCCGAGCTCTTTGACCGCACCATCGCGGCCATGCAGTCCTTCGCGCCCGACCGCGACACCTTCCAGGCCTAACCTGCCGCTTCACCTAAATAACCACCACAAAGGGGACAGGTACCTTTGTGGTGGTTTTTCTTTGCGCGGGCGTTAGGGGCGGACCTGACCGGTGCCGCGGAGCTTGTATTTGTAGGTGGTGAGGGCCTCGGCGGCAAAGGGGCCGCGGGCGTGGAGCTTTTGGGTCGAGATACCGATCTCGGCGCCCAGGCCAAACTCGCCGCCGTCAGTGAAGCGTGTGCTGGCGTTGGCGTACACGGCCGAGGCATCGACCGCATCCAGGAAGCGCTCGCAAGCATCCATGTCCTCGGCAACGATGGCCTCGGAGTGCATCGTGCCGTAGCGATTGATGTGTGCGATGGCCTCGTCCTCGTTTGCCACGACCTTCACGCTCATCTCGAGAGCCAAGTACTCGCGACCCCAGTCCTCCTCAGTCGCGGCGACGTAGTCATCGCCCTCCACAAAGCCGGCGTCGGCGCACGCGGCGCACGCGGACTCGTCACCGTGAATGAGCACGCCGTGGTCGTGCAGCACGGCAACGACCGCGGGCAAAAACGCATCGGCCACAGCACGGTCGACCAGCAGCGACTCGGCGGCATTGCACACGCCTACGCGCTGGGTCTTGGCATTAACGATAATGTTGAGCGCCTTATCAAAGTCGGCGGATTCATGCACGTAGATGTGGCAGTTGCCCGTACCCGTCTCGATCACCGGCACGAGCGACTCGCGCACGCAGCGCTGGATCAGGCCTGCACCGCCACGTGGAATGAGTACGTCGACGATGCCGCGGAGCTTCATGAGCTCGCCGGTTGCCTCGCGATCGGTAGACTCGATCATCGACACGGCCTCGCGCGGGAAGCCCTTGGCCTCGAGCGCATCGGCCAGCAGCTCGGCGATCATGGCACACGAGTGATAGGCCAGCGAGCCGCCGCGCAGAATGCAGGCGTTGCCGGTGCGGATGCAGATGCCCGCGGCGTCGGCCGTCACGTTGGGGCGCGCCTCGTAGACCATAGCGACCAGGCCCAGCGGAACACTCACACGGGTCAGGTCCACGCCGCTTGCAAGCACGCGGTGGTCGAGCACGCGGCCCACGGGATCGGGCA
>URWC01000133.1 GCA_900551555.1 uncultured Collinsella sp. | reverse complement strand
AGCATCGGCACCGCCAAGGAGTTTGATCTTGAGGGCTGCGCCGCGCTGACCCCCGACCTTGTCATCGTGCCCGCCAAGCTGAAGGATTCCATCCCCCAGATGGAGGAGCTGGGCCTGACCGTGCTGGCCGTCAAGCCGGAGGATCAGGACAAGTTGTACGGCGCCATCGACCTGCTGGCTCAGGCCACCAACACCGTTGCCCGCGGTGAGCGTACCGCTAAAGGTGCCGTCGTAGATGTGACCCGCACCGCACGAGGGGCTGCGGTCCTGAAGGATGCACGCGACTATCTCTTCCGGTCCGCCTGCCTGCTCGCACATATCGAGCGCACGTTGGGCACCCAGGCGAAATTTGCGATAAACCGAGATGCCCTCGCAGGTACGGACCTCGCCGTTCACAATCTCGGACGGCTTGCGCGGCGTGGGCAGGCCGCCAAAGACCTCAGGGCACACCAAGAGGACCTCGGTCCCCGTGCGCTCGCAAGCCTCGATCAGCTCTCGATGATAGTTGTCGAGCCCGTTATACTTGCAGCTCTCGCCCATTAAACAGGCGCTCACCACGATCTTCATTTCCATCCCTCTCAAGCAAAACGCCCCATTTGAGAAAGCTGCTCAAATGGGGCGTCGGCGTTTGCTGGCTCGACCGCGGCTTTACTGTTGCTTGGGCATCAGCGGATTCTCGCGCGTGAGGAGGTTCATGAACTCCTCACCCGTGATGGTCTCCTTCTTGTACAGATAACGAGCCAGCTCATGGAGCTTGAACTTGTTCTCCTTGAGGATCTGCAGGGCGCGATCGTGCGCATCCTCGATCAGCTTAGCGACAATCGCGTCCACACGCTCGGCCGTACCAGGGGCGCAGGTGAGCGACGTGTCCTGATTGAGATACGCGTTCTGCACGGTACCGAGCGCCATCATGCCAAACTCGTCGGACATACCAAAGCGCGTCACCATATTGCGGGCGAGCTTGGTGGCCTGTTCGATATCGTTGGCGGCACCGGTCGTCATCTCGCCAAAGATGAGTTCCTCGGCCGCACGGCCGCCGCAGTAGACGGCAAGCTTGTCCAAGACCTCCTGGCGTGTCGTCAGGAAGCGCTCGTCCTCCTCGACCTGCATGGTATAGCCAAGAGCACCGCTCGTGCGCGGCACGATGGTGATCTTGGTAACCGGCGCGGAACCCTTTTGGCGGGCAGCGACGATGGCATGACCGATCTCGTGGTAGGAAACGACCTGCTTCTCATGGTCGGAAAGCACCGTGGACTTACGCTGTTGGCCGGCAATGACGACCTCCACCGACTCCTCGAAGTCATCCTGGGTTGCACGCTTGCGACCCTCGCGAACGGCGCGCAGGGCGCCCTCGTTGATGATATTGGCCAGGTCGGCGCCCGAGGCACCGGGCGTGGCGCGGGCAATCGCGGTCAGATCGATCGGCGGCTCGGTCTTCACACTCTTGGCGTGGAGCTCGAGGATGTTCTTACGTCCGGTCAGATCGGGCAACTCGACGGGGATGCGGCGGTCAAAACGACCGGGGCGCAGCAGCGCCGGATCGAGACTGTCGGGGCGGTTGGTTGCGGCAAGGACAACGATACCCTTGTGGTTATCGAAGCCATCCATCTCGGTCAGCAACTGATTGAGCGTCTGCTCGCGCTCGTCGTTGCCGCTAAAGCCGCCGCCGTCGCGCTTTTTGCCGATGGTATCGATCTCGTCGATAAACACAATGCACGGGGCCTTTTCCTTGGCCTGCTTAAACAGGTCGCGCACCTTGGCGGCGCCACGGCCGACGAACATCTCGACGAACTCAGAACCCGAAATGCTAAAGAACGGAACACCAGCCTCGCCAGCAACAGCCTTGGCTAGCAGGGTCTTACCGGTACCCGGAGGGCCAACAAGGAGAGCACCGCGCGGCAGCTTGGCACCAATCTCCTCGTAGCGCTGGGGCTTCTCCAGAAAGTCGACGACCTCCTTGAGGGACTCCTTGGCCTCTTCCTGGCCGGCGACATCCTTAAAGGTCACGCCCACGTCCTTGGAGGCGATCACGCGCGCGCCGGACTTGCCCAGTCCACCGCCGCCAAAGCCACCGCCGCCAAAGTTCATCGAAGGACCGTCATCACCCATGGCCTTCTTCATGCGGCGGTTGAGCCACCAGCCGATCAGGAAGAAAATCGCCATGGGAAGGATGAGCGTAAGCAGGTAGTAGGTCATCAAACCCGAGTTTTTATCGGGAACGACCGACTCCAGCGAAGCGCCAGACTCAAGCACGCGATCGGTAAAACCCGCATCGTTCGGCACACCGGTCGTCTTATAGGCGATGTTCTCGTCCTCGCCCTTCTTGGTGTAATAAATCGAGTAATCGTCCGTGTTGTACTCGACCTTGTCGACACTCTTCTTATCGAGCGCTTTGACAAACGTCGAGTAATCGGTCTTCGTAATCTGCTGCGTGTGACCGATGTTGGGGAACAGAACGGTCGAGAGCACGAGGTAGACGACGAAGGCGATGAGCACGTAGAGGATCATATTCCGTCTACGTTTGTTGTCATCCATCTCCATCTGCTTGAACTCCATCTACTGGGGTTGATAATGCTATCTAGAATACCCAACACGGGCGGTGATAAACCGACGCCGGGCACGAAAGGACAGAGATGGCATCACTGGAAGTCGGCAAGGTTCAAATCTATACGGGCGATGGCAAGGGCAAGACGACGGCAGCGCTGGGGCTCGCGCTACGCGCGACGGGCTACGGACTTAACGTGCTTATGCTGCAGTTTGCCAAGAAGCTGCACTGCGCCGAACATGACGCAGCACCGCGTTTGGGCCTGCGTATCGTACAAGCCGACCGCAATACTCCCAAGGCCTGCGCTGCGCAAATCATGGAGCTGGCACGTGAGCAGATTTCGCAGGTTGACGTGCTAATCTTGGACGAACTGGGAGAAGCCATGCGCCGAGGCTTTGTGACGCGCGAGGATGTCGAGGAACTGATCGCGATGAAGCCAGCCACCACAGAACTCGTACTCACCGGCCGCGGCCTACTGCCCCTCACCGACCTCGCCGACCTGGTCACCGAAATGCGCCCCATCAAGCACTACTTCGACGAAGGCCTCCTAGCCCGCCAAGGCATCGAATATTAATTGGTTCGTTATCCTCCAACCCCTACAGATCAAAAAGAAGTTGCGGTGGAATAGTTCTTGTTTGACTGTCCGTAAGGGCTTTTCAGGAACTATTTCACCGCAACTTATCAGTGACACCCAACGGATGCATTAGGCGGTGGCGCGGCCTAGCCAGTTGCCGCTGTGGTGGTAGACGGTGAACATCGTGGCGGTGATGAGCCAGGTTACGGGGTAGACCAGCAGTAGATGCTCGAGCGACGGATCGAAGGGCATAATCGCAAACACCCAGATCACCCTGAGGACGACCGTACCAAAGATGGTGAGCAACATCGGCTGCAAGCTCACGCCGGCACCGCGGATAGAGCCCGACGCGTTCTCGATAATCGAGAAAATCGCGTAGAATGGCGCGATGAAATGAATGATCGTCGTGGTGTATCCAGAAATCGCGGCATCGTCGATAAACAGGCGGGACAGCGGCCCCGAGAACACCATCAGCAAGGCAGAGAGGCCACCGATCAGCACAAACGACAGCACGAGCGACGTGTGGTAGCCCTTGCGCATGCGCTCGTAATTGCGCGCGCCAAAATTCTGCGCCGAGAACGTTGTAATCGACACGCCGAGCGCCTCGGTCACCATCCAGATAATCCCGTCCAAGCGGCCGGAAAGACCCCAAGCAGTCGTGACGTCGGCGCCAAACGAATTCACCGATACCTGAATCAGCACGTTCGAGATCGAATAGGCAGCCGATTGAAAACCCAGCGGCAGACCGCACGAGATCATGCTCTTGCAAATTCCGCGGTCGATACCGAGCTTAGAAAGCGACAGGCGCCATGCACCCGGCGCGCGCATCATGCGAATCACAATCATCGTAGCGTTAGAACAGATGGTCAGCGCCACCGCGATACCGCAGCCCAGAGCCTCCATATGCAGCACGGCGACAAAGATGATATCCAGCACGACATTGACAAGGCAGCCCGAGGCAATTATGACCGCCGGCCCGCGCGTATCGCCCACGGCGCGCAGCAGCGCCGTGCCCATGTTGAGCAGCAGCGCCGCAACCATCGCGGCAAAATAGCAGCGGGCATAGGCGACGCCCTCGGCAAGCAACTCGTGCGGTGTGTTCATCAAAACGAGCATGGGCTCAACAAGCACCATGCCGAGAATAGACACGACAATGCCGCCTACCAACGCGAGCGTCATAGCCGTATGGACCGAGCGGCTCAGGCGCTCGTCATCGTGTTGACCAAAAAACTGGCCGGTGATAACGGCGCAGCCGGCACCCACGCCGACGCAAAAACCAATGCAAAGCTCCGTGAGCACCATCGTTGCCTGAATGCCGCCCAGCGCGAGCTTGCCGCCAAATTGACCGACAATATAGGTACCGATAAGCGTGTATGCCTGCTGAAAAAACGAACTAAAGAAGATAGGAACGCACAGCGACAACAGCTGCTGCCAAATTACACCCTGCGTTACATCGATAGCCGTAGATTTCCTAGCCACACGCCCTCCCCACAAGCGTACGTCAGTCAACAAAACTTCAATTGAATGGCAAAGCCACTACCAGCTTAGCACCGAGCGAAGGCAGTAGAAACATCCCCGGCGGCAAAGCCGAGAGCGGCCCGTTAGTGATACAGTCCCGGCTGATAGTGGTACTCGTTGCTCACATGCGGGCACAGCTGCCAAAAGGCGACGGCACTTGCCGCGGCAACGTTGAGCGAATCGACTCCGTGCGCCATCGGAATGCGCACGGCACGGTCGCAGCCCGCGATGGTCTTGGCGCCCAAGCCGGCACCCTCGGTACCCATAAAGATTGCCAGGCGGTCAATCTCCTGCAGCGCGGGATCGTCCAGCGAAACGGAATCGTCCGTCAACGCCATGGCAGCGCACGAAAAGCCGGCATCGTGGAGCGCCGCCAACCC
>URWC01000132.1 GCA_900551555.1 uncultured Collinsella sp. | reverse complement strand
CCGATGGCAAATTACGCCATCGGGGGCACTTAAAACAGTCGTTCTGCACCTCATTCAGGGCATGCCAATGCTGAATACTCCCAAAAATGCACGTCGCAAGAGGGGGTACCTGCTCAATCGGCTAAATACCCGCAAGTTCGCAGTAGCGGTCGACATTGCTGGCAAATACCATCTCGACGGCGCCCTTCTGGACGGGCACCGTCGGGGTCCTTCCCCACAGCAGATAATCGCCCAGCGTCTTAGCGCCGCGATACGCCAGGCTCGTCGGGTCCTTATAGACAATATTGGTAAAGATACCGCGGCGCAAGGCCAGAGCACTTTCGGGAAACAGGTCGTTGCCGATCACCATGACCTGACCGGCCTTGCCGGTCGAGACGAGCGCGTCGGCAACCACTTCGGAACCAACGGCAAAAACGCTACAGATAAGTTCGGGGGCGTCCGGCGCACTCAAGCGCTTTTCGAGCTCATGCTCGAGTTGTTTGACTTGCGCATGGGCACCTGCAAGATCCTCAACCTGCCATGGAATATCACGTTCGCGCAGGTAATTGTGGAAGGCGCGGGCGGTTAGATAGTGCGAATCGGTATATGGGTCGCCTGTCAAAAGGAGCACGCGGGCGTCGATCCCAGAAGCATGGACCAGGTTTGCCGCCTGCTCGGCCATAAGGCTGCCTGCCGTCGAATAATCGGCCAAGCTCGCACCCAAACGATTCAAATGCGGACGGTCACCGTCGACAAGCTCAATCGTCACGCCCGCCTCGGCGATCTGCCCCAAAAGCTCAGTCGCACGATCGTCGCCCGGCGCATAGGCGAGCAAGCCATCAATCTTCTCGCCCACCTGCAGACGCTCGTCGATTTGCTCGAGTGCATCAGCGTAGCCGCCCACGCCAAATTCAACGCGCTCAACCGTAATGCCCCGGTCGATGACCTCCTGCTCAAAGCGGTTGCAGCCTTCCCACAGGTAACGGAAAAAGTACGCTCCCTCGCGCGATGCGCGGGGCAGGCAAAACACCAGGTTGATATCCTTGCGGCGCAGGCTCGAGGCACTCGTATTGCGATGGTAACCCATGGCCTCGGCCTTAGCATTCACCTTGGAGCGCACGGATTCGCTCACGCCGGCCTTACCCGTCAGGGCCTTGTGCACGGTATTGATGGAAACGCCAAGCTCGGCGGCTATGTCCTTCATGGTTACGCGAGCGCTCATGGGGATACTCCATTATAGATAAGTTGCCAATTAACAGTACAGGTAACGATACCCCAAAATCACTCTACAACTCGCCGCGCTCTCCCTCAAATGCGCAAAGCGCCCCGCGAATGGATGCTCGCGAGGCGCTTGGATATCTGGACCTTATTTGATACCGCGGCCCAAGTCTTCGGCGATTTTGTCTACGCCCTTAAGTGCGGCGCACGTCTTTTTGTTGAAGCAATGCCCCGTGCAAACGCCACCCTGAGCGCAGTCGGCGCAGGTGCCCTTGCGGTAGATGCGCACGCACACGGCGACAAACGCAATACCGATAACAGCCAGTACAACAATATCGATAGGTGCCATAGCAAGCCTCCTCTAGTTAACCATCACTTACTTTACCCCATTCTCCACCTACCAAAAAGGGACAGGTTTATTTTGGTCGGTTTTATCTGCGGAAACGCCACATCTCCCCTACCAAAAAGCCCGAGTGTCGCTGGGACACCCGGGCTCGTGGAAAGGGGCTGATCCTTATTCGGACTTAAGCGGAAACTGCGGCGGAAGCAGTGTTGGTCTCATCCTCGTCGGTCCAAGCGTGCTTGGGCATGGGACGGAATATCTGGAAGAGCATCGCAACCAGCAGCACGATGGCCACAACCGTCCAGATACCAAACTGCCCAAGGACAAGCAGGTTGTAGAACTGGTTGATGAACAGGGCGATCACCCAAGCAAAGGCGCACTCGTAGCCGATGGCAATCGCGGTCCACTTGCCGGAGTCCATCTGGTTGCGGATGGTGCCAATGGCGGCAAAGCACGGAGCGCACAGCAGGTTGAAGGCGCCGAAGGCAACGCAGGCGCCCATGGTGGGGAACATGCCGGCAAACGCGGTCCACAGGCTCGGGTCGGTCTCGCCCGCATCGGCGACGGACAGCAGCGATCCGGCGGTGGCGACGACGTTCTCCTTAGCGACAAGGCCAGAGACGGTCAGCGCGGTTGCCTGCCAGGTGCTAAAGCCGAGCGGGGCGAAGATCCAAGCGACCAGGTTGCCGAGCATGGCAAGCACGGAGTAGTCCATGAACTCCTCGGGGATGCCGTCCATCGCAGGCAGGAAGCCAAAGGAACCGTTGTAGCTACCAAAGTTGGACAGGAACCAAACCACGACAGTGGACGCGAAGATGACCGTGCCGGCCTTCTTGATAAAGGCCCAGCAGCGCTCCCACACGTGCAGCGCCCAGGAGCGGATCGCCGGGAAGTGGTAAGCGGGGAGCTCCATGACAAACGGGGTCGGGCGGCCGGCGAAGAGCTTGGTCTTCTTGAGCATGAGGCCCGAGGCGATGACGGCAAAGACGCCCAGGAAGTAGAAGAGCGGGCTGATCCACGCGGCGGTGGTAGAAGAATCGCCGATGATGGAACCCATGAGCAGGGCGATGATCGGCAGCTTAGCGCCACAGGGAATGAACGTGGTGGTCATGACCGTCATGCGGCGGTCCTTCTCGTTCTCGATGGTCTTGGTAGCCATGACGCCGGGGACGCCGCAGCCCGAGGACACGAGCATGGGGATGAAGGACTTACCGGACAGGCCAAAGCGGCGGAACACGCGGTCCATGATGAAGGCGACGCGGGCCATATAGCCGCAGTCCTCCAAGAAGGACAGCATGACGAACAGCAGGAACATCTGCGGGACGAAGCCGAAGATGGCGCCCAGGCCGCCGACGATGCCGTCGCAGACCAGCGAATCGACCAGGCCACCGTCCTCGGTGCCGCCCGCCACAAGGGCGTCGTGGACCATGGTGGTAATACCAGGAACATAGGGGCCGTACTGTGCCGGGTCGACCGAGTCGGCATTGTCGCCCGCAGCCTCGACGGCCGCGTCGTAGGCGTCGCGGCCCTGACCGAGCACGTACCAACCGTCGGTACCGAAGAGCTGGTCGTTGGTGAAGTCGGTCACCGTGCCGCCCAAGGTAGAAACGGCGATGTAGTACACGCAGAACATGATGACCACAAAGATCGGCAGGCCCAGGATACGGTTGGTAACCACGCGGTCGATCTTCTCGGAGGTGCTCATCTTTGCCGGAGCCTTGGTGAGGCACTCGTCAATGATGTGGGCAATCACGCCGTAACGCTCGCCGGTGATGATGGACTCGGCGTCATCGTCGCAGTCCTGCTCGCACTGAGCGACCAGACCTTCGATGCGAGCGGCCTTCTCCTTGGTGAGGTTGATGAGCTTGCAGGCGTCCGCATCGCGCTCGAACAGCTTGACAGCGTAGTAGCGGCGCTTGTTGGCGGGAACGCTCGCCGGCAGATTGTTCTCGATGTGGTCCAGAACGTCCTCGATGGAGGAATCGAACTTGTGCTCCGGCACCTGGCCCTTGGAAGCAGCGGACTTCTTGACCTGCTCGAACAGCTCCTTGATGCCCTTGTTCTTAAGGGCCGAGATCATCATGACCGGACAACCGAGCTTCTTGGAGAGCTTGTCCGTGTCGATCTTATCGCCGTTCTTCTCGACCAGGTCGGCCATGTTGAGGGCAACGACCACGGGCAGGCCGGTCTCGATAACCTGAAGCGCCAGGTACAGGTTACGCTCGAGGTTGGTGGCATCGACGACTTGGACGACGACATCGGGCTCGCCGCTCATGAGGTAATCGCGCGAGCATTGCTCCTCGGGGCTGTAGGGGGAAAGCGAGTAGATGCCAGGGAGGTCCGTGATGGTAACGTTCTTGTCGCTTAGGAGCTTGGCTTCCTTTTTCTCAACCGTGACGCCGGGCCAGTTGCCAACGTAGCCGTTGGCGCCGGTAATCAGGTTGAAAAGCGTGGTCTTGCCGCAGTTGGGGTTACCCGCCAGCGCGACATGGATCTGAGAATCCGCCATTCAATCCTTCTTCCTTGTGTGCCTGCGCTGCTTTCTCCGCGCAGGCTGGATAATGTGCTTCAAAGATGCTGCATTAAGTTAGAAAAACCTAACTTTATCTGCAGAAATATGCGCCGCGAGTCCTTACTGAACCTCGACGACGGCGGCCTCCTCCTTGCGGATGGAAAGCTCGTAGCCGCGCACGTTGATCTCGACCGGATCGCCGAGCGGTGCAACCTTCACGACCTTGAACGAAGTGCCCTTGATGAGCCCCAGGTCCATAAGGTGGCGGCGAAGCGCACCCTCACCGTGAAGCTTGACGATGGTGGAGCTCTCGCCCACCTTAACGTCACCCAACGTCTTCATCCTCTTGTCCCCCTTTCGGTTTTTATGAAATGCTGCAGACTAACCGACGGTCATGATGTGCATGGCAACCTTGGAATCGATACCAAAGCGTGCGCCCAGCACCGTAACGATGATATTGGCGCCGCTCGAGCTCACCACGTGGATTTCGCTGCCCTCGACAAAGCCGAGGTCCTTAAGGTGGTGCTTCATGTCCTCATTGCCCTTTACACGAGACACGTGCACGGTTTCGCCCGCTTTTACCATCGAAAGCGGCATGGCCGGCATCTGCGGTCCGCAAGACATGAGTGAGCTCCTAACGTCGGTTCGTCCTCAACATCGACGCGATAAAAGTTAACCACGTCTATGTTCGCTTTAGTAAACTAACACGTGGTTAACTTTTTGGAAAGGGTCTCCATTCAGTTTTCGAAAAAGTTTCCTATACGAAACAAAAGGGCGCGGCAAAGGGCTGTCCTTTGCCGCGCCCTGTCATGCTTAGAGCGAGAGGTTTCTTATCGATGTAACGCAGGAGGCCTCGTCTACGCCCGAAACGCGGAAGATGATGTCCTCGCCGCACTCGCCGCAGAGTGCCATGAGCCCTATAACGTCGCGGCCATCCGTGTGGCGATCGCCGATACTGACTGACACGTCGCTACGATGCTTGGCAACGATGTCATAGAGCAGCGCAACCGGGCGGGCATGTAATCCCAACGGATCTTTAATCGTCTTTGTAAACTCGACCATGTCCCCTCCCGCGGCATCGCACATTCGGCCAGCAAACCCAGCCACGTGGTAGTTATTGTAGCGTTAGATGCTTGTCGAGGACCCTTTCGGACACCCCGTGGACAAAAAGTGGCAAATATGAGTACTGTCACAAATTTAGTAGCAGCAGAATTGAGAGCAAATTGGCCGATTTGGCCGATTTTAATGTTTTGGAAGCCATCGAATGGTGGCGCGCGCAGACGTGGTGTAAGAGTGTCCTGAGGTCCGTCGCTGCAAGTCCCGAT
>URWC01000131.1 GCA_900551555.1 uncultured Collinsella sp. | reverse complement strand
TCAGATCTTCTCCACCTGCATGGATATCAATCTGTTCGCCAAGATATTTCCTCGATGCCGAGGCGCGCCGTGAGGGTGCCGACAAACGCGATTTGGCCAAGCGCCGTCTGCTGCCGTTCTACCAGCGGGTAAAACGTGAGGAGCCGGCTCGTTGGGCTGGGTGGAATGTCGATGCCGAGCTGGAACGTCGACTGCTGCAGGTGCTGCGTATGAAGCCTCGTCGCACGGCTTCGGGCGTGGCGACCATTACCGTTATCACCAAGCCCTGGCCATGCTCGGGCGATTGCCTGTTTTGTCCCAACGATCTGCGCATGCCCAAAAGCTACCTGCACGCCGAGCCGGCGTGCGCCCGTGCGGAGCAAAATTGCTTTGACCCGTATCTGCAGGTGAGCGCTCGTCTGACCGCGCTTTCGCAGATGGGGCACGCAACCGATAAGATTGAGCTCATCGTGCTCGGTGGCACCTGGAGCGACTATCCGCAAGGGTATCAGACGTGGTTTATGTCGGAGCTTTTCCGTGCGCTCAATGACGATGCCGTCGCCGGCGTGGCGGCCAACCCCATGCTGGCGCGTCCGGGCATCAGCCGTGCCGAGGCGGGGCGCCTGCTCGATGACGCTCCCGCCGATGCGCTGCCGCCGGTGGTAACAGAGCGCCGCGAGCGCTATCGGGTTGCCGGCATTGCGACAGACAAGGCTGAGCTTGCTGCTGGCGTTGCCGACGAGCAGGAGCGTGTGGATGCCGCCGTGGGCGGCTACAACCGCGCGGTGCGTCGCCTGTACGGCCCTGGTACGCCGTGGGGTGAGGTTGCCGAGTGGCAGACAGCAACGATGGAGGAGCTTGAGCGTCAGCAGCGCATCAACGAGACGGCGAAGCATCGCGTGGTGGGGCTCGTTATCGAGACGCGCCCCGATGCCGTGACGCCGCAGACCCTCACGCTTATCCGCTGCCTGGGCTGCACCAAGATCCAGATGGGTATTCAGAGTCTCGACCAACATTTGCTCGATATCAACGAGCGTCGTATTTCGGTGGCGCAGATCGAGCGGGCGTTTTCGCTTGCGCGCCTGTTTGGCTTTAAGATCCACGCGCATTTTATGCTTAACTTGCTGGGCGCCACGCCCGAGGGGGACAAGCGCGACTACGAACGCTTTATGACCGAAGGGGCCTTTATGCCCGACGAGGTCAAGGTTTACCCGTGTGCGCTCATCGAGGGCTCGCGTCTGGTGGGCTGCTACGAGCGCGGCGAGTGGCGTCCCTATACCGAGGAAGAGCTGCTCGATGTGCTGGCCGACGACATCGTGGTGACGCCGGCGTTCTGCCGCATCAGTCGCATGATCCGCGACTTTAGTTCCGACGACATCATGGTGGGCAACAAGAAACCCAACCTGCGTCAGCTCGTCGAAAACCGCTTGGCCGCTCGGGGTGACGGTGCGACGGTGCGCGAGATTCGCTATCGCGAGATCAGCACGGCGGGTGCCGACTTGGATGAGCTATCTCTTGATGAGGAGGTGGCGTACGAGACGCCGGTGACGCACGAGTGCTTTTTGCAGTGGGTGACGCCGCAGGGCAAGATCGCGGGCTTTTTGCGGTTGTCGCTGCCCGACCATTCGTTTGTTGCCGCGCATGCGGACGAGTTGCTGACGATGCCGGACGAGGCGATGATTCGCGAGGTACACGTGTATGGCATGGCGGCGCGCGTGGGGTATCAAGGCCAGGCGGCCCAGCACCATGGGTTGGGGCGTCTGCTCGTAGAGCGTGCGTGCGAGATTGCCCGGGATGCGGGTTATACGCGCATCAACGTGATCAGCGCGATTGGTACGCGCGAGTACTATCGCCATTTGGGTTTTTACGATCATGGACTCTATCTGCAAAAGGAGCTCTAGATGAACAAGCCGAGTGTTTCTGCTGGCGTCGTTGCCGGCGTTGCCCTGGGAGCCGCGGCGCTTGGTGCGGCCGCCGTCGCTGTTCGTGCTGCCTGTCTGCAGGTTGCGCGAACCCGCAATGGGTTGGCGCGTGTGAAACGCGTGCACGATGGGGACGGCGATGAGATTCGCGTGTTGGTGCAAGGCGGCGTCTACCAAAGCGCGAGCTATGTCGGTGAGCGTTGGGCGGAGCCCGTCTTTGCGTACTATCGTGCGTTTGACGACGTGTTTGAGTCCGAGGATGCGATGCACGATGCTTATGGTCACGGCATCAACCGCATGCTTGTGCTGGGTGGCGGCGGGTTTGCCTATCCTAAGTTCGCGCTGATGTCGCACGAGGGCTTGCGCATGGACGTCATCGAGTATGACGGAGAGATTACGCGCCTGGCGCGCCGCTGGTTCTACCTAGACGAGCTGGAGCGCGCGGCGGGCGATCGCCTGCGGGTGATAACCGCTGAGGCTCGCTCGTATTTGGGTGTGACGAGCGTGGGCCATCGTCGCTACGACGTGGTCGTGAGCGATTGCTTTGGCGGTGCCGAGCCCGTACGCGAGCTGGCGACGGTTGAGGCGTTGCGTTTGGTGCGAGGCAGCCTGAACCCCGGGGGTATCTACGTTGCCAATATCGTGAGCGCAAACGAGGGGAGCGACGTAACGTTCCTGCGCGATTGCGCCGCCACGGCGCTCGAGGTGTTCGCCCACGCCTGGGTGGTCCCATGTGGCGATGCAGAGTTCGGCGGCGAGGAGAACTACCTGCTCATCGCCAGCGACGGCAACTACGCCTTTGCCGAAGCCGTGCCCTTCGACACCGACTTCCTCGGCACCGTTCTTCACGACAAATAGGTCTCCCCGTCCCAAAAAGACTGGTCTTAGGCGTGGTCGCGCCAGCCGAGAACGCGCTGCTTCATGCCCTCTATGTCGAGCACGCCTTCGGCAAAGCCCTTGCGCACGAGCTCTTCGGGAACAAACTCGTCGTAGCGGTCAAAGTAAGGCACCTCGCCAGGATAGACGAGCTCGATGGGATCGAAGTCTTTCTCGGCCTCGGCGGCGAGTACCTCAAAGAACGTCTCCTCGTCGGCCTTCATCTTAAACTGCATAAAGTACGGGCGTGACGGGTCGAGTCCGCGAAGGCCCAGCTCCGCGGCACATTTAATCTTGAGCATGCGCTCGAGCGCCAAAAAGGCGTAGCTTCCCAACCAGGGGTGTCGCCGCCCAGGTTAATGAGCGGCTTGGTTCCCGCGCCCGAAATCTCGGCGGTATGACGAGCCTGCGCAAGGCGGGCCCGTGCGTTACCCATAAGGTACGGATATGCTGCGTGCTCGTTGAGCGCCTTGCGCATGCGCTCGAGTACGTGTGTATTGATATCACCGGGGCAGTCGCCAAAGTAGGCCGGCACCCGGCCCTTGACCTGCGTGGCAAAGACGGTGTGGCGCTTCCAGTCCACTTCCTCGACAATCCAGCAGTGTCCGGCGATGGCGATGCGCTCACCGGGCGGTGGCGGATTGACGATCGTGCCCAACTCGGCCGACTCACTGCGAACGGTGAACTCCTCGTTTTCCTGGAACACAGCGTAGAACTTAAAGTTGTTAATGATGCGCTCGCCCGCGAGGCCCACGATGAGCCCGCCGCCCTCGGTGACTTGGATATGGTCGATCTTAATGAGGTGACGCAGCAACACGCGATAGTCATCGGCCGAGATGCGATGAAAATAGCTGAGTGTGAGCACGCGCTGGGCAAGCTCTGCCGGCGTGAGTTCGCCGGTGCTGGCAAGCGTCGACATAGTCTGGTGGTAGAGCAGGCTGTAGGGGAGTCGATCGAGTTCGGGTGGCTCGACCCACTTTTCCTCGCGATAGAGTTGTACGAGCGCGATGCCCTGCAGGAGCTTCCACGGAATGGTCTCGGGCATCATCGTGCGCGGCTCGGGTTCCTCCTCGCGCATGACAAACCACATCTCGGGCGGAAGATCGCGGCGCCCCGTGCGGCCCATTCGCTGCAAAAAGGAGCTGACGGTAAACGGCGCGTCGATCTGAAACGCACGCTCCAGACGGCCGATATCGATACCGAGTTCCAGCGTGGAGGTGGTGACGGTTGTCTGTGCCTGCTCCTCATCGCGCATGAGTTCCTCGGCCGTTTCGCGCAGCGATGCCGAAAGATTGCCATGGTGGATGAGAAAACGGTCGGGCTCGTGCCGGCTCTCGCAGTAGCTGCGCAGCATGGAGCACACGGCCTCTGCCTCCTCGCGCGAGTTGGCAAAGACCAGGCACTTGCGCCCGCGGGTGTGTTCAAAGATATAGCCCATGCCGGGATCGGCGTTTTCGGGCGCGGTGTCGGTGGGGTTGAGGAGCGCCTGCTCATCGGCCCGGGGGATATCGACTTCGCCCTCGGGGGCCGAAGAAGTGCGACGGTCTTTGGGAGCGGCCTTGCCCCGTGCCCGCTCACGACGTTGACGGCGTTCCTCCTGTGTAAGCTGTCCGCTGTGGCGCACGTCTTGGGCGCCAGCCGGCAGCGCCGCGGGCGCCGCCGGCTCAATACGCTCGCAAGCAAGCATCTCGGCTTCTTGTGGACCCGTGCTCTCGAATCCCCGCTGCTGTGCCTGGGGACCCGAGTTGTAGAAGTGCTCCATGGAGATGCGCCACACGCGGCGCGGTTCCTCAAAGCGGGGGATGATGCAATCGCGTCCTGTTCCCTGTGAGAGAAAGGCGCCCGTGCGCTCGGGGTCGCCGATGGTGGCAGAAAGGCCGATGCGGCGGGGCTGCACGCCCGCCATGCGCGAGAGGCGCTCGATAAGGCAGAGCGTCTGACCGCCGCGGTCGCCGCGCATGAGCGAATGAACCTCGTCGATAACCACATAGCGCAGGTCGCAGAACATACGAGGGATTGCCATGTGCTTATGGATCAGGAGCGCCTCGAGCGACTCGGGCGTAATCTGCAAGATACCGCTCGGTTTTTTGATGAGCTTAGCCTTGTGCGACTGCGAAACATCGCCATGCCAGTGCCAGACGGGGATATCGGCCTCTTCGCACAGGTCGTTGAGGCGGACGAACTGATCATTGATGAGTGCCTTGAGGGGGCCGATGTAGAGGGCGCCAACGCTCGCGGGCGGGTTCTCCCAAAACTCGGTCAGGATGGGAAAGAAGGCTGCCTCGGTTTTGCCGGAAGCCGTGGATGCCGTCAGGAGCACATTGTCCTGAGTGTTAAAGATGGCATCAGCTGCTGCAACCTGGATGGAGCGTAGACTCTCCCAATCGTGGGAGTAGATGAAGTCTTGGATAAACGGGGCGTAGCGGTCAAAGGCGTTCACGGGGCCTCCTTTCAAAAACGAATCTTTCAACGCGGTGGGCAGTGGCTTGCTGCATTACTGCCTCGACGTTTGCCCAGATAAAACCAGCCAAAATAAACCTGTCCCGTTTTGGCAGGTTAGATGGTGAATTCGGCGAAGTTGCGGTCACCGTCTGCAGCGCCGGTGTCGCCTGTTGCGGCT
>URWC01000130.1 GCA_900551555.1 uncultured Collinsella sp. | reverse complement strand
AGACGGGCGATCTCACCGGCGGCATCGCCCTCGGCGGCACGGGCCTCCTCGACGGCAGCGTTGGCCTCAACGACCTGATCCGACACATGCTCAAACACAGCGGCCAAATCGGGCTCAAGCCCCTCCAGCTCGCGAATGCGACGCTTACGCTCCAGAGCACCCGACGCCTCGCCGGCATCGAGGCCCACACGCACCAGGCCGCCGCAGGCGACGCGGGCGCCATCGGGGGTCACGTAAGTCACGCCGTCAACGACCGGCGCCGAAAGCGCGGCAGAAAGATCGTCCACTACGTAATAGCCGCCGAGCAGCGCCTCGACGACGGGTCCGTAGCCTGCGCGCACGGACAGACGATCAACCAGGCGGGTACCGGCAGCGCCCTCAGCGGCGGTAGAGCCGCTCACGCCGCGCGCCACCAGCAATGCCTCGCCCGAGGCCTTCTTTTGGTCCAGAGCCGCACGACCGGCACGCTCAAGCGTGGCGGCGTCATCAAACAGCAGCGCATCGATATCGCCGGCGAGCAATTGCTCAACCAGGCCCTCAAGCTCGCGCGGGGCCTCCAGCACGTCGCCCAGACGACCCAAGACATCGTCGCCCAGCGCACCCACCAGACGGCTCACGAGCGGCGAGCTGTCGGCCATGCGGGCATCGAGTTTCTTTTGGCTGGCAAGCTCCGAGCGCACCTCGGACAGCTTGTTGCGCGCCTCACTCTCACGATTACGCAAGTCCTTCAGGGCTGCACGGGCGACCTCGGTGGCCTCACGCGCATCGGCCTGGGCCTGGCGCGCTTCCTCAAGAGCGCCTTCAAGCTCCTCGGCGCGGTCACGACGGCTCTCGAGCGAGGCCATGACCTCCTCGAGCTGCTCGTCAATCTGCTCCAGGCGCGAGGCATACATGTTGTCCTCGACCTCGGCATTGCTCAGCGAGTCCTTCACCTTGGCGAGCTCGAGCGCGGCGTTATCGGCTACGCGCTGAACATCGCGATGCTCACGCGTAAGCTGCGAAATCTGATTGTCGAGCGCCACGCGCCGCTCGTGGAGCTCAGCGGCGGCAGGACCAGCGGCGTCAACGTCCTCCTGGGCCTGCATATGCGCACCGGTCACTTCCTCAAGCTGCGCACGCGCGTCCTCAAGCTCCTCGACCACGCGACGACGCTGATGCTCGGAGCTCGAAATCTGCCCGCGCATATCAGACAGGCGCGACACCATGTTGTGACCCTTTTCCTCGAGCAGGCGCATGTCGGAGTTAATGCGGCCGACCACATCTTGCATATGGCGGCGCTGCTCGCCCAGGTCGCCCACAAACAAGCCTTTTTCCTCGAGCATAACCTGGAGCTTCTCGAGCTCGAGCTCCTTTTCGCCCATGCGGTACTGCGCAAGCTCCAGCTCGGCGGCACCTTCCTTGGAGCGGCTCTCCAGATCGTTCCACTGCGACTGCAGCGAACGCAGCTCGTCGACGGCCAGCATCTGCGTAAGCTCGTTCGCGCGAGAGGACAGCTCTTTGTACTTGCGTGCGCGATCGACCTGACGCTCCAGCGGTCGCAGCTGACGGGCGATTTCCTTATTGATGTCGCGGGCACGCGTCAGGTGCTCGTCCATCGACTTAATCTTTTTGAGCGCGCGCTCCTTGCGGCGCTTGTGCTTGGAGATGCCGGCGGCCTCCTCGATGAGGGCGCGACGCTCCTCGGGGCGGCTCTGCAAAATGGCGTCGAGCTTGCCCTGGCTGATGATGGAATGCGTATCCTTGCCCAGGCCCGAATCGTGCAGGATGTCCTGAATGTCCATCAGGCGGCACGGACTCGAGTTGATGAGGTACTCGCTTTCGCCCGAGCGATACATACGACGGGTGATGGCAACCTCGTCAAAATCGACGGGCAGCATATGGTCCGAGTTATCGAGCACCAGCGTGACCTCGGCGACACCCACCGGCTTGCGAGCCGACGAGCCCGAGAAGATGACATCCTCCATGGCCTGGCCGCGCAGCTGCTTGGCGCTCTGCTCGCCCAGAACCCACAGGATGGAGTCAGAGATGTTCGATTTTCCCGAGCCGTTGGGACCGACGATGACGGTCAGGCCCGGCTCAAACGTCATATGGGCGCGGTCGGCAAACGACTTGAACCCTTTGAGCGTGAGGGACTTGAGATACACGGTTCCTCGCTTACACGTGCTTCTTGTTCAGAATCACGCCGTTGGTGGTGTAACCCATGCGGTCGAGCGCTTCGAGCGCGGCGGCTCCCTCGGCTTCCTTCTTTGAGGAGCCGGAGCCGCGACCCTGACGAATGCCATCGATGAGCACCACGGCGGTAAAGGTGGGCGCATGCGCCGGGCCCTCGGAGCCAACGAGCTTATACGCTGGGGGCTCGTGACCGTCGGCCTGCACGCACTCCTGCAAAAACGACTTGGGGTTCGCAGGATGCTCGGCACGCTCGGAAGCCAAATGCGGCTTAAGCGTACGGTGAATGAACTCCGCCGCCGCATCCCAGCCGGCATCCAGGTACAGCGCACCCACGAGCGACTCATAGACGTTCTCGAGGGCCGAATGCAGGCCGCGCGCACCGGTACCGGTCTCAGAGGCACCAAAGATGATGATGTCGTCGATGCCCAGCTCGTGAGAAACCTCGGACAGCGTAGCGCCCGAGACAAGCGACACCTTCAGGCGCGTGAGCTTGCCCTCGTCAAACTCCGGATAGGACTCAAACAGGGAGCGTGCGACCACAGCGCCCAAAATGGAATCGCCCAAGAACTCAAGGCGCTCATAGCTGGCAGAAACCGGCTGTCCCTCGACTGCCGAGGGATGCGTAAGGGCCGCGCGCAGCAGCACCTTATTGTTGAACTCGTGGCCCAGGATTTCCTGGGCGCGCGTAAGTCGGTCGGATAAAGCCAAGACTTAGGCCTCCTTGGCAGCTTCGATAGCGTCGACGGCGTCGGCGACAGAGTTGAGCGAGAGCAGGGTCTCGTCATCGATCTCGAGGTTGAACTCGTCCTCGATAGCCGTAACCAGCTGCAGGCGCTCGAGCGAGTTGGCATCGAGGTCGTCAAAGGTGGTCTCCTCGCTAATTTCGGCAACATCGACGCCCAGAACGTCAGCAGCGACCTCGGCGATCTTGTCGAAGATTTCGGAGCGGTCCATAGCGCTTCCTCTCATAGTGCATGAATACCAAAAGAATGGTACCGCCCGGGCGGTACCAAGACACGGTTCTGATTCTACCCCACGGCGTGCACCGCGAAGCACATAACAGCGCTCTAACTCGCTCTTATAAAACGATACCATCCATAGAGTTGGCGACATTCTCGACCAGCCCGGCGCGCACGGCTTCGGCCGCCGCGAGCGTACCGTTTTTGACAGCCTCGACTGAGGTGGCACCATGGCCGATCAGGACCACGCCGCGCAGGCCCAGAAGAATCGCGCCGCCCTTGGCGTCGCCAGAGAGCTTGGCCTTAATCTCGCGCATCTGCTTTTTAATGAGCAGCGCGGCGATCTTGGTGCCGAGCGAGGCCATAAAGGCGCCCTTGAGCTCCTGCAGCAAAAACTTGGCAGCGCCCTCAGTGGCCTTGAGCGCAATATTGCCCGACATGCCATCGGCAACGATGACATCGAAGTTACCTGAGGTGAGGTCGGTGCCCTCGCAGTTACCAACAAAGCCGGGAACGGCGGCCTTCATAGCAGGGAAACAGGCCTTGGTAAAGTTGGAGCCCTTCTCGTCCTCGGTGCCGTTGGCGAGCAGGCCCACGCGAGGATGCTCGATGCCCAGGACGACGCGGGCATAGGCGCTGCCCATCTGGGCAAAACGCACCATATCGTCAACCTCGACATCGGGGTTGGCACCCATGTCGCACAGCACCGTCAGACCGCCGGCGCGATTGGGCAGTGCATTGGTCAGACAGGGGCGCACCGGCTGCTTCTTGCCTTCGGCCTGATACCTAAACGGCGTCACGTAGGCGGTGGCAGCGGCGGTCATGGCACCGGTCGAGCCGGCGGAGAAGAACGCATCCGCGTTGCCCTTCTTAATGGCGCGGCAAGAAAGCACGATCGACGACTTACGCTTGGTCATCACGGCGCGAATGGGATCGTCATCCATGGCGATAACGTCAGGTGCCTCAAGGGCCTCAACACGTGCATGGGAAGCTGCAAAGGGATTGACGATTTCGGCGGGGCCAGCTGCCAAGACCTCGATATCGGGATCGGCGGCAAGCGCAGCCTCGATACCATCGAGAACAACCTGAGGTTTCTCGTCTCCGCCCACAACGTCTACACAAACGCGAACGTTACTCATATACATGCTCCTTATACAAAAATGGCCGACTCACTGAGCCGGCCATTGTGGTTCCATTTGGAACGGCATCGCATCCAGAGTATACCGTTACTCGGTAACGATAACCTCGCGGTCCTTGTAGAAACCGCAGCTGGGGCACACGTGGTGCGGAAGCTTGACAGCGCCGCAACGGGGGCACGTGGACTGAGCCGCAGCCGAGATCTTCATGTTGGCGGAACGACGGGTGTGAGTGCGGATACGACCCTGCTTTTGTTTAGGTACGGGCATAGTGACCTTCCTTATGAACTATCCAGTGTGGCGATTACGCGCAAGTAGCGATACTACCACAGTTTTACTCATCAAGCTTGAGATTCTTCAATGCTGCAAATGGATTTTCCGTGGCAGCGGCCCATTCTGCCTCTGCCTGGGCGGCGCAATAGCATTGCTCGACGTTGAGATTGCAACCGCATGTGGGGCACAGACCACGGCAATCGGGCTTGCAGAGCACCACAAACGGCGTGTCCATAACGACCGCGTCATTGATGGGCTCACCCAGATCGACGATGCGGTCCTCACCCAGAAGCTCGTAGCCGTCCTCGTAGGCCTCGGGATCCTCGGGCTCCTCAAAGAGGTAGAACTCCTCGATCTCTCCGGCGATATCAAACGAGGCGGGCTCCAGGCAACGGTCGCACTCACCGGTGGCGTGCGCGCGGACCATGCCCGTGAGCAAGACACCGGTACCGGCATTGGTAAAGACAACGTCGTAGTCGATGCCGTCCTGAAGCTGGTACTCCTTCTCGCCCACCGTGTAGGTGGCGACATCGACCTTACCGGTCAGCGGATACGAATCTCCAGGAAACTCGAGCTGCTCGGAAAGATCGACGGTAACGCTCGGGAACTCAGCCATTACCACTGACCATTCTGTTGGGCGGCACCCTCGTTGAGCTGCTGACGGCAACGGGTAACGGTGCCGGTCAGGCTCTTGAGGTTCTCCTCCAGGTGTGTAAAGACCTGCTCTGCGTAGTCCTCGGCAGCATAACGCGTCTCGCGCTCGTACTGCTGGGCACGATCGCGGATGTCGTCGGCCTGCTGCTGCGCAAGGCGGACAATCTCCTGCTCACCGGCAATGGTGAGGGCCTGCTGCTGAGCGTCGGCGATGATGGAATCGGCGCGGAACAGCTCAGTGTACTCA
>URWC01000129.1 GCA_900551555.1 uncultured Collinsella sp. | reverse complement strand
GCGGCTCCGAAGGAGCAGGACAAGGCGCCACACATGGTCGAGGACGTTCTGAAAACTAAGCCCGGCCCCCGCCGGACAGGTCGCACTACTCGCAGAGCAGCTTAGCGATCTGGACGGCGTTGGTTGCCGCGCCCTTACGGATTTGGTCGCCGCAGCACCAGAAGGTGATACCGCGCGCGGCCTCGGGGTTCGAGATGTCGCGACGCACGCGGCCGACCCAAATCAGATCCTGGTCGGACGTATCCATCGGCATGGGGAAGCGGTCGTGTGCATCCTCGGCAACCATATCGTCAACCAGCTTGACGCCGGGAGCAGCAGCCAGCGCAGCACGGGCCTCGTCAACCGTAATGTCGCGCTCAAACTCGAGCGTAATGCTCTCGGAGTGCGAACGCAGCACGGGCACGCGCACGCAGGTGCAGTTCACGCGCAGCTCGGGCAGGTGCATGATCTTGCGGCCCTCGTTTTGCAGCTTCATCTCCTCGGAGGTAAAGCCTTCCTCCTTGACGCCACCAATCTGCGGAATTAGGTTGCTCGCCAGCTGGGCGGCAAATGCACGCGGCTCGGGAATCTCCTCGCCGCGGCCCAGGGCGGCCAGCTGAGCCTCGAGCTCGGCCATACCGGGAGCGCCAGCGCCCGAAGCCGCCTGATACGTCGAGACGATCATGCGCTTCACGCCAGCAAGCTGGTGCAGCGGCCATGTAGGAACCAGGCCGATGATGGTCGCGCAGTTGGGATTGGCGATAAGGCCGTGATGCCACTTGATATCGTCGGCATTGATCTCGGGCACGACCAGCGGCACCTCGGGATCCATGCGGAAGGCATGGCTGTTGTCGACCACGACGGCACCGCGCTTGACGGCCTCGGGCAGTAGCTCCTTCGCGATATCGTCGCCGGCGGCTCCGAGCACAATATCACAGCCCTCAAAGGCCTCGGGGCAAGCCTCTTCGATCACGATCTGCTCGCCGCGGAACTCAACGGTCTTGCCCGCGGAACGCGCACTCGCCAGCAGCTTGAGCTTACCGACCGGAAACTCCTGCTCGTTGAGGCACTCAAGCATCTGGGTGCCCACGGCTCCCGTCGCGCCCAAAATAGCAACCGTGTACTGTTTCATGCTTCCCCCTATAAAGGTTGTGGCTTTTGCCCGCACGCCGAGCAGGCCGATTATTGTTGCCAGTGTATACAAGAACGGGGCAGGCACGAAACCCGCCCCGTCGAAACGAAACCGAAACGAAACGCCCCGCCGTAGATTTTTGAGGCGAGTCCCAAAAATCTAGCGAGATAGTAGCTACTTGTGGAGCGCAGCCAGGGCGGGATCGACCGGCGCGGAAGCCTCCAGGTCGGAGACCTTCACAATGCCGTTCTCATCGGAGAAGGCACGGTAAATGGTCCGAATCGCCAGGTCGAAGTCCTTCTCCTCGACACCGATAATGATGTTGATCTCGTCGCAGCTCTGCGAAATCATGCGCACGCTCACGCCGGCCTGGCCAAGCATGCCAAACAGATGGCCCGAGATACCTGCGCGACCGCGCAGGTTACGGCCGACGGTCGCGATAAGCGCCAGGCCCTCGACAACCTCGATCTCGAGCGGCTCGACCTCCTGCTGAATGTCGCCCACGAGCGAGTACAGCGAATCGTGAACGTCCTGCTCCTGTACCACGGCGCCAAAGCGGTCGACACCGGTGGGCATGTGCTCGACGGAGACGTCATAACGCTCGAACACCGAAAGCGCGCGGCGCATAAAGCCGACACGGGGCTTGGTGCGGTCGCGGGCGACGTTGATGGCGACAAAACCGCGCTTGCCGGTCACGCCGGTAATGATGGGCTCTGCCTCACCCTCATCAGCCGTCTCGCTAATAATGGTGCCGGGGTCCTGCGGCGCATTGGTGTTCTTGATGACCAGCGGAATGCCTGCCTCGCGCACGGGGAACACGGCCTCCTCGTGCAGGACGCTTGCGCCCATGTACGAAAGCTCGCGCAGCTCCTCGTAGGTAACGCGCGCAATGGGCTGAGCCTCGGGAACAATACGCGGATCGGCAGAATAGAAGCCCGAGACGTCGGTCCAGTTCTCGTACAGGTCGGCGCCCAGGCACTTGGCCAAGATCGAGCCCGAGATATCGCCACCGCCTCGATCGAGCAGCTTGATCTGGCCCTCGCGCGTCGCGCCGTAGAAGCCAGGCATAACGAAGCCGCCCTGCTGGCCATACTCCTGCACCAGCTCGGAGGTGCGATTCATGCTGAGCGTACCGTCGTGATGGAACGCCACAACCGTCGCGGCGTCCAGGAACGGTAGGCCCAGGTACTCAGCCATCAGGCGAGCGGTAAAGTACTCGCCACGGCTCACAAGCTCCTCGGTGGAGTAGCCGCCCGAGCGGGCGCGCTCGGCAAAGGCCGCGAACTCCTCACGGATGGGATAGGTGAGCTCCAACTCATCAGCGATATCAAAATAGCGCTGGCCGATGTCCTCGAGCAGCTCCTCACACGACACGTGGTACTTAACGTGCGCATTGACCAGATAGAGCAGGTCGGTCACCTTGGTGTCGCCCTTAAAGCGGCGGCCGCAGGCGGAAACCACCACAAAACGGCGGGCAGGGTCGGCGTCGACGATGGCCTTGATCTTTTTGAAGTGTTCGGCGTCGGCGACCGACGAGCCGCCAAACTTGGCAATCTTAATCATGGGCTGGAGGTTACCTTTCTAAAAAGCCTCTGCGAACCTATTTTGCGCGCTCTGATACCATGGTTTCACCGATTGGGACCAAGGCATCCGAGGAGCAGTGTTATATGGGAACTTATCATAGTACACGAGGACGCACTTTATCGTGCTCAAGTAAGGTGGCAATCCGTACCGGCATCGCTCCCGACGGGGGTTTGTTTGTCTCGGACGAGCTCGGCACCCAGCAGGTCGATATCAGCTCGCTTGCAGATAAATCGTACTTTGAAATCGCTCAAGATGTGTTGGGAATGTTACTGAATGATTACACGGCCGAAGAAATTTCGGCGTGTGTCGACGAGGCATACCGCGGCACGTTCGCGAGTGAAGAGGTTACGCCGCTCGTCAAACTCGACGCTGCGCCGGGCGCTGACGCCCCTCAGACCTATGTGATGGAGCTCTTTGGCGGTCCCACGAGCGCCTTCAAGGACGTCGCCCTGCAGATGCTCCCCCGCTTGATGGCCCGCACTTCCGCCAAGGACGGCGGCGCCGAGCGCATCATGATCGTCACCGCCACGTCGGGCGACACAGGCAAGGCAGCACTCGCCGGCTTTGCCGACGCCCCGGGCACGGGCATCACCGTCTTTTATCCCGAGGGCAAGGTCAGCCGCGTGCAGAATCTGCAGATGTCCACGCAGGAGGGCGGCAACGTCGCCGTCTGCGGCATCCGCGGCAACTTCGACGACGCCCAGAGTGCCGTCAAGCGCATCTTTGCCGATAAGGAGCTGGCCGAGCGCCTGGAGGCCGCCGGCACCGTGCTTTCGAGCGCCAACTCCATCAACGTCGGCCGCCTGGTGCCGCAGGTCGTCTACTACTTTGCCGCCTATGCGCAGCTGCTGCGCGCCGGCGCCATCGAGGCCGGCGATGCCGTGGAGTTCTGCGTACCGACCGGCAACTTTGGCGATATCCTGGCCGGCTACTACGCCAAGCGCATGGGTCTGCCCGTCGCCAAACTCGTCGTGGCCAGCGACAAGAACAACGTGCTCGCTGACTTCCTGACCACCGGCGTCTACGACCGCAACCGTCCGTTCTTCACGACCATTTCGCCGTCGATGGACATCCTTATTAGCTCTAATCTGGAGCGCATGCTCTACTTCCTGTCCGACGGCGACTGCGAGCTCGTTGCCGGCCTTATGGAGCAGCTTGCCCAGACCGGTCGCTACGAGGTGCCTGCCGAGCTGCTGGCCAAGATCCAGAGCGTATTTGGCTGCGGCTGGACCAGCGAGGACGAGGTTCGCGCCGCCATCAAGAGCTGCTGGGATGCCAACGGCTACGTGATCGACCCGCACACCGCTTGCGGCTATCACGTCTTTGAGCAGGTCGCCCCCACCGAGGGCGCCAAGGCCCGCGTGCTGCTTTCGACCGCCAGCCCCTACAAGTTCCCGCGCGCCTGCTGCGATGCCCTGGGCCTCGACGTTCCCGAGGACGACTTTGAGGCCATGCACGTGCTCGAGCAGGCAACCAACACGGTCGCCCCGGCACAGCTCGCCGAACTCGAGTCCAAACCCGTCCGCTTCGAAGACGTCTGCGACGTCGATGAGATGGCAAGCTACGTCGAGTCTGCAGCAAAAAAGATGGCTACCAACTAAACCCCTTATTAAGCGCCGGCGAAAGCCGGCGCACCTTCTTTTTATTTAGCTTTCGGGATGATGACGAGCATGCGAGCGGGTCTGGCCGTTTAGTTCGTCGCGAGTTCCGCACGAGCCGGAAAGCACTTAATGTGCTTTCCGAGCGAGCCAGGACTGCCCGAGCAGCGAACTAAACGGTCAGACCCGCCCAGGAGGACCCACATGATCAAGATCACCGTCCCAGCAACAAGCGCCAACTTGGGCATTGGCTACGATACCCTCGGCATGGCCGTCAGCCTCTACTCGCACTTCACCTTCGAGCGCGCCGACAAACTCACCATCACGGGCTGCCCCGAGGAATTCCAAAACGAGAACAACCTGGTCTACGTGAGCTTTGTCGATGCACTGGCTGCATGGGGCGAGCCGGCTTTTCCCGTTGCCATCGACATCCAGACCGACGTGCCCGTCGCCCGCGGCCTGGGCTCCAGCTCCACCTGCGTCGTCGCCGGCATTATGGCCGCCGCCGCACTGACAGGCCACACCGTCGACCGCGCCGAGCTGGTTCGCATTGCCACCGAAGTCGAGGGCCATCCCGATAACGTCGCCCCCGCTATCCTGGGCGGCGCCGTCTGTTCCTTTACGCCGACCGATTCGCTCCCCCAGTGCCTGCGCTACGAGGTGAGCGATCGCCTGCGTTTTATTACCGTGATTCCGCCCTACGAGGTGCATACGAGCGAGGCGCGCAAGGTTGTGCCGCAGGAGATTCCACTCTCCACCGCCGTGTGGCAGATGGGCCGCATCGCCGGCATGACGCGCGGCTTGGAGACTGGTGACCTCGACCTGATTGCCGCCGCCAATGACGACCGCATCCAGGAACCCTATCGTCGCCGTCTGATTCCCGACTACAACGCCGTGCGCGACACCTGCCTTAACGGCGGCGCCAAGACCATCTGGATCAGCGGCTCGGGCTCGACTCTCATGGCCGTGACTGACGACACCATCGTGGCAAAGTTCCTGCAGGTCAAGCTGCGCGAGCAGTTCCCTAAGTGTGATACGCATATTCTGACGTGCGACACGGAAGGCGCCCAGATCGAATACCTGTAGTCGCCGTCCCGTATACTCGCCGGGGAGGCCAGGGGGCTTTGCCCCCAAATCGTCCTCGGACATGGCAGGACCCCCGCTGCGCACTTCGTGCGGCGG
>URWC01000128.1 GCA_900551555.1 uncultured Collinsella sp. | reverse complement strand
CGCAGGACCTGACCGAGCGAAAAGTTAACCCGTGCCGCCCGGCCAGGCCCAACGAGCCACGTTAACGAGCCGCCAAGATGGCGTCGATGAGCGTCAGTACGCCCCCGTCGTTGTTGCTCGGAATGCGCCACTTGGCATGCGCGTTCATATGCTCCTCGGCGTTGTCCACGATAAAGCTGTGACCGACGCGCTCCAGCATGGGGATGTCGTTGTAGGTATCACCCACGGCGGCAGCATCGGCAATATCGATGCCCAGGTGCTCGCACAGGTGCGCGACGCCGGCGCCCTTGTCGACGCCCAGGTTCATAAAGTCGATCCACTCGCGCCCGGCGTTGGTGACGTAGAGCTTGTCCGAGAACTCGGGGCTATAGGTCTCACGGAAAGCGGGCTCGGCGTCGTAGCCGGGGAAGAAGACCGAAATCTTGTTGGACTCGAAATCAATGCCCTCAAAGCTGTCGACGTAGTTGATTGTGTTGTAGTAGACGCTGATCTCGTCGTGGTATTGATGGTCGCGGGCAAGCACGTAGAACTCGTCGAAGCAGCACAGGACGGGAACAGCGCGAGGATCCTCCGAGGCACGGCTCAAGACCTGCTGATACAGCTCCACGTCAATAGTGCTCTTATAGATATAGCTGCCGCGATAGATCACGCACGCTCCGTTGTCGGGACAAAAGGCGAGGCGGTTCTTGACGCCCTCGAACATCTCCTCGAGCTTGGGGGCGGGACGTCCGCTGGCGGGGCAGAATACGATGTCGGCTTCGGCGAGCTTGTCCAGGCGCTCATCAAGACCCTGGGGCAGCACGCGCTCGTCGGTCAGCAGCGTCTTGTCCATGTCGACGGCGAGAATCTTAATGTTTCCGATATTGGCGTCCGATTCGTAAGTTTGCATAAAAGCGAGCCTTTCGTTTCGAGATTGTTTCAGACGTTATAACCATCAATTCGTAGTCGGGCGTATTTTCGCAGGAACGGAGCGTATTTGCACCACGCTTCACAAAGTAATGAAAAAACTTTTCAGAAATTTGAATTTGCCGCTTGTGCTGCGGGCACTTTAGCGTAATATAGCGACCATCGAAAACGGAGACGGAAAAACAACCGCTTACCGAGGAAAAGGTACCGTTTACGATATTAGAATTGCGCCCGGCGATAGGTGAAAGGAGAGGCAGATGCAGTTCGTAACGATCATCACCACTGCAGACAATGCCATCCGACGCCAGCGCGCAATTTCCCGACGACGATAACAATCGTCTCTGTCCGCATGGGGCGCAATGCCTCAACAGAGTCATTTTGAGGTCGTTGGGTTTTAGCACGACATTGCTGCATGTTTCTAGGGCATGTATGTGCTGATTTTTGCTATTTAACCTGATATTGCACGGTTTTTGACCTCAAGGTGACTTGCAACTGACCGATGTTCTAACTAGCTACCAAGGGCGAAAGGAAACAGCCATGAGCAAGGAAAAAGTCGTTCTCGCATATTCCGGTGGTCTTGATACATCCGTATGTGTCAAATGGCTCCAGGACGAGAAGAATCTCGATGTCGTTTGTGTCTGCGGCAACGTGGGCCAGGAAGAGACCGGACTGGATGCCAAGAAGCAGAAGGCGCTCGACCTGGGCGTTCTCGATTGCCAGGTGCTCGACCTGCGCGACGAGTTCTCCGATGAGTTCCTGACCAAAGCCATTGCAGCAAACTCCATGTACGAGAACAAGTATCCGCTGCTCTCCGCCCTGTCTCGCCCGCTGCTTGCCAAGAAGCTTGTTGAGGTCGCCCACGAGTTTGGCGCGACCAACGTCGCCCACGGCTGCACCGGCAAGGGTAACGACCAGGTCCGTTTTGAGGCCGCCGTCAAGGCCCTCGACCCCGAGCTCAAGGTTATCGCCCCGGTTCGCGAGTGGGACCTGAAGTGCCGTCCCGACGAGGTCGCCTATGCCCACGCCCACAACGTGCCGGTTCCCGAGGGTGCCAACGACAACCCCTACTCCATCGACGACAACCTGTGGGGTCGTGCCATTGAGTGCGGTCACCTGGAGGATCCCTGGAACGAGCCGCTCGACGACGCCTGGGTTATGACCAAGAACCCCGAGGACACGCCGGACACCCCGACCTACACCGAGATTGAGTTTGAGGCCGGCAAGCCCGTCGCCGTCGACGGCAAGAAGATGAAGCTCTCCGAGATCGTCATCGCCCTCAACAAGATTTCGGGCGACAACGGCTTTGGCCGTCTTGACCTGGTCGAGGATCGTCTGGTGGGCCTCAAGAGCCGCGAGTGCTATGAGGTTCCCGGAGCCCTGACGCTCATCACCGCCCACAAGGCGCTCGAGGACATCTGCGTCGAGGGCGATTTGCTCAAGACCAAGATTAAGCTCGAGCAGGATTGGGCCACCGCCGTTTACAACGGCCAGTGGTACAGCCCGCTCAAAAACGCGCTCGATGCCTTTATGGCCGATACCCAGAAGTTCGTGACCGGCACTGTCCGTCTGAAGTTCTTTAAGGGCAACTGCCATGTCGTCGGCCGCAAGAGCCCCTTCAGCCTCTACGACTACGGTCTGGCTACCTACGACCGCGACACCACGTTTGACGAGAAGGCCAGCGCCGGTTTTATCGAGATCGATACGCTGTCGCTCAAGACGTGGGCAAAGGTCCAGGGCCCCAGCTCTGCTGCCGCCCAGGCCTAGCGCCTCCTCCCCTTGGTATCCGCGCGGCCCATCCGCGTGATACATAACGGGCGCACGGGGTCCCTACCTTTCGTTATGCTTGCTGACACTTCTTAACATCGGTGGCCCCTACGTTCCGCCCGCATATATGATGCCGCGTCTGCGGCTGAGTCCGAGCCCCGCCGGGGTTGTTCGGCGGGGCTCCTTCTATCAATTTGGCGGCTCTGCGCCTATATATATGAGGAGTATCCATTATGTTCAATGCTATCGCGCATGCTTTACTTGCCCTCGCGCCCGAGTTCGATGCTGCAAGGGTCGAGGACGTCCCTATGAGCCTGAAGGCCTGGATCGATGGTTCGCAGGGCAACATCCGGAGGGAGACGTTGGGCGCCAAGTGCATGGCGCGTCACTTCTTTGCAAATTAGCTACATGGCTCCGCACACGGTGGGGAATGTGTAAAACTAGCGGTTGAAAAATCGCTTTAGCGATATGGCGCATTGCTTTGGGCGCTTGTTTTGGTATTTGGAGAAAGGGGACGGTTCCATGGCTCTTTGGGGCGGTCGTTTTGAGGCAGGCGTGGCCGAGGTCACGCAGGAGTTTGGCGCGTCGCTGCCGGTCGACAAACATCTCTATAAGCAGGATATCGCCGGCTCTAAGGCGCATGCCAAGATGCTGGCGGCCCAGGGCATCATCAGTGCCGAGGACGAGCAGGCGATTGCCAAGGGCCTGACCGGAATCGAACAGGATATCGATGCCGGCAACTTCACCTTCGACATCAACGACGAAGACATTCATATGTCCATCGAGAGCGAGCTGACGCGTCGCATCGGCGAGGCCGGTAAGCGCTTGCATACCGGACGTTCGCGCAACGACCAGGTGGCGACCGACACACGCCTGGGCGTCAAGGCGCTGGCCAAGGAGCTCATGGAGGCCAATCTTGAGCTGCGCCATGTGCTGGTGGATGCGGCCAGGAAGTACGACAAGGTAATTCTGCCGGGCTACACGCACATGCAGCACGCTCAGCCCGTGCTGCTGTTGCATCATCTGCTGGCGTATTCCTGGATGTTCGCGCGCGACTTTACGCGCCTGAAGGCAGCCTTTGATGCCGCCGACAACTGCCCGCTGGGTGCTGCCGCGCTTGCCGGTACGAGCTATCCGCTCGATCGCCAGATGACGGCTGCCGAACTTGGCTTTGCGGGCGTGATTCCCAACTCGCTCGATGCGGTTTCCGACCGTGATTTCCTGCTCGATCTGCATTACGCCGGATCCGTCATGGCGATGCACCTGTCGCGTCTTTCCGAGGAGATCGTGCTGTGGTCGAGCTCCGAATTTGGCTTTATCACGCTTTCAGACTCCTACTCCACCGGCTCGTCTATCATGCCGCAGAAGAAGAATCCCGACTTTGCCGAGCTTATTCGCGGCAAGAGCGGCCGTGTGTATGGCAACCTGGTGCAGCTGCTGGTAACCATGAAGGGCTTGCCGCTTGCTTATAACAAGGACTTGCAGGAGGACAAGGAGAGCGCGCTCGATACCGCCCATACGCTCATGCAGTGTCTGTCGGTTATGGCCGGTATGATTTCGACTTGGACCGTCAACGAGGATGCCATGGCGCGCGAGTGCGGCGTGGGGCACCTTGCCGCCACCGATGTTGCCGATTACCTGGCTAAGCGTGGTCTGCCGTTCCGCGAGGCACATGCCGTGGTGGGCCATCTGGTCCTGATGTGTGAGAAGCGTGGCTGCAATCTTGAGGACCTGCCGTTTGAGGTGTTCCAGGAGGCAAGCCCGCTCTTTGAACGCGATATTACCGAGGCGCTCGACATCCCCTCAATTGTCGCCGCGCGTACGACCGAGGGCGGTACCGCCCCTGCCGCCGTTGCCGTGCAGCTGCAGCGCGCCGAGGCACAGCTCGTGGCCGACGAGGGCGTGTTTGGATCGCTGACCAAGGTCGTCGAGATGGGCCACGGGATAAAGTAGGGATTTGACTGAAGCGGCTTTGGCCATTTATCGATAAATCGTTTTTGCTTTTACGGGTGTCTGCTGATGCGGACGCCCGTATTTTGTTGCTATGGGGAGGGGCTTGTCGAGAACTTCTGTAGGACCTTTGGGCAGGTTGTGAAGGGGGTACGTTCGCGGGCGGCAACCGACCGTCTGCTCTGCTCGATGCGGTTGATGGGCAGTCGGATGGTACTCTAATCGAGCTTCGAAACAGAAGTGACACATATGGAACGCTTCAATAAATTGCAACGTTTCAATAAACAGCTTTTTGTTTAACTGCAGCTAAAACTCTGTTACGATGCAGTCCAGGCGGGTGCCGGAATGGGACTTGGGCACGCGCGAACCTACTTGAAAGGCTACTTTTATGGCTATCGAGAAGACCTTCATCATGATTAAGCCCGACGCCGTGCGTGACCGCAAGATCGGCGAGATTGTTGCTCGCATCGAGCGCAGCGGCCTTGTCATCGAGCGCATGGAGATGACCACGCTCGAGCGCGCTACCGTCGAGGAGCACTACGCCCATCTGGCCGACAAGCCCTTCTTTGGCGGTCTCTGCGACTTTATGACGAGCGGTCCGGTCGTCAAGATGGTCGTTTCCGGTCTCTCCGCTGTTGCTAAGATGCGCACCCTCATGGGCGCTACCAACCCGCTTGACGCTGCTCCTGGTACCATCCGCGGCGACTTTGCCGTCGATGTCAACGCCAACGTGATCCACGGCTCCGACTGTTTGGAGAACGCCGAGATTGAGATCAAGCGCTTCTTTGGCTAAACCAGCTTTGACTCCTTAAAGCTGTTAGCGTGTGGCTTGGTCGCCGCGGAACTCCATCTGCGGCGCCCTTTTATTCCAAAATCTATGCAGGGGCCC
>URWC01000127.1 GCA_900551555.1 uncultured Collinsella sp. | reverse complement strand
GAGCAAGCGGGCGCCTGTGAGCGAATATGTTTGCGGCGAAAGCCGCGATGAGCGGTGGGGTGGCGACTAGTTGGTCGTACCGGAATCGTCGCCCGTGCCCGAGCCCGAGCCCGAGCCCGAACCAGAAAGTGCGACCGTCAGCGTAATCGTGCTGTCGGTGGACTGCTTTCCAGTGGGGGAGACGCCCGTAACGGTTGCATCCTCGTTACCGCTTACGGGATTGCCGTTCTGGTCACAGAAGCCAATGTTATAGAAACCGGCGTTGTTGAGCGCGGTAACGGCGGCGGAAATGCTCTTGCCGTACAGGTTGCCCGGGACGGTGGCCTTGCCGGACTTCTTGGCGATGACGACGGTAATCGTGGCGCCGGGCTTCTGCTTGCCGCTGGGGTTCCAGCTGATCACGGTGCCCTCGGTAACCGAGTCGTTCTCCTGGTAGCTCACGTCGACACCAAAGCCTGCCATATCGAGGGCGTTGCGCGCCTGGGCCTCGGTCATGTCGGTCAGGTCGGGGACGGACGTGGTATCCGGGCCGCTCGAGACCTTGTACGAGATGGTCGTGCCCTTCGCGACTTCCTTACCGGCTTCGGTGCCCTGCTCAAAGACCTGGCCCTCATCAGCCTCGTTGGCCTCCTCGGAGGCGTTGCCCTTCAGGCCAACGCTTGCCAGTGCGGCTTCTGCTTGGTCCTTGGTCAGGCCGACAAGTTTGGGAACCTCAACCTTTTCGGAGGGCTTGGGGCCCTTGGAGATTACCAGGTTCACCTTGGTGCCCTTGGTCTTCTTGGTGTTGCCGTTGGGCGTCTGCTCGGCGACCTTGCCCTCGTCGACATCGTCGTTGTAGCTTTGGTCGATGGTGCCGACCTCGAGGCCGGCTTCCTTGATCAGCTCGACGGCAGTCTGCTGGTCCTTGCCCAGCACATCGGGCACGGTGACCTGCTCGCCGCCAAAGAGTCCTGTGGCAAAGGCCACCACGATGCCGATGACGGCAACGGCTGCCACCACGGCGGCGATGATCTTGTTCTTGTTGGATTTGGGCTTTTCGACCTCGTAGGAGCCGGTGGAGCCCGAAACCGAGCTACGGGTGGTGTTCTGGCCGCTCACGCCCGAGACGGGACGCACCATGGCGCGCGTTTGATCGGAAAGCTCGCGAGTCTTGGTGGCGCCCAGCTCACCGGGGGCACCGATGATGCGCGTGGGCTCCGAGACGTTGACGGCACGGCCCGACAGGTAGCTATTGAGCACCTGACGAAGCTCGTCGGCGGTCTGGAAGCGGTTTGCCGGGTCCTTCTCCATGCACTTGAGGATGATGCGCTCAAGGTCGGCGTCGACACCGGAGTTGATCTGGCTCGGCGGAATAGGCAGCTCGTTGACCTGCTTGAGCGCGACCGAGATAGCGTCGTCACCGTCAAAGGGGACGCGGCCGGTGGCGCACTCGTACATCACGACGCCCAGCGAGTAGATATCCGAGGTGGGGCCGAGGTCCTGACCACGGGTCTGCTCGGGGCTGACGTAGTGGGCGGTTCCCAGCACGTTGTTGTCTTGCGTGAGGTGGCTGTTCTTGGCGCGCGCGATGCCAAAGTCCATCACCTTGATGTTGCCGTCGGGCAGCACCATGATGTTCTGCGGCTTAATGTCGCGGTGGATGATCTCGTGCTTGTGGGCGACCGAAAGCGCGGAGCTGATCTGCGAGCCGATCTGGGCGACCTTCTTGGGGTCGAGGGCGCCGTGGCTCTTGATGCCGCTCTTAAGGTCGGTGCCGCGCAGGTACTCCATGACGATGTAATAGGTGTCGCCGTCCTTGCCCCAATCGTAGACGCCCACGATATAGGGTGAGGAGAGACCGGCTGCTGCCTGGGCCTCCTGCTTAAAGCGTGCGGCGAAGGTTGCGTCGCCAGCATACTGCGGCAGCATGATCTTGACGGCTACCGTGCGGTCGAGGACCTGGTCCTGTGCACGGTAGACGGTCGCCATGCCGCCTGTTCCCACCTTATCCTTGAGGAGGTATCTTCCCCCGAGGACCCTCTGTTCCATTCCTGCTCCTAACATAACTATTCGCTCAACGATGTGTGTAGTACCTACGATGTGGCCGCTGGGGCCGTGTGGCGCGTTGCCGCTAACTCTTCGGCCGCGGCGCGCCTCGGGTGTCCGATTCGATCATGGGCATCACGCTCCCTGTGCAGCAAGCGCCGCGGTCAGGACGATGCCGGCGATCTTGGCGGCCTTGACGTCATGCTTGTCGTAATCCTCTAAGGCCACCGAGATGGCGACTGTGGGTGAATCGTAAGGTGCAAAGCCAACGAACATCGAGTTGACGTTGGTGCCGCCAATCTCGGCCGAGCCGGTCTTGCCGGCGACCTTGACGCCGGGGATTTGGGCATCGGTGCCGGTGCCGGACTGGACGACGGCAAGCATGGCCTGCTTGACCTGGTCGGCCGTGGCGGAGCTGACGGCCTGCCCAAGCGAGCGGGACTGCGTGGTCTTGACCACGGTTCCGTCCGGGGCGAGTACCTGGGCTACAAAGTACGGGTCCATGACCACGCCGCTGTTAGCGATGGCGGCGGCAATCACGGCGTTTTGCATGACGGTGGTCTGCGGGCCGGGCGTGTGGTCCATGCCGACAGGCTGGCCGGCACCGGCCCAGGCGGTCTCCCACTCGGTCATGAGCGACGGGTCGGCCATGATGGAGGCCGCGGAGGTCAGGTCCTGGCCGAGCTTTTGGCCGTAGCCAAAGGCGTTGGCAAACTGCACGAGCGTGTTTGCGCCAACTTCGTTTGCCACCTGGCCAAAGACGACGTTGGAGGACACGGCAAAGGCCTGCTGCAGGCTGATGGTGCCGTAGCTCTCGTTGGCATAGTTGGTGACCGGTGCGTTGCCGATGTCCATGGAGCCGGGCGCCTGGTAGGTGCTGGTAAGGCTGGCGGTGCCGGTCTCGAGTGCCGCGGAAAGCGTAACGACCTTAAACGTTGAGCCCGGCGTGTACAGCGCGTCCATGGCGCGATTGTACATGGAGCCGTCCTCGCCGCCGCCCGTCTGCAGCAGGGCATCGATGTTGGTGTTGTCGTAGGTGGGCGAGCTGGCACATGCGAGCACCGCGCCGGTACGCGGGTCGATGACCACTACAGCGCCCTTAAAGCCCTTGAGCGCCTGCTCAGCAGCCGTCTGGATGCGCGAGTCGATGGTGAGCTTGGCGGTGTTGCCCGGCTGGGTCTGGCCCGCGAGCGACGCGATGGCGTTGTTCCAGCTGGAGTAGTCCTTAGAACCGGTGAGTGTGTCGTTCATGACGCTCTCGATGGCGGTGGTGCCATACTGCTGGCTCACGTAGCCAACCACGTGCGCTGCCAGGTTACCGTTGGGGTAGGAGCGTACGTAGGTGCCGTCCTCCTGCTGCAGCGACTCGGCCAGCGTCACGCCGTCGGACGTGATGATGGAGCCGCGCTGGATGTACTTGGAGCGGGCGATGGTGTGGTTGTTGGTCGGCATGTCCTGATAGTCCTTGGCCTTAATGACCTGGACATAGGTGAGGTTGCCGATAAGGATGGCGAACAGCGCCGTAAAGGCGAGCACCGCACGGGTTAGACGGTTGGCGAGCGCAACGCGGCCGAGCACACCGGATTCAGGCGTGTCGAGCAGGCGACGGCGCATGCGCGAGCCGTAGGAAGACGAAGTGGCAAAGCGCGTGCCCGTCGGGGCGGCGGCAGATGCGACCTGATCATCGGTGATGGCGGCCATGGTGCCGGTGCCGGTAAGCTCGGCCTCGCGTCCGGTCGCCTCGTCACCGGCGCGCAGCAGGAGCGCGACGATGATAAAGCTCGCCAGCAGCGAGGAGCCGCCCTGGCTCATAAAGGGCAGGGTGACGCCGGTCAGCGGGATCAGGCGGGTTACGCCGCCAACGATCAAGAAGGCCTGGAAGCTGATGGCTGCCGTAAGACCGGTGGCGCTAAAGGCGGCAAGGTCGGACTTTGCGCGGGCAGCTGTGGTCAGGCCACGCACGGCAAAGAGCATAAACAGGATGAGCACGGCGCCGCCGCCCAAAAGGCCCATCTCCTCGCCGATAGCCGAGAAGATAAAGTCGGACTCGACGACAGGGATGTTGTTGGCCATGCCGTTGCCGATGCCAACACCGACCAGGCCGCCATCGGCAAGCGAGAAGAGCGACTGGACGATCTGGTAGCCCTGGCCCTGGGCGTCCTTAAACGGATCGACCCAAACCTGGAAACGCACCTGAACGTGCGATAGGAACTTGTAGGCGCCCACGGCTCCGACGGCTAAGAGCGCAAGGCCGATAACGACATACGAAAAGCGCCCCGTGGCAACGTAGAGCATCAGCAAGAAGATGGTGTAGAACAGCACGGCCGAACCAAGATCGCGTTCGAAGACGACGACGAGCAGGCACACACCCCACACGGCAAACAGCGGCAGCAGCAGTCGCAGGCGAGGGATCTTAAAGCCCAGGATCTTGCGGTTGGAGATGGAGAGCAGCTCGCGGTTCTCGGCCAGGTACCCGGCCAGGAACAGCACGATAAAGACCTTGGCGAACTCGCCGGGCTGGATGGTAAAGCCCGCGATGCGAATCCAGAGCTTGGAGCCCGAGATCGTGGTGCCGATAAAGATGGGCAGCATCAGCAGGATGATGCCGATAATGCCAAAGGTGTACTTGTAGCGCATGACCACGTCGAGGTTTTTGACCAGTGCGAGCGTTCCCACCATCAGGGCCACCGAGACAAACAGGATGATGAGCTGTGAGATGGCGAGAGCGGGGGCGAGACGCGTCACGAACGTGATGCCGATGCCCGAAAGCACAAAGACAATGGGCAGGATGGCGGGGTCGGCACCGGGCGCCAAGATGCGCACGGCAATGTGGGCCGCGGCAAAGGCGGCAAAGAGGCCGATCGGTACGGCGAGCGTCTCAAAGGAGATGGCAGCGCCCGCGGTGAGGACGTACATCGCATACAGCAGGATGACGGGGAACGCCGAGGCGATGAGCAAGAGCAGCTCGGTGTTGCGGCGACTCATAAGCGGCACTCCCTTTCTAATTCTTATCGGAGGCTTCGGCCTCGGCGGACTGTTCGGCGGTTTTCTCGGAATCTGATTCGGAGGTCGATCCCTGATTGGTGTTGTCGCGAATCGTTTGCGCGTCGATCACCTGGCGGGTCTGCTCCTCGTCGATCTGGTGGCGGTACTTGGATATCGTGTCCTGCGCATCGTCGACACTTGTTTGCGGAATACCCGCCTTGAGGCGGTTTTGCGTGTCTTCGGGCAGGTCGGATAGCTTGATGCTGGTTTCGCTTTCGAGCCAGTGGAGCTTGAGTCCGAGCGGCTTGCCGGGCAGGCCGCGCCAGACGGCGACATTGCCCTGGTAGGTACCCAGGTAGTACGAGCCGGTGACACCCGTGTAGGCCCAGATGCCAGCTGCCAGCACAAAGACGAGGGCCAGGATGGCGGCGATAGTAATGTTGCGGCGACGCACGCGCTGCGCCTCGCGCATAACGCCATCGTCAACCAGGTCAACGACTACTACGGTCACGTTGTC
>URWC01000126.1 GCA_900551555.1 uncultured Collinsella sp. | reverse complement strand
ATCGCTCTGGGGGTCGACATACTTGAGCTTGCCGGCGACATCCTCGAGCGGCATGTGGCACATCTTGCCGTCGCGCAGGGCAATCATGTAGCCAAACTCGCCGCGCAGGCAGCCAAGCGCGGCTTCGACGCCGCACTGGGTCGCAAAGATGCGGTCCTGAGCGTCGGGCTGGCCGCCGCGCTGCGTATGACCGGGGATAGCGACACGGGTCTCGCGACCGGTCTTGGCCTCGATCTCCTTGGCGATGTCGTAGACGATCGACGGGCTCGTGCGCTCGGCGAGCTTCTTCTTGTACTCCTTCTTGGACAGCGCCGCGTCCTCCTTGGAGATAGCGCCCTCGGCGACGGCCACGATGGTAAAGCGGCTGCCGGTTTCCATGCGATGCTCGATGGTCTTGATGACCTGGTCCATGTCGTAGGGGATCTCGGGAATCAGGATGACGTCCGCGCCGCCCGCGACGCCGGCATACAGCGGGATCCAGCCAACCTTGTGGCCCATAATCTCGATAACGAACACGCGCCCGTGGCTCGAGGCGGTTGTGTGGATGTCGTCGATGCACTTGGTTGCGACGTCGATGGCGCTCGTAAAGCCAAAGGTCATCTCGGTGCCCCAGGTGTCGTTATCGATGGTCTTGGGCAGGGCGATAACGTTGAGGCCCTCTTCGCGCAAGCGGTTGGCAGTCTTGGTGGATCCGTTACCGCCCAGCATAAACAGGCAGTCGAGCTGCAACTTGTGATAGGTGTGGACCATCGCGGGCACCTTCTCGACGCCGTCGGCCTCGGGAATGTTCAGGCGCTTGAACGGCGTGCGGCTCGTGCCCAGAATAGTGCCGCCGCGGGTGAGGATACCGCTAAAATCGGCGGGCGTCATGACACGGAACCTGCTGTAGATAAGGCCCTGATATCCGTCCTCAAAGCCATAAATCTCGATAGGCTCTTCGCTATTGGTCATAAGCGTTTTGACAATGCCGCGCATGGTGGCGTTGAGCGCCTGGCAGTCGCCGCCACTAGTAAGAAGACCGATCCTAAGCATGGTGAATCCTTCCGGGCAAGTTATAACATGCGCATAAGTTTACCTCCGCACACTGTTGATGCGGGGGTAAAACGTGTTAGCTCAAGCGTATGGAAATGTAAGCAACGTCAGGCGAGCGTAAGGACGACGGTGCCAGCTCCTTACAGTGCGAAGGCGTCGACGTCGCCCCAGTGGCGGCGCAGCGTAATAGCGGCAGCGGGTTCGGTATTGTCAAAGACGACCGACCATTGCGTGTTGCTGGTGATGTCTTCCGGATTGGGCTCTTGCGCCGCAGCGCGTAGGGCCTTCCAAGCGACTGCCTCGTCCTGGGCACCGACATGGGCGTCAAGGACATCGGCGATTGCGACGGCGCGCTCTTTACCATGGCCCAGCTCGCCATTCTTTTGGTTGGGTAGCACTTCGTCGCCATAGCAGGCGTAGAAGTTCGTAACCTGGCGTACAGGAGTCGTTTTGAAAGCGCGGTCCGGATCGCGCGGATCCCACTCCGCCACCCGCGCGTCACCGGCGGCGTCGTTGATAAAGAAGTGGTAATCGCGTCCTGCCATGGCGTGCATGTCGTAGGCGGAAAGCAGGTCGACAGCTTCTTGCGTGGTGGCGGCACGGTCGAGCACCAGGCGGATGGCGAGCGAGGTATTGATGACGGGGCGCTGCGTGTCCTGGTCACAGGGTTTGGAATCCAGGGTGAGTACGGCAATGGACACGCCACATTCGTTGATGCCGTCGAGCTGGGCAAACGGGCCCATGAGTGCGGCGGCACGTCCGGCGACGGAATCAAGCGGAGTGTTGGCGCCCAGGTTGTTAAGGGCGGCAAACCCGATGGAGGCGTAGCCGCCGCGTGGGTGATTGCGCACCAGCAGCGCCGAGGTGTCGTCCTTAAAGTCGTAATTGCGACCGGTGCGCACGCGGCCTTCGGCATCTACGGCGGCAAAGGCGCTGCAGGCAAACTGGGGCGCCTGGACATGTGCCGGCACGCCGGGCAACACCTGCGCCACCACAGCATCGATGTAGGCCTGGTCGTCGCGCACGCCAGCGGCGATGATGCGGTCAAGGTCGTAGTCGTAAGCGATGTCGATTGCGTACAGGTCATAGCCATCCGCATAGTCAGTCAAGCGTTTGAGCGACGCGGCGGACTTGATTTGTTTGTGATAAACGATACCGGCGGCAATGGCGATGCCGACGGCGGTTCCTGCAACACCGCAGGCGATGGCAATGTTACGTGGCTTCATGACGGCTCCTCTCGTCCTGTTAGCGTAATTGTCGCAAAAGGTGCACGGGCATGATGGCTCAACTTGGCGAGCGGCGTGGGATTAAACATGGAATGAAAGGCGCGGCGCTGGCGCGGCGGGGTATGCTGGAGGGGACCATCAACCCAGCGAAAGGGGAGAGCATGACGGATCAGGAAACGCCCGAGCGCGTGCACGTGACTGCCGACGATATCGAGGCCGCCAACGACCTCATCGACTTTATCGAGGCATGTCCCAGCATGTTCCATACGGCGGCGACCATTATGGCCGAGCTCGACGAGGCGGGCTTTACCTACCTGCCCGAGAACGCGGCGTGGGACATCGAGCCGGGCGGGCGTTATTACACGCAGCGCAATACCTCGAGCGTTATTGCCTTTAAGGTGGGCGAGGACCTGACCGCGACGTGGGGCGAGGACGGCGTTGCCGGTGACTATCATTTTCAGCTCACGGCGTCGCACAGCGATTCGCCGACGTTTAAGGTCAAGGCCGTGCCCGAGCTCGACGGCGCAGGCGAGACGCTGCGCCTGAACACCGAGGCCTACGGCGGCATGATCGACTACACCTGGTTCGACCGCCCGCTGGCGCTCGCGGGCCGCGTGTTGGTACGCGAAGGCGACCGTATTGAGAGCCGCCTGCTTGCCACCGAGCGCGAGGTCGCTATTATCCCGAGCCTTGCCATCCACATGAACCGCGGCGTTAACGAGGGCTTTGCGCCTAATCGTGCTGTCGACCTGTGCCCGCTCATCAGCGCCGGTGACCTTAAGCAGGGCGACTTTGATGCTCTGATCGCCGACGAACTGGACGTTGAGCCCGAGCAGATCCTGGGTCGCGACCTGTTCCTGGTCAATCGTCAGGATGCGCGCATTTGGGGCTGGGCCGACGAGTTTATCTCGACGCCCAAGCTCGACGACCTGGCCTGCGCCTATACCTCGCTGCAGGCATTTTTGGGTGCTGAGAACGCGCGCGATATCTCGGTCTTCTGCTGCTTTGATAACGAGGAGGTTGGCTCCGAGACCAAGCAGGGAGCCATGTCGACGTTCTTGGCCGATGCGCTGCGCCGCATTAACGGATCGCTGGGCTTCGATGACGAGTCGTACCATCGCGCACTTGCCGCCTCGATGCTCGTGAGCTGCGATAATGCGCATGCCGTGCATCCCAACCACGCCGAGAAGTGCGATGTCCGCAACCAGGTGGTGCTCAACGGCGGCATCGTTATCAAGGAAGCCGCCAACCAGCACTACTGCACCGATGCCTTTAGCCGCGCGGTGTTCCAGGCTATTTGCGATGACGCCGACGTGCCCACGCAGGCCTTCGCCAACAAGAGTGATATGGCCGGCGGCTCCACCCTGGGCAACCTGTCTAACATGCAGGCGAGCATGCACGCCGTAGACGTGGGCCTGCCGCAGCTTGCCATGCACTCGAGCTACGAGACCGGCGGCGTGCGCGACGTGATGTACGCCATCCGCGCCCTCACCGCCTTCTACGAGCGCAACCTAACCATCAACGGCGCCGAAAGCGCGGAGCTTTAAATGCGAGCCGAAGGCGAGAAGACCGAGGGCAGGTCTCAACTAATTGATCAGGGGTCGAAGCTGTTCGCCGCCGCTTGCCATGAATCGGGAATCGACGTGTCCAACGCGTGGCCGGCGAGCGATGAAGAACTCAAGCGTAGCGCCTATTCGGACCACTATGGTAAGGAGATGGACTGGCTCTAATAGGCGAAACGTCGAAAACGCCAGATGAATGTCTGATGTCACTTTGACAAAAGTATCGCAGGCAGAACCAATGTCATAGTGCAAACTAACCTGACCCCATTGCACCAAACAGCTGGATTGAGCTGTTAAGACACCGCGGGTTGAGCAAACGTCAGCGAGCGACGTCCAGAGCGAACAAGTTGGCATGAAAAGGGCGAGGCATTGACCTTCTGGTCATGCCTTGCCTTTTGAATGACAAATTGTCGCTCTGGGCGGCGCGTAGCGTCGACCGGTCCGCCGTTCGTTAGAACGGCGGAACCCTAATGTTCGATCCAACAGCGCAGGGTCTCGCCGGCTTGCAGGTGACGCAGATTCTCTGCGGCAATGTCGACCACATTGTTGAGCGTGGCTGCCAGGTGGAACCAGCCGGAGACGTGCGGCGTGATGAGCATGTTGGGCGCATCCCACAGGGGGCTTGTCTCAGGCAGCGGCTCGGGGTCGGTGACGTCGACCGCGGCGCCGGCAAGATGTCCCGACTCCAGGGCGGCAACCAAGTCGTCAGCAACCACGAGGTCGCCGCGGCCGCCGTTGGCAAAGAAAGCGCCTGGTTTCATCGCGGCGAAGAATTCGGCGTTCGCCAGGCCGCGAGTCTCGGGTGTGCTGGGCATAAAGGCTGCGACGACGTCGGCCTCGGCTAGGCGCTCGGGCAGGGCGTCCATGCCGTCCATGTCCTCAAACACAATGGGGTAGACGAGCGGATGGCGCTTGATGCCGCGGACGTGCGCGCCCATGCTGCGGCAGAGCGTGGCAAAGTGGCCGCCGATATCGCCTGCGCCCAGCACCAGCACGTTGGCGTTTTTGAGCGAGGTGACCGCGCCCAAGTCCTCCCAGCGATGCTCGCGCTGCAGGTCCTGGTAGCCGGGCAGGTGTTTCATCATAGACAGTACCATGGCAAACATGTGCTCGCTTACGGCCTGGCCGTAGGCGCCCACCGAGCAAGACAGTTTGGCGTCGGCCGGCACGGTGCCGGCGGCAAGGTAGTCGTCATAGCCGGCGGTCTGCAATTGCAACAGCTGGAGATGTTCGCATGCCGTGAGCATGTCAGGGCCGATGTTGCCCAAGATCACGTCGGCATCGGCGACCTGCTCGCGCGTGGCGGCGTCGGAGCTCGTGTAGATAAAGTCCTCGCCCGGAGCGCTCGACTCAAGAATTGCGCGATGGCGGTCGTTGACGGGCAACAAAACCAGGATGTTCACAAGCAGTCCTCTCCGCTCGACCTGCCAAAAAGGGACAGGTTTATTTTGGCAGGTTTTATCAGGCAAAACGCTCAAACAAAAACGCCGGATGCAAGACGAGCGTGCCCGTCAGCATCCGGCGCATCCACGGCTACCAGCTCAGCAGCTCGTAGCCGTCCTCGGTCACCACGAGCTGTACCTCGCACTGGGCCGAATCGCTGCCGTCCTTGGTGCGCACACACCAACCGTCACCCTTGCTAATCTTGATGTCGGGCGCTCCGGCATTGACCATGGGCTCAATGGTAAAGACCATGCCCGGAGCCATGATGGTGTCCACATCGGGTGCCTCGGTGGTAAAGCCCACAAACGGGTCCTCGTGGAACTCCTTACCGATGCCGTGTCCGCCGTACTCGCGCACCACGCTAAAGCCGGCATCCTCGACCGTCTTTTGCACGGCCTCGGCCATCACGGACAGTGGCAG
>URWC01000125.1 GCA_900551555.1 uncultured Collinsella sp. | reverse complement strand
GATGCTCTCGTGATACACGTCATCGAACGAATCGAGCGGAGACTCGATACCGTAATGATGGTAGTACCACCAGTAGCAGGGATAATTGTCATAGAAGCCGTCGGCCTCGCGTACCTCGGGCGGCACGGCCTCGGCCAGCTGTCGCAGCACTTCTTTCGAAACGCCCAGCGCCACGCCCATCACCAGCAGCTTGTTCCACAGCACCAGATCGCCCGGGACGGCTTCCTTTAGACGAGTGAAGTCCTCGAGCCAATGCTTAAGTGCCTTGCAGCGAGCCGCCACCTCGGCGCCCTCCGGCGTAAAGCGGCGAAACGTAAGGCCCACGCCGATACCCACCAGCACAATCGGCACCGAGATAACCGCGGCGGTGATGTTCGCCTGTGCGCCATCGGTAAAGAAAATGGATCCCACGGGAACAAAGGCAATCAGGATACCAAGAACCAGGCAAAACACCATTGCAACAATGCCGTCCGAGGCAACGTACTCGCTATCGGCCAGCTTGCCCTTAACGGTGTTCTGATAGTCCTCGAGCTTATCACCCACGGGTGTAGCGTGCTGCTTGACGTAGTGCTGCAGCTCGTCGAACGTGCGCGAACGGTCACCGTTCTCGTCAGGCTTAGCACCGGCAAAGAAGACCTTGAGCACCATGTGGTCAATGCCCTTGGCCGACTTCCAGCCCGCATCACTCACCGTCACGCGATGCGTCTGCTCTTCTTTTTCACGCCCCAACAGACCCTTCTTGGCCTTGGTCACGGTCGCCTGCTCCAGCTTGATCACACGGTCGTCAGTGAGCTTCATGAGCGTGGCGATATATGCCTGGTCGGGCACCTCGTTCCAGCTCATGAGGGCCGAAAGCACGGCGGGATGGTCGGCCGAAGGCACATCGCGGAAATATTCGTCCTGGAAAAGCGGCTTGGGCTTGCACTTGCGCAGCTTGAGCATAACGATTGTGCCGGTAAAGACCACCGCCGCAACAACACTTAGCACGGCAAGTGCATTGGCAATCATGCGAGCGTGAGCGCGGCGGGCGTTAGCTTCGTCGGCCCATTCCTTCTCTTCACTCAGGATCGTTGACATGCGCTCTTCGCCCGCGGCGGCAAGCTGCGGCACCCAGTCGCTGGGGAAGGCGATGCGTGCCTCGGCGAATTCGCCCTGATGCACGCAGGGAATGGTATAGGTGACCATGGGCTCGTCCTCATCGAGCGACACGTCGCCCGTCAGCGGACCGTGGCCCCATGCGCGGAAGTTATCGCCTTTGACGGCCGCCGTCCCGGCAGCGGCATTTGCGAAGCGCACTTCCATCTCGACATCGTCGGAATCCGCAGACCAGCCGTCACCCACGAACTTCCAGTAGAGCTCGGCGGTATCGGCCCAGTTCATGACTGCACCGGTCATGGAATAACTCACGTAGTAGATTGCACTGTCGCCGCTCTCGTGAGGGCTGAACACCTTAATCCTTACGCCGTCACCGGTCTGCTCGACCGTATAGACGCCAGAGTCGCCCTTGTTCGCGCTATCGACTTTGTTAAACGCGGTGTCCTCTTCCTCGACACTCAGCACGTCAACGCCCGCCGTGCCGCCCTGCTGGTTGGTGCCCGTATTGATCTCCCAAAACACGCCGTTGATGTCGTCGTCGAAATCAAACTGGCGTCCCTCGACAACGGTCAGCGATCCATCGGCCTCGACCGTGGCGCCGATGTAGGTTTGGGTCATAGAATACCCGTCGGCACGTGCAACGGCGGGCAACAGCAGCAGCGCAAGCGCGACGAGCACGCAGACGGAAGCGAATCGCGCAAACAGGCGGCGCTGCCGACAGGTTTTGGCAACGGAGTCGTTCATGGGCACATCCTTTGTCTGTGATACCAGTAACGCCATTGTCCCACGTTTACGGGCGCACATGACGAACATCTAGGCCAGCGGAGTATCAAACGGGACGAAAGTCACGCCCGCGACCGGCACCTAGGGACGTTCCTTATCTGCCGGCAATCTGGGACACTCCTTGGCATAGCCCGCTCCGGCAATAGATACCACTTCATAGCTCCGTCACAGGTGTAGCGGCTTTGTGTGGGCGCGGCGTGAGCCGATTAAGCCGGCGAGCGAGGGGGATAAAGCAGTTGAGCGAAAACGGTTTGCCCCTTTGCCGTTCGCTCGAGGATCATGTCCCCCTTTTCCGCGGAAACCCCGGCAGTTGCGAAGAGCTGCCGGGGTTTCTGTCGTTTGAGGGGTTGGGCTGGCGGGCGGCGATCGAGCTGTCGAGCCGGTGGTCCGGCACGCGCAACGCGCGGCCTCGGCAACTTGCAGGCCACGGCAGCGTCTCTCCCACCGCGCCCCGCGCTATACTCGTCCGCATGGATATCAACGCACGCAACATAGCAACACACGCCGCGGACGCACCAGCAACGGCAGCGCCCACCCCCGTCGTGGGCCGCTTTGCCCCGTCGCCCTCGGGCCGCATGCACTTGGGCAACGTGTTCAGCTGCTTGTGCTCGTGGCTTTCGACCCGCAGCCAAGGCGGCAGCATCGTGCTGCGCATCGAGGACCTGGACGATCGCTGCAAGCGCCCGGAACTTGCCACTCAATTGATTGACGACCTGGCCTGGCTGGGACTGGAGTGGGACGAAGGCCCCTACTACCAGCACGATCGCCTGGATCTGTACGAGGACGCCCTGCGTCAGCTGCAAGACGCCGGCCTCACCTATCCCTGTTTTTGCACGCGTGCCGAACTCCACGCCGCGAGCGCGCCGCACGCCAGCGACGGCACGCCCATCTACCGCGGCGCCTGCAGAGGTCTTTCTGCTGATGAAATCACCCGCCGCAGTGCCCTGCGTGCTCCGGCCACGCGCCTGCGCGTGCCCACCGTCGACGACCTCGCCAGCGACGTGATCGAATTCGTGGACCGCACGTACGGAGCCCAATGCGAAGCACTCGCCACCGAGTGCGGTGACTTTTTGGTGCGCCGCAGCGACGGCGTGTTTGCCTATCAGCTGGCCGTGGTGGTCGACGACGCTGCCATGGGCGTCACCGAGATCGTACGCGGATGCGACCTGCTTGGTTCCACGCCGCGCCAGATCTATCTGCAACATCTGCTGGGACTGCCCACGCCGCACTACGCGCACATTCCGCTGCTCATGTCACCGGACGGCCGCCGCCTTTCCAAGCGCGATCGCGATCTGGACCTGGGCGAGCTCCGCACCCGCTTTTGCACACCCGAGGCACTGTTGGGATGGCTCGCCGGGCAAACAGGCATCGCGCCGGACACCACGCCGCGTACCGCCGAGCAGCTGGTCGAGCACTTTAGCTGGGACGTCATCCGCACGCATCGGGAAAACATCACTGTAACGGTCGAGTAGCCAGCCACCCCGCCTCTACGCAACATCCCAGGGCTGGAGTTCGTCGCCCAAGCGAACGATGCAGTCGTAGAGCACGGTGTGACGCTCGGCCGGGTTGGTATCCCGATGAAAATGCCCGTAGTACCAGCGCTTGTAGTCCAGGTGGTCCTCCAGCTCGTCGAAAAACGTGGTGAGTCGATCGACATCGGGATAATTCCAGCCAGGTGCCGGGTAAAGCGTGGGCGAAAGCATGCGCGTGGAGCAGGTATGGGTGATCGCATAGTCGACCTTCCAACCCACGCTGTCGAGCTTTGCCCGCGCCTCCTCAAAGTTGCGCTCGTCCGGCAGCTCCTGCGGCCACCAGCTGGAATACGGAATGCGGTATTCCTTATCCACGCTCGTGGCGCCGCCCATGGTAAAGATCGTTGAGCCGTCGAGCTCAAAAACCTCACCGCGCGTCAGGCGTCGGATGGGCGAGGTGTCCGACAGACGCTGCGTCAGGCCGCCGTGCCACAGCTCCATGGGGCGCTCCGACCAGTGATCGAAACGCTCGTGGTTGCCGTCGACAAACAGCACGGTATAGGGGCGCGACTCCAGCCAGGCGATGTCGGCACATTCCTCGGCAGAGAAATCCCACGGAAAGCCAAAGTCGCCCGCGATGATGAGATAGTCGTCACTTGTCAGACCATCCCCAAGATCCCAGTCGCGAAGCTTTTGCATGTCGACGCCGCCGTGAATATCGCCCGTCACATAGACCGTCATCGGATCACCACTTCCCTGTAAGTCGCTAGCCCACATTCTGCACGATCACTAAGTCAACCGTTCCAGCCCTTCCATCCTTTGGGACCTACCCCTCGCTCTTCCATCCAAACGGGTCAAACACCCAAAAGATCAGATCGAGCACGCCGCCGGTCATCGTGGCGCCGGCAAGAGCCATGCAAACATGCAGAAAGCTGGCACTTCGGAGCACGTCGAACGGCCCCAGAACAGCCAGCAGCGCGACCGCTGCGCCGGCTACGCACAGCGCGAGGCACGGCCCCGCGTCCTTTACGCACTTCTTTGCGAGATGCTTTGCGTTGTCACTCATCGGTATCGAACTCCTTAGAGAGTCGTTGTTCAGACGCATGCCGCCGCGGCAGAGCGGGGCGGCAGGGTAAGTGTCACATGCTGTGCGGACATCAATGGAGAAACCGCCTGCTCAACCAACCCTTGACGCCGTTTTACACCGGTACCCCATCCCCCGCTATCGAGGTCTAATACTTTTCCCACCGCCGCGCAAAAACTCATCCAACATTAATCTTGGCTCAAGAATCGCTTAATCTATAACCTGCACTATAGAGTTCGACCAAGGGCGGGGCGGCGCCGCGCAACGCAGACCGCCGAACGCAACGCTCGCGCCCGGGCAGATCGCCCGGCGTCGCGTCCATCGAACGAAAGGACAGGTCATGGACGACCTCGAAAAAGTTGAAACCATCCGCACCAAGTGCAACGTGAGCTACACCGATGCCAAGGCCGCGCTCGACGCCGCCGACGGCAACGTTCTGGATGCCATCATTTGGCTCGAGTCGCAGGGCAAGACCCAGACCACGTCGGCGCACGCCGCCACCGAGTCCGCGCCAGTCGATGAGCCCTCGGCCGAGATGGTCGCCGCGCAGGCCGCCTACGAGAAGTCGAGCGAAAAGACCGACTTCTCCAAGAAGATGGACAGCGTGTGGGAGTACCTCAAAAAGCTCTTCCGCCTGAGCCTGGACACCAAGTTTATCGCCACGCGCCGCGATGCGATCATCCTCAACATCCCCATCCTGATCCCAATTGTCGCGCTGTTTGCCTGGGGCGCCACGATATGGCTGATGCTGATTGGCCTGTTCTTTGGCATGCGCTACCGCATCGACAGCGACGGCGACGTGCCCGGCAGCATCAACAACCTTATGAATCACGCTGCCGATGCCGCGGACGACATCAAGCAAAATCTGAACGACGACAAGTAATCACAGACGGGGGCACGCATGACACGGATCCTGATCGTAGAGGACGAGGAGAAAATCGCCCGCTTTGTGACGCTCGAACTGGAGCACGAGGGCTACCAGGTGGAGCACGCCGCCGACGGCCGTACCGCCGTGGACCTGGCGCTGGAGCGCGACTACGATCTGATTCTGCTCGATGTGCTGTTGCCGCAGCTCAACGGCATGGAGGTCTTGCGGCGTGTCCGCAAGCACAAGGATGTGCCAGTGATCATGGTCACCGCGCGCGATGCCGTGATGGACAAGGTTGCCGGGCTCGATGCCGGCGCCGACGATTACCTGACCAAGCCGTTTGCGATCGAGGAGCTGTTCGCACGGATCCGCGTGGCGCTGAAGCGCTCTGAGGCCGTGCGGGCG
>URWC01000124.1 GCA_900551555.1 uncultured Collinsella sp. | reverse complement strand
GGCGATAGCGCCCGAGCTCACCACGACTAGACGCCAGCCGAGCTTGCGCAGCACTGCGGCCTGATCGGCAAGTCCGCCGATAAAGGAGCGGTTGACCTTGCCATCGGCGCCCACAACCGTGGACGAACCGATCTTTACCACCATCGTTTTATAAGAAGTCGTCATACGTCAAACCAATCAACTGTTCAGCGAACGGCCGAGCTGGCGGCCAAGGGAGCGTGACTCGCCCCAACCGCCCAAGGAATTAGTGAGCCCAGGGAAAGGCAGAGGCCGCGGCCATGTTCTTGCGCACGAGCTCGTCGCGCACCTGAGCCAGGCCCTGCTCCATGCCCACCACATAGGTCTGCGGGTACAGGAAGCGCTTGAAAGCTGCGTCCAGATGATCGAGCGCCCAAGCACAGCGCTCGCGCGCGTCCTGGATGCTCTCACGCGGAGCCACCGCACTGCCATCGCGCACGATCGGCACCAGCAGCTCGCGATACTCAAGTTCGGACACATCAGTCACCAGGGCGGCATCATTCACGGCCACGAGGGTATTGCCGCGCGCGGCGCCCTCCCCCGCCAGATGGTCCTCGTCGTAGATCATGTCGCAGACCGGTCCGCCAAAGCCGTCGTAATAACGGCGCACGCGTTGCACACCCGGGATCGTGCGCTTGTAGGGCTGCTCGGAGAGCTTGACCACCGGTGTCCACAGATCTGCCTCGCTCGCACGGCGGGCGGAAAGCTTGTACACGCCGCCCAGCGCCGGCTGGTCATAGCAGGTCGCGAGCTTGGTACCCACGCCAAAGCTGTCGATGGGCGCGCCCTGGTCGAGCAGTGACTGAATCGTGTACTCATCCAGATCGTTAGAAACCGAAATCCCCACATAGGGCAGGCCCTCGGCATCAAAACGGCCGCGAACATACTTGGAGAGCTTGGCGAGGTCGCCGGAGTCGATACGAATAGCCGACAGACGCTCGCCCACCGCCTCCATCTCCTTGGCAACCGTAATGGCATGTTCGCAGCCCTCGCGCACGTCATAGGTGTCGATGAGCAGCGTGCAGTTCTTGGGGCTCGATTTGGCAAAGGCACGGAAGGCCTCGAGCTCGGAATCGAAGCTCATCACCCAGCTGTGCGCATGCGTGCCAAAGACGGGAATACCGTAGCGGCGGCCGGCGAGCACATTGGACGTAGAGGAGCAGCCAGCAACGTAGCTCGCGCGTGCAACGGCCAGGCCGCCATCGGGACCCTGGGCTCGGCGCAGGCCAAACTCCGCCACGGGACGACCGTCGGCGGCGAGCACCACGCGCGCCGTCTTGGTGGCGACAAGCGTCTGGAACCCGACGATGTTGAGCAGCGCCGTCTCGAGCAGCTGGCACTCCAGCGCGGGGCCGGTGACGCGCACCATGGGCTCGCGTGGAAAGACGAGCTCGCCCTCGGGAACGGCGTCGATGTTTACATGCGCACGAAAATCGCGCAGGTAGTCGAGGAATGCGGACTTGAACATCGCGCCGCCGGCAGGGGCCTCAAGCGATGCGAGGTAGTCGATGTCCTCGGGCGTAAAGCGCAGATTCTCGACCAGCTCGGGCAGCTCGGCGGTGCCGCACATGACGGCATAGGCGCTGCCAAAGGGATGGTCGCGGTAAAACGCGGTAAAACAACCCTGCTCATTGGCCTTGCCGCTCTCCCACAGGCCCTGGGCCATAGTGAGCTCGTACAGATCGGTGAGCATTGCAATGTCGGTGGGATGCGAGATGTCGGTCAAAGCCATGGGGCGACCTTTCGGATGCGTTGTGCAGAAGTTGAGGGTTGGACAAGGACAGAGTGTTCAGGCATGGCGCCCAGCGCGAACAGATTAGTGCAGGCCCATGCTGCCCGTGATCGTGTAGACCATAAAGACGATAAACGCGATGAGGGCGAGCACGATGATGATTTTTTGAGCCGGCGCCATGCCAGGGATCTCGTTCTCGCCCGTAGGCTCCTTGGAGGTAACCATGCGCTGGGCAAAGGTCATCTCGTCACGACTCGGCTTAGGCTCGACGGACTTGGGACGAGCGGCCTTTTTAGGCTGAGGTTTGGGCGCGGCAGGTGCAGGCTTCGCAGCAGCGGGCTTGGGTGCGGGCGCGGGCGCCGATGCGGATGCGGCGTTCGCGGCGACCTCCTCGGCCTTCGCACGCTCGGCACGCAGGGCAGCCAGCTCCTCACGCTCGCGACGGGCCTCTTCACGAGCCTCGCGGCGGGCCTTCTCGGCGCGGAGCTCTTCCAACTCAGCGCGCTCCTCGTCGGACAATGGTTGGGACTCAAGCTCGGCCATGGTACAGCCCTTTCTTTTAAAAAAAGCCGCCGACACAATGTCAGCGGCTTATCAAATCCAAGGGTGGAGACGAAGGGAGTCGAACCCTCGGCCTCTGCCATGCGACGGCAGCGCTCTCCCAACTGAGCTACGTCCCCAGGACAAGTCGATATTTTACCTACGGCTCGCCAACTGTCAACGCCCAATAACCAGTCTTTTTGGAGCGCGGCTATTTTGACAACTTTTCGAACAGGCGATCCTCTCGATGATTTTTTAATCCCCGTCCCAGAAAAATCATCAGCGTGCGCTCTACTTTGCGCTGGTGAGGACGCCGGTGGTGTCGAAGGCGGGGGTGAAGCTCTCGTCTACCGCGCCGCCCTCTTGCCAGAACATTGTCGTAAAGCCCAGGTCGTCGGCATGGTCGAGCACCTGCTCGTACTCCTCGCGCGTCACGGCGCGCGCCAACTCGCCGCCCTGCTCTCGCATGAGCGCATTGGGCGTGTACTGGTTCATGACCGAGATCGGCACGTCGCCCACCGTCTGCCACACCAGGTCCAGCACGCGGCATGAATCGTCTGCATGTCCCGGCAGCACCAGATGGCGCACGATGATGCCGCGCTTCATGAGCCCGCCCTCGTCCACCAGCTCTCCCCCGCGGCGATCGATCTCGCGCGCCATCTGGGCCAGACCCGACACGGCCACGCGCGGATAGTCCTTAATATGAGAAAGCGACTGCGCAAGCCCGGCATCGGCATATTTAAAGTCGGTGAGCCACACATCGACCAGGTCGCCCAGCGCCGCCACGGCACTCGCGCGCTCGTAACCACTCGTGTTGTAGACGATCGGGATGACCAGCCCGCGCGTCCGTGCCGCGGCGATCGCAGCAGGCAACAGGTGCGCATAGTGCGTCGCCGTCACCAAATTGATGTTGTTGGCACCCTGGTCCTGCAGCTCCAGCATAATCTCGACCAGGCGCTCAGGCGAAATCTCAAGGCCAAAATTGCCGGTCGAGATCTCGTGGTTCTGGCAGTAGATACATTTAAGCGAGCAGCCGCTAAAGAAGATCGTGCCCGAACCGGCCTCACCCGAGATAGGCGGCTCCTCCCACATATGAAGCGCCGCGCGGGCCACCCTGAGCGTGTCGTTAGCACCGCATACGCCGCGCGCGCCCTCATCGCGCGCCGCACCGCAACGGCGCGGACACAAATGGCAGGCGGGCGAAAAAAGTTCGGTCAACGACGTCGGCATAAAAACATGCTCCAAAACAACGATTCAGCAGCTCAAACGTAAAGGGCCAGGCCGCGTAGACGACTCCGTCCCTAAGGCGCCGTAATCGTCCGACACGATTTTTGTAATGTCAAGACTGGAATCCACAAAGTGCCGCTTTATGATGTAGGTATTCCGCCCCCCGCGGAGCAACTGGGTGAACCGTCGCGTTTATTTAGGGAGCCCACACAGTCGTGCCTAGTACAGGTATCCTTCGTTGTTAAGGACGCTGGAACAGTCGATGAGGGCACCCACCTGTTTTAGGTGGGTTCATTTTCGTAACGTGGGGGGTGGTTTTCTTTTGCCGAAAATCGCCATTACAGTCCATATGGATCCCCGCCGGCATCCCGACAAGCCATCGACAACATCCCAATATCTGGTAAGCGCGTGATTATCGCTGCGTGCAATTACATGCACCCCCCTTGGTCGAGTATTATGGTTCGGCTATGCCCTTTGCGCATGGCGTTCTTCTGACCTTTTCCTTCGACGCTTGGCGGTTTTTAGATTCATGGCTTCATCCCCGAGCTACATACCGTACCTATGCGTGGCAGCGGCGGCCTTTATCACGACCTTCCTCGCGGTGCCCCTGGTCAAGCGCTTGGCAATTAAACTCGATGCCGTCGACTATCCTTCTAAGCGCCGCATCAACACCAAGCCCATCCCGCGTTTGGGCGGAACGGCGGTGTTTTTGGGCCTGGTAGTTGCCTGCATTGTGCAAATCCTAGGCACCTGGCACCTAGGCTGGCCACCCGTCCTGGTGCCGCACCCGCGCCTTCACATTAGCTATCCCATGCTGGCGCTCTCCTTTACCGTCATCTTTGCGACCGGCGCTATCGACGACGTCTCCCAGCTCAAGCCCAAGCAAAAGCTGGCCGGACAGGTCCTCGCCGCGCTCATCGCCTGTATCGGCGGCCTAAAAATCGGCGTCATCGTCAACCCGTTTGCCCCCGGCGAGATCATGCTCGGATGGCTCGCCTACCCCATCACCGTAATCTATCTGGTGGCATTCACCAACATCATTAACCTCATCGACGGCCTCGACGGCTTGGCCACGGGCATCTGCGGCATTGCCTCGTTCACCATGTTTTCGATGGCCGTTCTCTCGGGCCGCATCGACGCCGCCGCGCTCTCCATTGCGCTCTTTGGCGCCTGTCTGGCCTTTTTGCGCTACAACTTCAACCCCGCAAGCATCTTCTTGGGCGACTCGGGGTCGCTGCTTCTGGGCTTTGCACTGGGCTCCATCTCGCTGCTCAACGTGAGCCGCACCGCCGCGCTCACCTCGCTTATCATCCCGCTCATCGTTGCCGGCGTGCCCATCATCGACACGTTTAGCGCCATCGTGCGCCGCAGGCGCGCCCACATTAGCATCGGGCAGGCCGACAAGGGCCACATCCACCACCGCCTAATCCAAGAAGGCTACAACCAAAAACAGGCCGTGCTGCTCATCTATGCCTGGTGCATCATGCTTTCGGCCGGCGCCGCCGCGATTAACCAGGTCGAGGTGCCCATGCGTGTGCTCATCTTTACCGTGCTCGCCATTGGCTCGGCGGCCTTTGCCAAACATCTACATCTGTTTGAGCCCGTGCTGCGCCACCATTACAACAAGCGCACGCACGAGGACGAGCTCGTCACCCCCGACGACCCCGCCTTTAAGCAGGAGGAGCAGGCAGCCGAGGAGCGCAAAGAAGAGCGCCACCACAAGCTCTAGGGCAAGCTGCCGAGGATGCGCCAAGGCACCGTTAGCCAAGCGCAGCCGCGCCGCACCCATCGCACATGCCGCACCACGCGCGTCCCTCTCCCGCCCCTCGCCTACTTACGCACCACCCCTCCAATAAACGCGTTATCATCTTGACCCATGAACATACGTTAGGAGCAATCATGCCAAACGAGAACAGCTACGAAGTCGCGCTGCAAAAGAGCAACGCCATTCGCGAGGGCCTGGCCAAAACGCCCGAGAAGTTCACCATGCTCACCGGCGACCGCCCCACCGGCCGTCTGCACCTGGGCCACTACTTCGGCACCCTCAAGGGCCGTGTTGAGCTGCAGAACATGGGCGCCAAGACCAACGTACTTATCGCCGACTACCAGGTCATCACTGACCGCGACACGACCGAGCACATCCAGGACAACGTGTACAACATGGTCATGGACTACCTTGCCTGCGGTATCGACCCCGACAAGACCATGATCTACGCGCACTCCGCCGTGCC
>URWC01000123.1 GCA_900551555.1 uncultured Collinsella sp. | reverse complement strand
AGCAGCCCCGCCCTCGCCGCCGATCAGCGCCAAGAAACGGTTCTGCATGGCGGTGATACCAAGCGTACCCAGCGCCGCGGAAACCTCATCGGCAGAAAACGCCGGGAAGGACGTCGCCTCAAAGTCGAGCTCGACGGGCGCATCGGTGCGAATTGTCGCAACCTTGCGGCTCAGTAGTGCGTCATCGATGTGTGCACGCAGGTTCTCGCCCATCTTGCCCTTGACCTCATCGGCATGCGCGATGACTTCGTCCAGGCTACCGTACTTCGCAATGAGCGCACTCGCCTTTTTGGGACCGATGCCCGGTACACCGGGGATGTTGTCGGACGTATCGCCCTTTAGACCGTAAAAATCGGGCACGAGCGCCGGCGTAATGCCGTGATACAGGTCGTCCACGCTCTCGGGCGTCATAATCGCCACGTCGGACAGGCCCTTGCGGGTCGAGACCACGTTGACGTGCTCGGTCACGAGTTGATACATGTCGCGGTCGCCGGTCACCAGTAGCATGTCGCAGCCGGCCTCTTCACCCAGGCGCGCCATGGTTCCCAGGATGTCATCGCCTTCCCAGCCCTCGGACTGCAGAATCGGCACGTTGAGCGCGGCGAGCAGCTCCTTAATCATAGGGAACTGCGCATGCAGATCGGGGTCCATGGGCGGGCGTTGCGCCTTATACTGCGGCAGCATCTCCATGCGCACGCGCGGTTTACCCTTGTCAAACGCCACGACGACGCCGTCGGGGTTAAAGGCATCGATCATCTTGAGAAACATGTTCAGAAAGCCAAAGATCGCGTTGGTGGGGCGACCGTCCGGCGCGTTCATGGTCGGCGGCACGGCGTGGAAGGCGCGATGCATGAGCGAGTTGCCGTCGATAACGGCAAAGGTGCGGCGCTTGTCAGACATATTGAATACCTCGCTTTGGGCTGGGCACGGTTTGCTCACTCCAGTTTACACGCTCCCCGCCCCGCGGCCACAGTACATCAAGCTCCCCCGCCACCGTGAGCCCGCGCGTGATACGATGGCTCACGGTACATCAACCAGCACGATCGATCCGAAAGGAGTCTGCGTCATGGAGCGTCCCTGCGCATGGAAAAAGTACACGCCACAGCAAATCGAGGAGCTCGAGGAGCTTTGCCGCGGCTATAAGCAGTTTTTGAGCGAGAACAAGACCGAGCGACTGTGCGTCAAAACCGGCATCAAGATGGCCGAGGAGGCGGGTTACGTCGACCTAGAGACCGTGATCGCCGAAGGCCGCGAGCTCAAGGCAGGCGACAAAGTGTACGCCGCCAACCACGGCAAGGACCTTATGCTCGTCAACCTGGGCACCGCCCCGCTCGAGCAGGGCTTTAACATCCTGGGCGCCCACGTGGACTCGCCGCGCCTGGACCTCAAGCAAAACCCCGCCTTCGAGGCCGGCGACATGGCCTACCTCGACACGCACTACTACGGCGGCGTCAAGAGCTACCACTGGGTGGCCTCCCCGCTCGCACTCGTGGGCGTCATCTGCAAAAAGGACGGCACCACCGTCGACATCAACATCGGCGACAAGGCAGACGACCCGGTCTTTACCATCTCCGACCTGCTGATCCACCTCTCGAGCGAACAGATGTCCAAGCCCGCCAAGGACGCCGTCGATGCCGAGATCCTCGATGTGATCGTGGGCGGTCGCCCCGTCAAGTTCGATGAGGACGACAAGGATGCTCCCAAGGAGCCCGTCAAGCAGATGTTCCTGGACATCCTCAAGGAGCAGTACGGCGTCGAGGAGGAGGACTTCCTCTCCGCCGAGATCGAGGTCGTGCCCGCCGGCCCCGCCCGCGACATGGGCCTCGACCGCTCCATGATTTTGGGCTATGGCCACGACGACCGCGTCTGCGCCTACCCCTCCATGCTCGCCCAGATCAATGTGGCCAATGTCGAGCGCACGAGCATCACGCTCATCGTCGACAAGGAGGAGATTGGCTCCGTAGGCGCTACCGGCATGACGAGCCGTTTCTTCGAGAACACCGTCGCCGAGATCATGACGCTCGTCGGTGAAGACAGCCCGCTGGCCCTGCGCCGCGCGCTCGCCCGCAGCCGTATGCTCTCCTCCGACGTGTCCGCCGGCTTCGATCCGGGCTACGCCGGCAAGTTCGAGACCAAGAACGCCGCCTTCATGGGTCGCGGTCTGTGCTTCAACAAGTACACGGGCAGCCGTGGCAAGGGCGGCTCCAACGACGCCGACGCCGAGTACGTGGCCCTCATCCGCGACATCATGGACGAGGCCGGCGTGGACTTCCAGACCTGCGAGCTCGGCCGCGTCAACGCGGGCGGCGGCGGCACCATCGCCTACATCATGGCCAAGTACGGCATGAACGTCATCGACTCCGGCGTTGCCGTCCTGTCCATGCACGCCCTGTGGGAAGTCGCCAACAAGGCCGATATCTACGAGGCCTACCGCGGCTACAAGGCCTTCCTCGAGCGCGCCTAACCAACCCTTCATCAGTTGCGGTGAAATACGGACTAAACTGGCCCATAAACGGCCAAAACAGACCGTATTCCACCGCAACTTCCTTTTTGGCAGAGGAGAGTTCATGCTGCAGGTCATCATTTCGCCCGCCAAGCAGATGCGCGCGGCCCAAGATGCTTTTGAAGTCCTAGGCATTCCACCCTTTGTGCGCGAGACAGCTCGCCTCCACCGCGCACTGCTAGATATCGAGCGGAATGAAGGCAGCGGCGGCCTGCAGGCGCTATGGAACGTGAGTGACAAACTGTTGGGGCCTTGCCTCAACACCCTGCATGAGTTCGGGCCCATCCTGAAAAACGGCGATCTCGACAATCCCGCACTCGCCCGTCACCTCTCCCCCGCCGTCATGTCCTACCACGGCATCCAATACCAAAGTATGGCGCCCGAGGTCATGGATGCCGCGCAGCTCGCATGGCTGCAAAGCCACCTGTGGATCCTCTCCGGCCTCTACGGGTGCGTTCGTCCCTTTCATGCCGTCGAACCGTATCGGCTGGAGATGGGCGCGAAGCTTGCCGTCGACGATGCCCGAGACCTCTACGCGTTTTGGGGCGACAAGCTCGCACGGGCCATCGCTCCGGCGGGCTCCAACGCTACGATCGTCAACCTCGCCAGTGCGGAATACGCCAAAGCCGTTCTGCCCTGCCTCACCACCGATGTCACGGTCGTCACATGCCTCTTTGGCGAAGGCATCCGCAACGGCAAGCCCATCCAGCGCTCGACCGCCAGCAAAAAGGCACGCGGCTCCATGGTGCGCTGGATGGCAGAAAACAAGCTCGAGGATGTAAGCGGGCTCACCGCGTTCGACGTTGGTTATCGTCACTTTCCCGAGCTTTCAAATAAAAACACTTTGGTCTTCCTGAACGAACAGGCCTTGTAGGACCACCGCTACTTTTGAGTGTGCTGACTAGGCACGGCGTCTATCCCGCCAAGCCGTCGGCTTTGGCGATCTCGCTCGTAGAGCCATCTTGGTAGGTAACCTTAACGTGCTCTACCTCGGTCACCTTGACACCCGCCGGGGGCTCCAGACGCCATTCCGTCAGGGCGATATCCATGGTCGTGGGCACATCTCCTTGATCTTTGACCTTCACCGTGAGCGTTTTGAGCGCCGCGTCAAACGTCACGCGTTCGATTTCTTCACCTGGAATGGACCCACCACTCAGCTGCAACTGCACAAACTCATCGCGCGGGTACCAATAATCGCCCGGAACGGCGAGCGTATTGGCATTACCGCCAGTACTCCTCACCGTCATAATCGGTAGGCTATCATCAGCCTCGAACTCCCAGGCAGCGCCGCCGCGACCGCCAAACGTCCAAATACAAAAGGCAATCACCAACACGGCAAGCACCGCAAAACCAATCGCGACAAGGCCATGGTGCGCACGGCTTTCCTCGGCCGATACATCCCATTGCGTCTCTCGATATAGATGCTTGTCTTCCATGTTCGCCTCCTCACAGGCACGCTCGTTAGGCCAATCGTACCCATTCGAGCTATACTTGAGCCCATTACATAAACGGGGAGCTTGCGGGACAAGACGGCAGGCTGAGATTGGGCGCGCCCGCCCTGACCCGCAAACCTGATATGGGTAATGCCAACGAAGGGAGCCGTGCCAATGAGCACACAGACCGAGCCCAAGCTCGTCACGCAAATCGACTTCGCCCGCGCTGGGCAGATCACACCGCAGATGAAGGAAGTCGCCGAGCGTGAGCATCGCGATCCCGAGTACATCCGCGAGCGCGTGGCCGACGGCCGCATCGCCATCCCCGCCAACATCGTGCACATCAAAAAGGGCATGCGCGCCTTTGGCGTCGGTGAGGGCCTGTCCACCAAGGTCAATGTGAACCTGGGCATCTCGGGCGACAAGGCCGATGCCGCCGAGGAATGGAAGAAGGTCAAGATCGCCGAGGACTACGGTGCCGACGCCATCATGGACCTCTCCAACTCGGGCAAGACACGTCAGTTCCGCCAGCAGCTCATCGACGAGACGCCGCTCATGGTAGGCACCGTCCCCATGTACGACGCCATCGGCTACATGGAAAAGCCGCTGGTCAAGCTCACCAAGGACGACCTGTTCGAAGTCGTGCGCGCGCATGCCGAGGACGGCGTGGACTTTATGACCATCCACTGCGGCATAAACAAGTCGGTCACCAAGACCTTTAAGGAGACCGGCCGCCTGATGAACATCGTGAGCCGTGGCGGCTCACTGCTGTTTGGCTGGATGGAGGTCACCGGTAACGAGAACCCATTCTATGAGTTCTACGACGAGTTGCTCGAGATTTGCCACGAGTACGACGTGACGATTTCGCTCGGCGACTCCTGCCGCCCGGGCTGCCTCTACGACTCCAACGACGCCACCGAGACCGCTGAGATGATCGAGCTGGGCAAGCTGTGCAAGCGCGCTTGGGCCGCCGGCGTCCAGGTCATGGTCGAGGGCCCGGGTCACATGGCGCTCGACGAGATCGCCGCCAACATGAAACTGCAGAAGCGCCTGTGCCACAATGCTCCGTTCTATGTGCTCGGGCCGCTGGTGACCGATATCGGCGTGGGTTACGACCACATCACCGCCGCCATCGGCGGAGCGGTGGCTGCCATGAGCGGTGCTGCCTTCCTGTGCTATGTCACCCCTGCCGAGCATCTGGCACTGCCCAACGTGGAGGACGTGAAGCAGGGCATCGTGGCCTCCAAGATCGCTGCCCATGCCGCCGACATCGCCAAGGGCATCCCCCATGCCCGCGACATCGACGACAAGATGGGCGACGCCCGCCGGGTGCTGGACTGGGACGCACAGTTTGCCTGTGCGCTGGACCCCGAGACCGCCAAAGCCATCCGCGACGCCCGCCTGCCGGAAGATGACCACAGCGACACCTGCAGCATGTGCGGCAAGTTCTGCGCCGTGCGCAGCATGAACAAAGCGCTGGCCGGTGAATACATCGACATCCTGTGATTTTCTGACAATTCTTATTGCTTCCTCCGCCGCCCGGTGCAACAGCCGGGCGGTTTTTGTTTTGTGGCGGGCCTGCTCTTCTGTTCCATTGATTCTTTCGATCAATTTTTTGGATTTTACAATTCTTTTGTACTGTACTATAATGAAGTCATCAACCGACAAGGAGGCCTTGCTCTTGCTGACCCATCTTATTGAATTTGTTTACCGCCTGCTGTGGGGCGATCTGTTCACGCTGCCAGTGGGCGGCGGCATCGGCATCTCGCTGATGGTCGTGCTGCTGTTCACCGCCGGTATCTGGTTCACCTTGCGCACCCGCCTGCTGC
>URWC01000122.1 GCA_900551555.1 uncultured Collinsella sp. | reverse complement strand
ATCTACAATCTCTACCCGGAAGGCGACCCCGGCGGCGAGATGTGGATGACCGAAGGCAAGCTGCTCTACCTCGAGATCGCGACGATGAGCTGGAGCTATCACGCCTGGTCCGGCAAGCGCGCACACGCAACGGACCTGTCTTTTGCGGCGGCCTACACGCAGGACCTCGAGACGCACACGATCCGCGTCTACTGCGGCGAGCGCGATGGAGAAGGCGTTCCCATCTGGCACGAGATCCACACGGATGTCGAGAACGTCATCGCGATGATGCCGACGACGCGGATGCTCGAGCTCGACTGGCAGCGGCTCGCGGACCTGTCTGTCCCGGCTGACCATGAACACGATTTCAAGACGGGGCCGACCCGCTTCTACCGCGGCGAAAGGGACATCCCTGCCTACGAATGAAAAAAAGACACATGCAGCAATACACGATTGCAGCATGTGTCTTTTCTTCTCCGTTCAGCAGGAGCTCTCTCCCCAGACGGGGTGGCGGGCTGGCTTGAGGCTCCGCACGCGGATGAGGCGCAGGGCCTCGTGCATGTCGATGTCTTCGCGCATGCCGTCTGCTTCGTAGACGCAGACGGGATCCTTGACGCCGAGCTCGCTGCCCGGCATGTAGACGTATTCATGATTCGCGGGATCGCCGTAGATGACACCGACCCTGAGTTTCGATTCGGCAAGTACCATGGCTCTCCTCCTCAGAACATATCGCGGTGCCAGAGCACGTAGGCACTGACGATGCTGATGCTGAAAGCGATGCACATGACATAAAGGAAGCCATGCGCATTTTCGGCAAACGGCACAGGCACGTTCATGCCGAAGAAGCTCGAGACGACGGTCGGGATGGCCAGGATGATCGTCATCGCCGCCAAGAATTTCATGACGAGGTTCTGGTTGTTCGAGATGATCGACGAGAACGTATCGGCGAGGCGCGCGAGGATCTTGCTGTACATCTCGACCATCTCTTTCGCCTGTTTGTTCTCGATGATGACATCCTCCAAGAGGTCCTCATCCTCCTCATACGCCTTGAGGATTGGCGTCAGGCTCGTGTTGTTGCGCATGCGCAGCAGTTTGTCAAGCACGGCGCCGTTCGAGCGGATGGCCGCATTGAAGTACGTCAGGCCCTTCTGCAGCTCGAGGAGGCGCAGGATCTCGCTGTTCTTCATGTCGTGGCGCAGCTGGTCCTCGATCTCCTCCGACAGCTTCGAGATCTGGCGCAGATAGCGCAGGAAGTACGTCGCCGACTTGTAGAGGATCTGGAACAGGAAGCGCGTCTTCTTGTAGGTGCGGAAGAGGCGCGATGTGCGCTCGTTGAACTCCGTGATGACGGGCGTCTCCTCGAGGCAGACGGTGATGATGTACTCATCCGTCACAATGATGGCGAGCGGCAGGGCATCGTAGCTGTCCTCGCCGCGGAAGACCGGCACATTCGTCAGGACCATGACCGAGTTCTCCTCGACGTCCGTATGGGAGCGCTCCTCATCATCGAGTGCGGAGCGCAGGAAGTCGGGATCAACCTCGGTGAGATTGCTGACGACCTTGAGCTCGTACGGCGTCGGATCGACGATGTTGATCCAGGCGCCCTTCTCGAGCGTCTTGAGCGTCAATTCCTGCAGTGGGCCGCTCTCCAGGGATTTATAGATCTGCAGCATGGATAGAATCTCCTTTCCACGGGGAGACTCCTGCCCGCTGCGCTTAGCGGCAGGCCATGGAGATCACTCCCCCACTTGTATCACATCGTTTGGGATCTATCGCACTAGGGTGATCGTCCATGATCTCACCAGCCTTTCTTCTCTGTCACTTGATTCTCACAAGAAAAATGCAGCTGCCGCACGGGCAGCTTTTCCGAACTTCATTATATTACCAACGCCGCGATCTTGTCCAGCATCCGCGTGTAAAAAATGTGTTAAGCCGCGCAGAGAAGGATTTCACCTAAAAAAGGCGAATCCATCCAATGAAGGAGTGATTAAAATGGAGTACAAGAATATCGACAGCCAGCACATCCTCGTGCGGCTCGACCCGAACGACGAGATCGTCACCTCGCTGATGCAGGTCGCCAAGGAAGAGAAGATTGAGCTCGCCATGGTCCAGGGGCTCGGCGCCGTCAAGAAGGTCGTCATGGGCGTCTACAATGTGCCGGAGCAGCACTACAAGGCCAACACCCTCGAGGGCGCCTTCGAGATGCTCTCGCTGACGGGCACGATCGACACGATGGCGGGCAAGCCCTACAGCCACTTCCACATCGCCGTCGGCGACGAGCAGGGCGCAGCACACGGCGGCCACCTCAACGAGGCCATCATCAGCGCGACGGCCGAGATCGTCATCACAAAGCTCGCGGGCAGCGTCGACCGCCGCAAGAGCGAGGAGACGGGCCTGAACATCTGGAAGTTCTGATTTTCTCCCAAGGTCCGATCAGAAAGGAATCCCTCATGAATACCACAAATCTGAAATTCGCCATCTTTGGCGTCGGCGGCACGGGCGGCGTCATCGGCGGCTATCTCGCAAACGCCGGCAACGATGTGACGTTCCTAGCGCGCGGCGCGCACCTCGCCGCCATGCAAAAGGACGGCCTGACCATCCACACGAATCATCGCGGCGACATCCGCATCAAACCGTGCAAGGCGATGCTCGCAGACGATTACCATGACACACCCGATGTGCTCTTCATCTGTGTCAAGTATTACGGACTCGACGCTGCCATCGCGCTCACGCGCCGCATCGCGGGCCCTGACACGCTCGTCATCCCGATCCTCAATGTCTTCGGCACGGGCGCCGTCATGCAGGAAAAACTGCCCGGCAAGACGGTGCTCGACGGCTGCATCTACGTCTTTGCCAAGCGCGGAGGCCCCGGCATCATCGAGCAGCCGCAGGAAATCCTGCGCGTCTTCTACGGCTTCCGCCCGGGACAGTGTGACCGTCTCGCCCCGAAAGCTGCTGCGCTCGAGAACATCATGCGCGCGGCTGATATCCACGCCCATTTCACCGAAGACATCCAGCGCGATGCCCTGACGAAGTTCTCCTTCGTCTCACCGATGGGCGCGGCTGGCCTCTACTTCGGCGTGACGAGCGAGGCCTTCCAGGTCCCCGGCGAAGTGCGCGAGACATTCATCGGCCTCGTCAAGGAAGTCGAATCGCTCGGCCACGCAATGGGCATCACGTTCGACCGCGACCTCGTCGCGACCGACCTGCGGCTCATGGACGCCTTCGCACCGGGGCTCACGACCTCGATGCAGCGCGACGTCGCCGCGGGAGGCCCGTCGGAATTTAAAGGTCTCGTCTCACGCATCGTCGAACTCGGCGAGAAGTATCACGTACCAACCCCGCTCTACCAGAAAATCAACGACTGGGGCAAAGCCCAGGGGCTTGCCTGAATCGAGATAAAAAAGCCCTGCTCCTTCCATAATATAAGGAACAGGGCTTTTTATTTCGCTAAAATTACGCTTTGAACGGCTTTACATTCTTCACGGCTTCGGCCAGCGTGATCTTCTGGCTGCGGGCGGCCGCCAGCATCTCTTCACAGGACAAAAACGACACGGCTCATTCCTCCATTCCTTCCGGCTCGTCCACATTCAGGCAGGTGACCTTGAGCAGGCCCGGCATCACGGCCAGCTGCTGTTCCAGCGTGTGGGGGATGTGGGAGTCGCATTCCAGCACCATGACCGCGTAGCGGCCCACCGCCGCCCGGAACACCTGCATGGACGCAATGTTGATGCGCCGCAGCGCCAGCGACATGGTCACCTCGGCGATGCAGCCGGGGGTGTCCTCGTTGTGGATGATCAGGGTGTTGCTGTCGCCGCCGAAGTCGGCGGGCACCCCGTCGATCTCGGTGACCCGGATGCGGCCGCCGCCCACCGACGCGGCCTTGAGCGACAGCTCCCGGCCGCTGCGGGCGGTAAGACGGAGCACCGCCGTATTGGGATGGGCGCTGCGCAGCTCCACCGGGTGGATCGTAAAGGTCATGCCCTGTTCCTCTGCCAGCGCAAAGCTGTCCGGCAGGCGGGGATCATCCGGGCGCAGGCCCAGCAGGCCTGCCACCAGCGCCCGGTCGGTGCCGTGGCCCTTGCCGGTGGTGGCAAAGCTGCCGTACAGGCCGATGTCCGCCTTTACCGGCACCTCGCCCAGCAGCTTCTGGGCCGTGTAGCCGATCCGCGCGGCACCGGCGGTATGGCTGGAGGACGGCCCGATCATCACCGGGCCCAGAACGTCGAAAAGTCGCATGACATCTACATCCTTTCTCTGTCCCGCCGGGGGGAGGGCGGGGCAAAAATACCGGAATGGCATATTTTATGATTTTTATTATACCGCTTTTCTCTATCTTGTGCTATAATAACTTTACTATATGTTTGAAATTGCATCCTGGCAGGGACACAGGGGCCGGGCCGGACATGCCGCAGGGCATGGTGCGCAGCCCGGTATTCCCCTGCAGAGGACAACACGGAGGGTAAATCCTATGAAACTGGTAAGCGTGGAAACTCCTGAAAAGAGCGTCTGCAAAATGACCTTCAGCGCCACCGCCGAAGAACTGGAAGCCGCATCCAACGCGGTGTATGAGCGCACCCGCGCCAACTATACGATCAAAGGCTTTGAAAAAGGCGAGGCCGACCGTGCCCAGATCGAGGCCGACCGCGGTGAGCACACCTTCTGGTACGACGCCATCAACGACCTGATGGACAAGGACGTGCCCGCACTGTACGACGCTGCGCTGGCCGAGCATGGCTTCCACCCGGTGGACGAGCCCAGCTACGACCTGGTGAGCGTGAAAAAGGACGAGGGCTTTGTAGCCACCGCCACCGTGGCCCTGCAGCCGGAGCTGAACCTGACCCAGACCACCGGTTTTGTGGTGGAGTGCGTCACTCCCGCCGTGACCGACAAGGAGATCGACGCGGTGCTGGAGCGCCGCCGCAACGCTGCCGCCGAGCTGGTGCCCCACAAGGGCCCGGCCGTGAAGGGCAACGTGGTGCACATGGACTTTGAGGGCCTGCTGGACGGCGTGGCCTTCCAGGGCGGCACCGCACAGAACCAGTCTGTGCAGCTGGGCAGCGGCCGCATGATCCCCGGCTTTGAGGACGGCATCCTGGGCCACAAGGCAGGCGACGAATTCGACATCCACGTCACCTTCCCGGAGCGTTACCGCTCCAAGGAGCTGGCCGGCAAGGCTGTGGTGTTCAAGATCAAGCTGCACGACGTGTGCGTGCGCCAGCTGCCTTCCATGAACAGCGACTTTGCCAAGAAAGTGGGCGGCGTGGACACCATGGAAGAGTTCCGCGAGAAGGTGCGCAAGCAGCTGTACGACGGCCGTCACGGCGGTGCGCTGAACCACGCCAAGGATCAGGTGCTGGCCAAGCTGGCCGACGCCGCTGAGGGCGAGCTGCCCAGCGTTCTGGTGGAGAGCACCTACCAGCAGGAGATGCAGAACGTGCAGCAGCAGCTGCAGATGCAGCGCATGACCCTGAACAGCTATCTGAGCCAGATCCACGAGACCCGTGAGAGCTTTACCGCCAAGCTGCACGCCGGTGCCGAGAAGAACACCCGTGCCCGCATGGCTCTGCTGCAGATCGCACAGCAGGAAAATCTGGTGCCCACCGACGAGGAGATCGACAAGATGATCGCCGAGCGTGCCGAGCGCACCAAAAAGACCGTGGAGGAGATCCGCGAAAAGACCAACATCCCCGCTCTGAAGCGCACCGAGGCCATCCGCCGCGCTGCCGACTGGGTGATCGAGCGCTCCACCATCGAGGAGAAGTAAACCCGTAAAAGCCAAAACCGCCTGTGCCGACGCACAGGCGG
>URWC01000121.1 GCA_900551555.1 uncultured Collinsella sp. | reverse complement strand
CGATAGAGCTGGCAGGTCGCGTACAGCTCGTCATGCGTGCCCAGGCCCGCAACCGAGCCGTGGTCGAGTACGCAGATCATGTCGGCATCGCGCACGGTCGAGACGCGCTGGCTCACGATGACAGTCGTCAGCGGCAGCCCGCCCTCGGCGGCACCGCGCACGCTGCGCTCGCGAATGGCATGGCGAAGCGCCGCGTCAGTCTTAAAGTCGAGCGCCGACGCGGAGTCATCCATGATCAGGACCTGCGGAGCGCCCACCAGGGCACGTGCGATGGTCAGGCGCTGACGTTGTCCGCCGCTGAAGTTCTTGCCGCCCGCCTCGACCGGGGCGTCGAGCCCCTGCGGCTTGTTGCGCACGAACTCGCTGGCCTGCGCTATGTCGAGCGCCGCCCAGAGCTTCTCGTCGGTTGCCGACTCGTCGCGCCAGGTCAGGTTGCTGCGGATGGTACCGCTCACCAGCGACGCGCGTTGCGGAACAGTCGCGACCACGTGGCGCAGCTGGTCGAGCGGCCAGGTGCGCACGTCGGCACCCATCACGCTTACGCTGCCGGTGCCCGCATCGTACAGGCGCGGGATAAGCGAGACGAGCGTGGACTTGCCACTGCCCGTACCGCCGATAATGCCGAGTGTTTTGCCCAGTGGCAGCTCCAAGGTCACGTCGTTGACGGCGTTGGCGGCACCCGCGCCAAAGGAGAAGCTCGCGTGGCTCAAGCTCAGCGCGGGGATTGGAGCGGCGTCCGGCTCGGGCAGAGCGACCGACTCGTTGCCCTCGTCGGCAATGCTCGGCACGCAGTTGAGCACCTCGTTGATACGCGACGCGCTGGCGCTCGCCTTGGTAAAGACCACGACCAGGTTGGCGACGTACACGATGGAGGTGAGCGTCTGCGTCATGTAGTTGACAAACGCCATGACCTGGCCCTGCGTGAGCTCGCCCACATTCACCTGGATGCCGCCCACCCACAGGATGGCGCACACGCCCAGGTTCATCACCAAAAACGTGACGGGGTTGAGAATCGACGAGAGCTTGCCCACCGCGATGGCGACATGCGCCTGATCGTCAGCCGCCTGGGCAAAACGCTCGCGCTCGTGATCCTCGCGCACAAACGCGCGGACCACACGAGCGCCCGAAAGCCCCTCGCGGCAAATGAGCGCAATGCGGTCGAGCTTTGCCTGTAGCTGCTTGTAGTACGGAATGCAGCGCGCCATGACAAACCAAAACACCAGGCCGATGGCGGGCGTGCAGATTAAAAAGATAATGCCGAGCTTAAGGTCGATGGCGAGGGCCGCAACCATGGAGCCCACCGCCAGGAAAGGCCAGCGGATAAGCATGCGCACGCCCAGCGCCACGGCGAGCTGCACCTGATTGACGTCGTTGGTGATGCGCGTGATGAGCGACGGCGTGCCAAAGCGATCGAGCTCGGCATAGCTCAGCTTATTGATGTGCCCGTAGAGCGCGCCGCGAATATCGGTGCCCATGCCCTGTGAGGTGAGCGCCGCCATCTTTTGGCAAACGAGCGTAAACGAGATGCCGATCACAGCCATGGCGCCAAGCAGCATGCCGTAGTGGACGACGGCGCTGACGTCGTGCGCGCCGATGCCCTTGTCGATCATCTGGGCAATCACGAGCGGCGTCAGCAGGTCAAAGATCACTTCGATCAACTTGCACGCAGGGCCGATCACCATATACCGGCGAAACTTACCACCAAAACGCCTGAGCAACTCAATCATAAAAAGGCGCTCCCTATCATCATTCACACTCAATTCGAATCATGATAGTACGGTGAGCCCAAAAGAAGCGTAAACAACTCGTCATTTCTGGCGAGATTCAAGAGCGGGTTAATCGCCTGATATACTTACCTTAGTGCTACCAAGTGAGTCGCCAACCCTTGAAATGAGGTGCCGAGATGAACGACATTCTCGCAAGAAGAGCAAGACGAGCAGCCATGGGCATCGCCCTTTCCCTGGCACTTGCCGCGGGAATCGCCCCCGCAACGGCGATCGCGGCAGAAATCAGCTCCCCCACCGATGCAGTCGCCTTGCAGACAGCGGCCGCGAACTCGAGCGAAACCGCGGCCACCGAAAAAGACAAAGCGTATGCAGCCATGCAGGAAGCGCTCAAAAACCTCGAAGCCGCAAAAAAGGCCGCGAGTTCCGAGAAAATTGCGCGCTTTAATAATGACATTGCCCGTTTTCAAAAGTACCGCGACGAGATGTTGGCGCAAGCCGCCGAATTGAGGGAATCCCTTCCCACCATGCAAGCGGACGTCGATGCTGCCCAAGCCAAATACGACGGGGCCATCAACCGGGTAAGCGAGCTCCAGGCAGAATTAGACAAAAAACTTGAGATGCTTAAGACACTCGAAGCACTCGGCTACGAGGAGTTTGTCGAAACTACTAAACAGCAAATAAGGCAGTTGCAAAATGAGATGGTAGGGACAAAAGCGTATGTAGGCCATTGCGAAACGGAGCTCCGCGAGTTCCGGCGCCGCCTCAAAAGTCAGGAAGGACGAGTTAATGACTGTGAACGTTCTGCAGAGAAATATAAAGCCCATATCGACCAGTTCATAGCCTGGCGAGATGCGCTCCTCGACAATTTGGAAAAAGCGCAAACGGCCTATGACGACGCCTGCAAGGCATACGAAGAGGCAAAAGCCGCGGCAGACAAGGCCACCTCGCCCGAAATAACGAAACCCACCGAGACAACGCCTCCCTCCGACTCGGCGCAACCGGCCGAGACGACACAGCCCGCCAGCTCGCCCGCGACCGGCAAAGACACCGCACCGAGCCCCTCCAAGCAGGCGAACACGAGCGACGGCAAGCAAGCAAATACGACCGCCGACAAGCTCGCAAACACCGGCGACACAACGCCGAGCGCAATCGCACTAGCAGGAATCGCCGCCATGGGACTCGGAATAACCGCCGCAGCCACCCGCCGCCTCAAGAACTCAAAATAGCTGCCGACGAACGTCACCTTCGTCAATCCACAAACCCAAACCCAAAAGAGGCCCGTTTCCCCAACCAAAACCAGGGAAACGGGCCTCTTTAACTGCAAAATCCAAGCAGCAGCAACGTCTCTTGAACTACGTAGCCATCAATGCCCAGGCAACGCCAGCAAGCAGCACAAAACACGGGATTCAATTCTGCAGCTTGCGCCGTTGAACTCCACGAGCCTGCCCGTGTAGACGAGCCTGTCCACGACAGCCGCCGCCATCTTGTCGTCGCCGAACACGGTCACCCACTTGCTGAACTCTATGTTGGCCGTGACGATCATGCTCTGCCTGCCCTCCGGCACCGACATCACCTGGAACAGCAGCCTCGCGCCCTCGATGTCCAGCGGCACGTAGCCCAGCTCGTCCAGGATGAGGAGTTCGCGGCGGGGGCGACGCTCTCCGGGCTGCTGCCACGTATCTCGCGGCGTAGAAAGGAGTGAGTACCATGACCAGCGGAGAAGAAGATTTACCTCGCCGTGGCGGGCGGGCTTATTGCCGCGAGCATCGTACTCGCGGGCATCGGCTTTATCGCCTCGGGCCGCGATCAGGCCGTGTTCACGACCCAAATCGACATGCGTGACAACACCATCGTGCTCGGCGGCGTCGAGGTGGACGAACCCGAGGGCATCCCGTTCATCAGCCGGCTCGCCATTCTTGGCGAGATCGACACCTCCGACGTCGCCGACCCCGCCGCGCCCTAGGCGCAACGAGCCCGGGCACTCCGTCCGCTAATTTGATTGAGATGGATCGCTCCTACTACGCGAGCATTGAGGTCGGGCAGCGCAATGTCAACCTTTCAAATCTCAACAAGATTGCCGACGGCTTTCACATCACCATTTCGGAGCTCATGCGCGGTGTCGAGCAGATGATTCTCATCTGACTTGGCTCGTTCATGTTTAATCTGTCTCGTTAACCAAAATATGCAAATCTGGTTAATCAAATAATTGAAATCTGGTTAAATGAAAACTGTAAATTTAGTTAAACGCGCTGGTAAGCAATGGTGAAAACTATGCCAAAAAAGTACTACGCTAGAATTATCGAAAATGAGCTCGACCAGATGCTTGGGATATTCGGTGCCGTTCTCATCGAAGGACCTAAATGGTGCGGGAAGACAACCACGGCCGGGACCCGTGCGGCGTCCAGGCTCCTCCTCATGGACCCGTCGCGCAACTTCGAGAATCGCTTCCGTGCCGAGACGGACCCGGCGCTTGCCGTTTCCGGCGAGGTGCCGCGGCTGATCGACGAATGGCAGGAGGTTCCGAAACTTTGGGACGCGGCACGGTTTGAGTGCGACAACCGCGGCGGCGAGCCTGGCCAGTTCATATTTACGGGGTCGGCGACACCGCGAGACAATGAGCGGCCGATGCACAGTGGCGCTGGAAGGTTCGCTAAATTGCGCATGGACACCATGACGCTTTTCGAACTTGGGAAATCTAGCGGTGCGGTTAAGCTGTCGGGCATCATTTCTGGCGAAAAGTTCAGGGGCGCCTTCGGATCGATGGGTTCTGCCGAGATCGCCGAGCGCATCGTTTGCGGTGGATGGCCGGCGTCGATTGGGCGTGACGCGCGAATTGCGTCCGCGACGGCAAAACGATATATCGAGATAGTCGCTGAGGAAGACATCCCCCGCGTCGATGGCTCTCGACGAGATCCTGAGAAAGTGAAAGCCGTCATCACGTCGTTGGCGCGCAACGAATCCACTCTTGCGACGCTCAAGACGCTTGTGGCCGATTTGGGTGGCGACGTATCGAGACAAACAGCGGCATCATACATATCCCTTCTTAGCAGATTGAGTTTCGTCTGCGATATCCCCGCATGGAATCCCGCGATGAGATCTCCGGTGCATCTGAGGGAGGCGCGTAAGCATCATCTTGCCGACCCGTCGCTTGCAGCGGCTGCGCTCGGGGCGACTGTGGAGACGTTGTTGTCAGACTTCAAGACACTTGGGCTGCTTTTCGAATCGTTGGCGCTCCATGATCTATGGGTCTATGCGAGGGCAAACGGAATGGGCCTTTATCACTATCACGATTCCCGCGATCTTGAGGTCGACGCTGTCATAGCGGCTCCAGGTGGGATGTGGATTCCCGTTGAGGTCAAGCTCAGTTCCGCTCAAATCGAAGAGGCATCTGACAATCTTGTTGCCGTCGAAGAGCGGATGGTTGCTGCCGGAAACACCCCGCCGGTTTCTAAAGTAGCGATTATTGGATTTGGTTCACAAGCCTATGTTACCGACCGCGGCGTCCAAGTTGTTCCATTGGACGTTCTCGCGCCGTAACGCTGCGGGCGAAGTGAAATCGACGCATCTTTTAGATTTCTTCAATTTGTGCGTAAACCAACAATGCCGTAATTACGCTATGTCGTTAGTGCGAACATCGCATCTTCAGTAGTCGAAGCTCGTTCGCAAACGGACCTCTTTACTTGCAAAAAAGGAGACAGCACCGCCGTCTCATGAACCACGTGGCCACCGCGCTTCCGGCAACGCCAGCAAGCAGCACAAAGCACGGGATTAAATTATTCAGATAAATGCGCCTTTACGGGTGATTTTTGGACGACGGGGTCCGGGAGGCGGCGAGGTATTTGGTAGTCGAGCGATCCCGCAGGCAAAGCCGAGGACCAGCGAGACACCAAACGCCCTGCCGGCTCTCGCGGGTTGCCGCGACACCAAAAAGCGCCTGCGCACTCGATGGATTCGGATGCCCGACAGAGGCTCCTTATGGCTGCTTCCTTCCGGACCTGACCAGATTCGGAACATGTCGTCATCCGAACCCATCGAACACGCTAGGCGCTCAGTATATCTTACCTGCTCCCGTCCAGCAGGGCAAGTGGGGCGAACCCATCGGATGGATTC
>URWC01000120.1 GCA_900551555.1 uncultured Collinsella sp. | reverse complement strand
TGGGCGGCGGTGCTGATTCGCAATATAGGTGGTGTCGAAAGGGCCTAGGACTCACCTGCGCAAATGAGTGGAAGTCAGGCATTTGCCCCAAAGCAAGCCACCAGAGAGTCAAATGCACGGAATGCAGCAGCCGCGTCTTCCCCGAGTTGAGCGATGCCGCGATCATCGCCCATTTCAGAGGCAATGACGATAGGCTTCGAGACGTTATAGGCCAATATGTGCTCGATAAAGACAGTAACACGAAAGTCCTGGTCATCGATTTTGACGGAGCCGATTGGAAAGAAGCGACGAAAGCCATTCGACATGTCGCAAAAAGCCACGGAATCGATGTCGCAGTTGAGCGATCGAGATCGGGCGACGGCGCACATGTCTGGTTTTTCTTCCTAGAGCTCGTCAGCGCAAAGACCGCACGAGATTTTGGAAGCAGCCTTATCACCGAAGCGGCGATACTGAACAAGACAATCACCTTCAAAGCATTTGACCGAATGCTGCCCGCGCAGTCCACCATTCCTGAGGGCGGCTTTGGAAATCTCATAGCGCTGCCTTTTCAAGGAAAAGCGCAGCGAAAAGGGAACAGCGTATTTGTTGACGAGCAATTTGAGCCCTTTCCCGATCAATGGCTTTACCTTTCGCAAATCCAGTTAATCCCGCGCGTGACGGTGCAAAATCTGATCGAGAGCATCGAAAATAGGTCACATGGAATAGCAGCTGTTGCGGCGGCAAACACCGGTGTGCCACATTCCCAGAGACTGCGAAAGCGGCTTCCGCTCACACCGCGGGACTTCCCGTCATCGCTGTCCGTCACGCAGACCGATATGCTCTATATCCCCGAAAAATCTCTGAGCCCCGCAGCTCAAATGGAAGTCCGCAGGCTTGCAACATTTGCCAACCCAGAATTCTTCCGCGCACAATCTATGCATCAATCGGTATTCGGCAAACCGCGGTTCATAGACCTCAGCGAACTTAGAGATGGCTACGTCGCGATTCCCAGAGGCTGCAAGGTTCAACTTGAGCGGCTGCTTCAAGAAGCCGGCGTTTCTGCCCACTATTCAGACAAACGCAAGTCGAGCCATCCAATTGCGATGGCATTTAAAGGGACTCTTCGCCCTGAACAGCAAATTGTCGCTGAACAGATGCTCAGCTATGAAGACGGGATCATGTCCGCACCGACGGGGTTCGGCAAAACCGTCATCGGAGCTTATCTTATTGCTGCCATTGGTCTTCCAACGCTCGTCATCGTTCCTAAAACTGCGCTCATTGCCCAATGGAAATCCCAACTCGAACGATTTCTCGACATCACGGACAACAGAGAGCCCGTCCGAACCCCAAAGGGACGAATCAGCAAAAGACAGCCTCCGCTCATTGGGCAAATCGGAGGAGGCAAGACCGCCATAAGCCGTCTCATCGACATTGCTTCATTCCAGTCGCTATCCGGCAAGGATCCCCAAACCGGCGAGTCATTAGCCAAGGAGTTCGTTCGCGATTACAGTCTCATCATCTGTGACGAATGCCACCATGCGGCCGCGCCACAGCTTGAGCTTGTCCTCAAGTCCGCTCCTGCCAAATATGTATATGGCCTTTCCGCAACGCCCGAGCGTTCGGACGGACTCACGCGGGCACTCTCGATGCTCTGCGGCCCGGTTCGCTATGTCGTCGATCCAAAAACGCAAGCAATCCAACAGGGGATTCAGCGCATTGTTAGACCGCGTTTCACCGGAATTCGATTACCCACCTACGGACCAGGAGCATCCTTTAACCAAATTCTCGATCTCCTGTGTGTACACGCCGCGAGAAACGAAGCAATTATCGAGGACGCCCTCGAGGCCGCATCAAACGGCCGGCATCCGCTTGTGCTATCTAAAAGAAAAAAGCATGCCGAAGAGCTATGCAGGCTACTTCAAAGCCGTGGACACGAACCCATACTCTTAACCGGAGAAATCGACGCCAAAGAAAGAAAAGCAATACTGAAGAGTCTTCCCAGCTTTGAGCATGATCATCGAATCATCGTCGCAACTGAAAGTCTTCTGGGCGAGGGCTTCGACCTGTCTTACCTTGACACTTTGCTCATTGCCACTCCAATATCTTGGGACGGCAGCATAACGCAGCAGGCAGGTAGGCTACACAGAAGCCACGAGGGCAAACAGCGGGTTGAGATATTCGACTATGTTGACCTGTCGATACCCATGTTCGCGCGCATGTACCAAAAGAGGCTCAAGACCTACGCCAAGCTGGGGTATGAAGTCTTTGCGGCAAACGACAACAGACAGGACGATCGAAACATCCTCGTTAGGTCGGCAAGAGCCGTGGAGGCTTTAGTGAATGACATCGAGAACGCATCGAAAAGCATTTTATTGCCGCACCCTACGCGTCCGCCGCATGCCTTGAAAAGCTCGCCGCTGCACTCGCGGATGCCGCTACCCGTGGAATTGCCCTTGAGATTTCTATTGCTTCAACTCCACGCGATGACGTGAAAGCGATTTTTGCCGAGATGAACGTCAACTATCTCATCAAAGCCGAAGGACGCCTGTGCGCATCAGTGATTGACGAGGAAACTGTCTGGTACGGAGCTATTCCGTTGCTGGCTTTCCCAAAGAAAGAAGACTGCAGCATTCGTTTCAAAAGCAGCGAAGTCGCAGCCGAGCTTTTGAGCGAAATTCAGCGAAAAGTGGAACCGGAGGCCGCGGCGACGAACGGGGTACCCCCAGCAGTTGCGGTGAAATAGGGACTGTTTTTGACTTATTAGCCGTCAACCAATCCCTATTCCACCGCAACTAAGAAATCGGCAATCAGCCCTGCGGGCCCTGGAACAGCTCCTCATGCGAGCCCATTCTGACCAGCCGGATCACAGGATTAGTCTTATGCGGTAAGTAGAGAACGACCACGTCGACCAAGCCATCGGATAGGTGGAAATCGATGTGGCCGTTGTAGTTTCCGCCCGGGTTTGAAAGCTCATGGGCGCCATATTCCGCGGGAAGCGAGCCGTGAGCTGCAAGCTCTGCGACTGCCGCCTTAAACTCACTCTTTAGCTGCGGATGCATGCGCATCGTTCGTTTGTAGTCCGCCCTAAATTGAGCCTCGACTTTAATCTCAAACATCGCTAGTCCTCATCGAGGAACGATATAAGCTCATCAGCGTTATTGAATGACGGGCTGTCGTCTGGCAGAATCCCCAACTCATGAGCCTCGGCGATCACCATGGCGCGCCTCGTCGCCTCGTTGGGAACTTCGGGCCGACCCACAATCTCAAACGGAATCTTTCGCTGATTCACCAGCTGCCGAACAGCAAGGTTGAGATACGAATTGAGACTCAGGCCAACTGTATCCAAGAACTCAGTCGCCTGTTCCTTGAGCCCCTCTTCGATGCGAACCGTCGTAGGCTTAACCGTTGCAGTAGACATACGCGACCTCCTCGCTCTCGTCTTTTGCATCAGTATACCCAGTTTAGAAGGCAGACTGATGTTAAATAGCATCAGTCTGCCTTCTCATCACTACAACGACAGGCGCGCTCGCCCTACATCAGCCCGCTCAGGGCGATATCGACGGCCTCGTTGAGGTCGTCGGTGATGTGCACCAGCTCCGGATCGAGCGGGCTAATCATACCGGCGTCCATCACCGGGCCGTTGAGCCAGTCGAACAGGCCCTGCCAGTACTCGGTGCCCACCAAAACAAGCGGCATGCGCTTGACCTTGTGCGTCTGCACCAGTGTGAGCACCTCGAACATCTCGTCGAGCGTGCCAAAACCACCGGGAAACACGATGGCGCCCGAGCTGTACTTAACAAACATGGTCTTGCGCACAAAGAAGTAGCGGAAGTCCATACCCAGGTTCACGTATTTGTTAAGCCCCTGCTCGTGCGGCAGCTCGATACCCAAGCCGACCGACTTGCCGTTGGCGCTCGCCGCTCCCCTGTTGGCCGCCTCCATAATGCCAGGGCCGCCGCCGGTGATAACCGCCACGCCGCGCTGGGCGATCTTGCGGCCGACCGTGCGCGCAGCCTTGTAGAGCTGATCGGTCTTGGGCGTGCGAGCACTGCCGAAGATGGTCACCGCGGGCCCGAGCTCGGCAAGCGCGCCAAAGCCATCGACAAACTCGGCCTGAATGCGCAGCACACGCCAGGGGTCGGCATGCAGCCAGTCGGTCGAATCCTCGGGCGCCAACAGGTTGGCGTAGGTGTTGTCCTTGGGAATCATGGGGCCACGCATGACCACGGGGCCGCGGCGGTACGTCTCGTCGTAGGCGGGCTCGCCCTCGACGTTCTCATTCTTAATCATGGGTACTCCTATCGAAAATAGAAACGGGCGGGGTCGACGCCATGCGCCAAACACCCGCCCGAACATCAACTATTCGGTATGGTACCCACGATGCATCAAGTGCTTGCAAGGCATCGGTCAGCGGTCGCGCAGACGGTGTTAGCGAACGCGACGACCGATCGCCGCCTGGCCTTTGCCGTTACTCACGCCCCGCAAGCGCCCGCGCCGCTCTTAGTAGTCCACCGCCGCAGGACTGTTCATCCAGTCGCTCACGAACGCACCGTAGCGGCCCTCGATAATGGCTTGGCGGGCACGCTGCATAAGGTTGAGCAGGTAGTAGATGTTGTGCATCGAAAGCAGAATGCCGCCGAGCATCTCCTTCTGCGTGACCATGTGGCGAATGAGCGCACGGCTGTAACCGCCCGTGCACACCGGGCAGGTGCAGGTGGGATCAATGGGACCGTCGTCGTGCGCAAAGCGCGCGTTGCGGAAGTTGAGGCGACCCTCGCTGGAGAATGCCGTGCCCATGCGGCCGGTACGCGTCGGCAGCACGCAGTCGAACATGTCGATGCCCACACCCACACCGCGCACGAGCGTCGTCGGGTTACCGACGCCCATCAGGTAGCGCGGCTTGTGCTTGGGCATGTACTCGCTCACAAGCGGCGCCAGCGTCTCGAACATGGTCTCGTGGTCCTCGCCCACCGAGTAGCCGCCGATGCCGTAACCGGGGAAGTCACCGCACTCCTCGAGATGGCGCAGCGAGCGCAGGCGCAGGTCCAGATGCATGCCACCCTGGACGATGCCAAAGAGCGCCTGGTCATCGCGGGTGTGAGCCTTGTAGCAGCGCTCGGCCCACATGCTCGACAGCTCCACCGCGCGCTCGACGTAGGCGCGCGTGGCAGGATAGCCCGGGCACTGGTCGAGCTGCATGCAGATGTCGGAACCGAGCTTCATGGCGATTTTCATGTTGTCCTCGGGCGTCCAGAACACGTGGCGGCCGTCGTAGTCGTTGACGATAAAGCGCACGCCCTCGTCGGTGAGCTTGACGGCGTCGTTATGGCTAAAGACCTGGAAGCCGCCCGAGTCGGTAAGAATGGGGCCATGCCAGTTCATAAACTTGTGTAGGCCGCCCAGCTCGGCGATGGTGTCCTCGCCGGGGCGCATGGACAGATGATAGGTATTGGCAAGCACGATCTGGGCGCCGAGCTGCTTGACGGTCTCGGTGGGAATACCCTTGACGTTTGCCTTGGTGCCCACGGGCATAAAGATCGGCGTCTCGATGTCGCCGTGCGGGGTGTGCAGCACGCCGGCTCGCGCATGCGTGGTCGGGTCCTCGGCGATCAGGTCGAATTTAAAGAGGCTCTGGTCCATAAACTGGAACTCCTTGGTTGCGGTTCATACGCAGAACATTATACGAGCAACCATCGAACCGCACCGACTCGACAGAAACTGGTGCAAAGGGGTCATAGTCGTTTAAGAACGTCCCCGAAGACTACATCTGGGATCATTTCCAACAGCCAAGGTAGCGCCGATGTTATGGCACCGACAGCGAAAACCCGCCAGAGCGAGCAAGGTGCCTTGAAACAAGGCGGCATTGATCTTTTGATCATGCCGCCGAAGTTGAAAGGCAGATTGCCGCTCTGGCGGGCTTGCAGCGT
>URWC01000119.1 GCA_900551555.1 uncultured Collinsella sp. | reverse complement strand
TCTCGGAAGGCACGTGCAGACCTTTCGTCATGGCCTCCTACCTTTCTTTCGGGCCCTTGTCAGGGCCGATTCGTTAGCGCCCCTCCGTGTGAGGCGTTATTGCTGACGACATATTTATATCCAAAATCAGCTCATACTTCCACCTTGCCCCCGAACGGTTTTTTATAGGGGGTGAACGGCATACACATATACTTCACGCATGGCACACTTCATCTTAATAAAGCGTATTTACGTGCTTAAACGCGTTTTAATCCTAAAATCAAATGGAACTAAACTTTGTTAAACCATCCTCAAATTGCATATTTCCAATAAAGCTATGAATAGAATTAGCGGTTCACACCGCGTCTCAACCATTTTCATTTTTATTCAGAAAAAAGTTTGTCCTATTCATTTCTGATAAATAAATTACCGTTTACCAGACGCTTGATACCGTTCACCGGAAACTCAGTATAAGGCCCAGCGGATACCGCCTCGCTTTACGGCCCCATTTGTAACAACTTGACTTCTCGGTATAGAAAAACGGACCCGCTTCCCCTAGGGAAACGGGTCCGTTTTCGATTATCTTCGGCTAATTTGGATAAGGCCCCCGAAGACCATCGGAATCCTAGCGATCGAACTCCGCCAGTGCCTCGCCCAAAAGCCTCAGGCCCTCGCGCAGAACGTCCTCGCTCGCGCAGTAGCCCAGGCGTGCGCCGCAGGGAAGCTCAAAACGGCTACCGGGGACCAGCAGCACTCCCCTCTCGGACAGCAGGCGCCTGCAGAACTCCTCGTCATCCTCGGGAATATCCAGCTGGATAAACGAGGTGGACACGCCCTGCGGGGCCGTCCAGGAAACGCAATGCTGCGTATCGATCCAAGCCTGCGCGATATCGCGGTTGCCAAACACGATCTTGCGATTGCGCTCGAGAATCTTATCCTTGTGCTCAAGCACATAGGTCGCCAGGGCGTCGTTGAACACACCGCCGCAGATCATGGTGTAATCGCGATAGGTGCGGATGCGGCTGGATATCTCTTCGTCTGCCAGGACCCAGCCCACGCGGGCCGCAGGTGTCGAATAGGTCTTCGACAACGAGTTGGTGACAATGGCCCTCTCGTACACGTCGACCATCGACATAAAGGACTCAGTGTTTTCGAGCGGCAGATATACCTCGTCGCACAGCACGTAGGCGCCCACCGAGCGGGCGATCTCGGCAATCTGGCCGAGCAAATCGGCATCGAGCACCGTACCGATGGGGTTAGATGCGTTGTTGATGCAGATGAGCTTGGTGTTGGGACGCACCAAGCGCTTGAGTTCCTCGATATCGGGCTTCCAGCCGAGTTCCTCGCGAAGCTCCCAATACTCGACCTCGGCGCCCAGCGTGCGCGGAATCTCGTAGAGCGGCGCGTAGGTGGGCCACTCGGCGATAACATGGTCGCCGGGCTCAACCACAGCCATGATGGCGTTGAGGTTAGCGCCCGTGCAGCCATTGGTCTGCAGAATGTGATCGGGATTGACCTCCCGACGATACAGCTTGGCAACCTCGGCCTTAAACTCCGGCGAGCCCTCGATCCAGCCGTAGTTCATCTTCTCGCGGTCCAGGCGCTCGTAGAACGTGGCGCCGTCCTGTTCATCGAGCGCGCGCAGCTCGCCCATGGTGAGCGACGAGATCGTCGACTGGGCGATGTCCCACGTGGCGCTCTTCTCCCAAACGTTGAGCCATTCCTCAACGCCAATCGTCTTGATGTCCATGGCCAAGCTCCTTACAAAAGCAGTCATCCAATCGTGTTGACGTCCCTCATACAAGATTGGGGCGGTGCGAAAACCCGCACCGCCCCAATGGGAGACATCTAATGGCAGCTAGATGTATGTATTATGACCTGTACGGGTCCTGAAAGACCTTAGAGGCCCTCGCGCCAGAAGGGCATGCTCATGCAGCGCGGGCCGCCGCGGCCGCGGGAGAGCTCGGCGGAGGGCACGACGAGAAGGTCCAGGCCCTCCTTGTACAGCACGTCGTTGGTGACGGTGTTGCGGGCGTAGACGCAGATCTTGCCGGGCTCGACGCACAGGGTGTTGGAGCCGTCGTTCCACTGCTCGCGGGAGGCCGCGATCGGGTCGCCGCCGCCGCAGGGGATCAGCTTGACCTGGTCGACGCCGGTGGCGTCCTCCAGGACGTGCTCGAGGGTGTCCTCGATCAGGCGGATGTTCACGTCGCCCGGGTTCTTGCCGGCGGTCAGCTCGTAGACGCGCAGGGTGCCCATGATGGCGGGGTGGATCGTGAACTTATCGACGTCGATCTGGGTGAAGACCGTGTCGAGGTGCATGAAGGCGCGCGAGACCGGGATGTCGAAGGCCAGGATGCGCTCGACCTTGGAGTCGGAGTTCCAGAAGATGTTCTGGGCCATGACGTCGATCGCGGCGGCCTGGGTGCGCTGGGAGATGCCGACGGCGAGGGTCTTCTCGTTGATGTTCAGCACGTCGCCGCCCTCGGTGTGGAACTGGCAGTCGCGGCGGAAGTACAGCGAGACGTCCTTGTAGTCGGGGTGGTACTTGAAGATGTACTTGCCGTACAGGGTCTCGCGGTTGCGGGTGACCGAGTACATGCGGTTGAGGTTGACGCCCTCGCCGATGACCGCGAACGGGTCGCGGGTGAAGTAGAGGTTGGGCATCGGGTCGATGATCAGGTCGGACTCGGACTCGGAGTTGACCAGGGAGTCGAGGGTCGTGGACGCCGTGAGGGGCATGTCGATCTCGGACTTGGTCATGCCGGCCATGGTCTTCTTGACGAACTCGAGGTTGTCCTCGATGGAGTCCAGCTTCTCGCGGACGATCTGCGGCATGTGCTGGCCGCGGATGCCGGCCTCGGCGATGTACTGGTCGGTGAACTCGGCGCGGGCGCCGGGGACCTGGTCGAACACCTCGGCGACGAGGTTCTCGAGATAGAGGACCTCCACGCCCTGGTCCCTCAGGATCTGGGCGAAGGTGTCGTGCTCCTGCTGCGCGACCTCCAGGAACGGGACGTCGTCGAACAGGAGTCGCTCGAGCTCGTCGGGCGGCAGGTTGAGGAGCTCGTCGCCGGGACGGTGCAGGCAGACCTTCCTGAGCTTGCCGATCTCGGAAGGCACGTGCAGACCTTTCGTCATGGCCTCCTACCTTTCTTTCGGGCCTTACTGGCCGAATGTATCAGCGCCCCTCCGTATGGGACGCTGCTTGCTGACAGCTCTAGTTATATCCAAAAACCACCTGCAATTCCACCTCGCCCCCGAACGGTCAGCAAAGTGCGATGAACGGTATATCTCATATGATTCCCCCATGATGCACTTCGGTTCTCTAAAGCAGGTTTTCAAAGGTAAATGTTCTTTTTTCTAAGGAATTAAGCTAGATTGCACAAATATTTTCATGTTTAGGAATTGCATAGCTAAAACGGTTTTCTGCATATATATGTCGTTTGTTCATGATTCAATTTGGATTCGATTATATTCAGCTCGCAATCATTCTTATTCATACATCCTCACCAATTGAGTATGGATATAGATTGTTTCTAAACGAGTTGGGCAGTTAGTTGCATGCCTTGGCAGCGTAAGAAGTAGGTAAAGATACCGTTCACGCGATACGTCCGTGCCACAGGTCGACTAAATTGAGACAATAGTGAATAGTGTTAGGCTACCGTCCCCTGTGGGGACTGAACGGACAGATGCATATGCCGAGCAAAATCGAAAAGAAGCAAGCCGCCGCAAAGCTGCGCAAACCGCCGCGCGACTTCTCATACACGCAAAACCGAGAGCTCAGCTGGCTACGCTTTGACAACCGCGTGCTCGACGAAGCCTTCGACGAAACCGTTCCGTTATTCGAGCGACTAAAGTTCGTCTCGATCTTCGAGTCCAACCTCGACGAGTTCCTTATGGTGCGCGTGGGCGGCCTGTCCGATCTGGCGGAGCTCAAAAAACAACCTGTCGACAACAAGAGCAATATGACCGCCTCCGAACAGGTCGATGCTGTCATGGCCGAAATGCCCGGGCTCCTTACCCGTTGGGAGTCCATCTTTAAGAGCATCGAGGGCAAGCTCGACACCTTGGGCGTTCACCGCGCCCACATCGATTCGCTTACGCCCGAGGAGCGCACCTTTGTAACCCGCTACTTCCAGGCCTACGTGTCGCCGGTCATCTCGCCGCTGGTCATCGATCCTCGCCACCCCTTCCCCAACCTGCGCAACGGCGCGCTCTATCTGGCCTGTGGTCTGGACGGCGCCACCGACGAGGAGAGCCTACTGGGCCTTATCGAGATTCCCGCCTCGATGAACCGCGTGGTCGAGATCCCCTCGCCCACCGGCACCTACTCCTACATCTTGCTCGAGGACGTCATCCTCGCCTGCCTGGACAGCTGCTTTGGCTCCTATAAGCCGCTGGATCGTGCGCTGATCCGCGTCACCCGCAACGCCGACATCGATCCGGACGGCGAGGGCATCGAAGAGGAAGAGGACTACCGCCAGCACATGAAGCGCATTCTCAAGAAGCGCCTGCGCCTGCAGCCGGTAGTGCTCGCGGTCTCGGGGTCGCTCGAGAAGGCGACGCTCAAGACTATCCGCAAGGCGCTCGAGCTTTCGCGCCGCTCTGTCTTTACCTGCGATATCCCGCTCAACCTGGGCTACGTCTTTGGCATTGAGGGCAAGATTCCCGAGCACCTGCGCAACGAGCTCCTCTTTACGCCGTTTAAGCCACAGCCCAACCCAACCATCGACATGACCCGCTCCATCCGCGAGCAGGTGCTGCAGCACGACAAGCTGCTCTTCTACCCTTACGAGGCCATGAATCCGTTCCTGGATCTGGTACACGAGGCAGCCTACGATCCCGAGTGCATCTCGTTGCGCATCACGCTCTACCGCGTGGCCAAGCAGAGCCGCCTATGCGAGTCGCTGATCGATGCCGCCGAGAACGGCAAAGAGGTCACGGTGCTCATGGAGCTCCGCGCCCGCTTTGACGAGCAGAACAACATCGAGTGGGCCGAGCGTCTGGAAGAGGCAGGCTGCACCGTCATCTACGGCTCCGAAGGCTTTAAGTGCCACTCCAAGATCTGCCAGCTCACCTATCGCGAGGGCATGGCGCTCACCCGCCTCACGCTTTTGGGCACCGGCAACTTTAACGAGAAGACGGCCAAACTCTACAGCGACTTTATGCTCATGACAGCCCATCCCGGCATCGGTGAAGACGCCAACCTGTTCTTCCGCAATCTGTCGCTGGGCAACCTGCGCGGCGACTACCGCTTCCTGGGTGTGGCGCCCGTCGGACTGAAACCGCTCATCATGCGCGGGCTTGACCGCGAGATCCAGCGCGCCCTTGCCGGCGAGCCCGCCCGCGTGTTCTTTAAGCTCAACTCACTGACCGACCGCGAGGTTATCGACAAGATCGCCGAGGCATCGTGTGCCGGCGTGCGCGTAGACATGATCATCCGCGGCATCTCGTGCCTCAAGCCCGGTGTTCCGGGCAAGACCGAGAACGTGCATGTCCGCTCCATCGTCGGACGCTTTTTGGAGCACGCGCGCGTCTATGCTTTCGGCGTGGACTCGGACATGATTTACCTGAGCTCAGCCGATATGATGACGCGCAACACCGAGCACCGCGTGGAGATCGCCTTCCCCGTGCTCGACCCCACCTGCCGCGCCCTAGTGCACGAGTACATGGGCATGCAGCTGCGGGACAACGTGAAGGCCCGCAGCCTCACGAGCGACGGCACCTGGGTCCCCGTGGAGCGTGCAGAGGGTGAAAAACCCTTCAACTCGCAGGAAGCTCTGCTGGAGCGTGCCTATCGCAACGCCGAGGCCGCCGCGCAACAGCGCGCACAGGAGAAGGAACGCGTAGCCGAGGAGGCTATTCAGGCCGAGGTTGAACATGGGGCAGCTGCCAAACCGAAAGCGGTTGCCGCTCCCCCGGTGAATGAGCCC
>URWC01000118.1 GCA_900551555.1 uncultured Collinsella sp. | reverse complement strand
AGAGATATATGGAAGAGATGCCCAAGAACTACGATCCGTCGACCAACGAGCCGGCGATCCTGCAGAAGTGGCTCGACGGCGGCTACTACAAGCGCCGTGAGGGCGTGGGCGACTGCACCGTCACCATTCCGCCTCCCAACGTGACCGGCAAGCTCCACATGGGCCACGCCACCGACGACTCCATCCAGGACGCCATCATCCGTATGGCCCGCATGCGCGGCAAGTCCACGCGCTGGGTGCTCGGCACCGATCACGCCGGTATCGCCACGCAGACCAAGGTCGACAAGAAGCTGAAGAGCGAGGGCATCAGCCGCCTGGAGATCGGCCGTGACAAGTTCGTCGACGCCTGCTGGGACTGGACCCACGAGTACGGCGGCATCATCGTCGAGCAGATCAAGCGCATGGGCTGCTCCGTCGACTTCGACAACGAGCGCTTCACCATGGACGAGGACTATGCCCAGGCCGTGCGCAAGGTCTTCTGCGACTGGTACCACGACGGCCTGATCTATCGCGGCAAGCGCATCGTCAACTGGTGCCCCAACTGCACCACCGCCATCTCGGACGACGAGGCCGAGTACAAGGACGAGAAGGGCCACCTGTGGCACCTGCGCTACCCGCTGACCGAGCCGGTCAACGGCCAGGACTACATCGTCGTCGCCACCACGCGCCCCGAGACCATGCTCGGCGACACGGGCGTCGCCGTCTCCCCGAAGGACCCCGAGAAGGCCGCCTTTGTGGGTAAGACCGTCAAGCTCCCCATCGTCGACCGCGAGATCCCCATCTTTGAGGATTGGCACGTCGACGCCAACTTTGGCTCCGGCTTCGTTAAGGTCACCCCGGCCCACGACCCCAACGATTACGCCATGGGTCAGGCCCACGACCTGCCGCAGATCAATATCTTCGATGAGCACGCGGTGGTCGTCGAGGGTTACGGCGAGTTCACCGGCATGAACCGCGACGAGTGCCGCGAGGCCGTCATCAAGTGGTTTGAGGAGCACGACCTGCTCGATCATGTCGACGAGCTCGATCACTCCGTCATGCACTGCTACCGTTGCGACGCCGCGCTGGAGCCGTGGCTGTCCGAGCAGTGGTTCGTCGCCGTCGATAAGCTTAAGGGGCCGGCGCTCGACGCCGTCAACTCCGGCAAGGTCACCTTCCACCCCGCGCGCTGGACGCAGACCTACACCACCTGGATGGAGAATCTTAAGGACTGGTGCATCAGCCGCCAGCTGTGGTGGGGCCACCGCATTCCCGTGTTCTACTGCGAGGACTGCGGCTGGGAGGACGCCCTTACCGAGGACACCGACGTGTGCCCCAAGTGCGGCGGCCATCACGTGCATCAGGACGAGAACGTGCTGGACACCTGGTTCAGCTCGCAGCTGTGGACCTTCGCCACGCAGGGCTGGCCGCAAAAGCCGGAGCTGCTCGAGGGTCATCACCCCACGACGGCGCTCGTCACCGCGCGCGACATCATCGCGCTGTGGGTCGCCCGCATGGTTATGAGCTCGCTGTACTTCCTGGACGAGGTGCCGTTTAAGGACGTCGTCATCTACCCGACGATTCTTGCCAAGGACGGCAGCCGCATGTCCAAGTCCAAGGGCAACGGCGTTGACCCCATGGATCTCATTGGCATGTACGGCGCCGACGCCATGCGCTACAACCTGCTGACGCTCTGCACCAACAACCAGGACGTCAAGTTTGACGCGAACATCGACAAGAAGACTAAGAAGCTTATCGACAGCCCGCGTACCGACCAGGCTAAGTCGTTTGTGACCAAGATCTGGAACGCAAGCCGCTTCCTGCTCATGAACATGGAGGGCTACACGCCCGGCGAGCCCGTCGTTGAGACGCCGGCCGACGCCTGGATGTTCAGCCGCCTGGCCAAGGCCGTGAAGATGGTCACCGAGGGCATTGAGAACTACACCTTTGGTGACATGGCCCGCGGCGTGCAGCAGTTCTTCTGGAACGAGGTCTGCGACTGGTACGTCGAGGTCACCAAGGCCCGCCTGAAGGGCGAGGGCCGTCTGCAGGCGCAGCGCAACCTGATCTTTGTGCTCGATACCTCCATTCGCTTGATGCATCCGCTTATGCCGTTTGTCACCGAGGAGATCTGGGACAACATGCCGGCGAGCGTGCTCGACCTGGACGCCGAGGGCAATGTGGACCGCGCCGAGGCGCTCATGATCGCCAAGTGGCCGGAGCCCGCCGACTACGCCAAGTACGTCGACGAGTCCGCCGAGCGCGCGTTTGAGCTGTGCCGCACCGTCGTTTCCGCCGCCCGCGCCACGCGTTCGCGTTATCGCTTGAGCCCCAAGGCCGAGCTCGACGTGGTCGTGCGTGCCGGTGCCGAGGATATCGAGAAGCTCGAGAGCCTTCGCTCCACGATTGAGCCACTGGCCAACACCGCCTCGCTGGTCATGGGTACCGACGTCGAGAAGCCGGCTGCGAGCATTGCCGTGGTCGACAGCGGCGTCGAGGTCTTTGTGGTGCTCGAGGGCAAGGTCGATTTTTCGGCCGAGAAGGCGCGCCTGGAGAAGGAGATCGCCGCGGCCCAGAAGGAGCTCGCCGGCTGCGAGAAGACGCTTGCCAACGAGGGCTTTGTGGCCAAGGCCGCGCCCGCGGTGGTTCAGAAGAAGAGGGACCGTGCAGCTGAGCTCAAGGAGATCCTGGCGGCGCTGACTGCTCAGGTTGCTGACTTCTCGTAAGCGTTACTGGGGGACGCGGTTTGGGGCATTGCTCGCTACTGCGGACAGTCCTGCTCGCACGAAGGCCACATTAAGTGGCCTTCGGCTCGTGCGGAACTTGTATCGAGCAAAGCCCCAAACCGCTCCCATGGCGGTTACGGAGGCGTCCGCTGCCTGGTGGGGCCACTTGGCTGTGACCTTGAGGTCGCTGCAAAGCGGTGTTTGGCTGATATTTTGAATGGGAGGGACTCGTTGTTGCTTACGGGCCTCTTTTTATGTTGAGGGGACTTTGGCTATGGCGAAGCGTTCTGGGTTGTATTCGGTGCCGTTCTCGTTTGAGTTGCTTTCGTTTGGTGAGGCTGTGGGGCTTGCTGCTGATACGGGGCGGATTTCTGGGGATGCTGGTCCTCTGCTCGAGACGGTTGTCGATATGCTCGATGAGCTGGGGCGTCCGGATGAGTATTTCGATTGCATCCAGGTTGCCGGTACCAATGGCAAGACTTCGACCACGCGTTTTTCGGCTGCTATTCTTCGCGGCGAGGGGTTCAAGACCGCGCTGTATACGTCGCCGCAGCTGGTGCGCTATCCCGAGCGCATGGAGGTTGACGGCCACGTTGTGAGCGACGAGGCCTTTGCCCGTGGCGTTTCGGCAGCTGTCGAGGCGGGGCGTCGCGTGAATGCGCACCGTGTGGCAGCGGGGGAGCGCGCCTATACCATTACGCCGTTTGACCTGCTGACGGTTGCCGCACTTGTAGTGTTTGCCGAGGCCGCGGTGGATGTTGCCGTGCTTGAGGTTGGCATGGGCGGACGATGGGATGCTACGAGTGCGACCGATCCCGTGGCCGTCGCCATTACGGGCATCGGACTCGATCACACACGCATTTTGGGCGAAACGCTCGAGGCCATTGCGGGGGAGAAGGCCGCGGTCATCAAACCCGGGCGCTTGGTTGTTTTGGGCGAGGGCACACACGAGGCGAGCGTTCAGCGCGTGATGGATGCTCGTTGCCGCGAGTGCGGCATCGTGCCGCTCGTGGTGAACCATGTCACGACCAAGGTGCCAGCGCATGTGGGCGACACGGTTGAGTTTAGCTGCACCACGCCGCGTGCAATCTATACGTCGAGCATGGTCAAGCCGGCCTATCAGCCGCAGAATGCCGCGTGCGCGATTATGCTTTGCGAGGGGTATTTGGGTCGCGAACTCGATCATGACAAGCTCGATGCGTCGCTTATGGGCTGCCCCACGCCGGGCCGCTTTGATGTACTGGGAACTGATCCGCTCAAGCTGATCGACGCCTGTCATAACCCCCAGAGCTGCGAGAACTTTGTGAGCGCGCTGGACGAGATCGATCCGTGCGTGGAGAATCGCCCCACGCTGCTGTGCGCCGCGCTGGCAGACAAGGACGTGGCGGGCATCGTCGACGTGCTGATTCCGGCCTTCCCGCGCGTGGTCGTGACCCAGACCGATTCCGATCGTGCTCTGCCGGCAGAGGAGCTTGCTGCCCTCGTTGATGCCGATAAGCTCGCCGGCGTATACCCGAGCGTGTCCGAGGCCCTCGCTGCCTTCGATGCCGCGGGCGAGTCCTTCGTAGCAGCTGGCACCATCACCCTAGCCGGCGAAGTAGCCGGCCTGCTGCGTTAACCCATCCCCTCATCAGTTGCGGTGAAATACGGACTGTTTTACAAGCCAGGAGCCCCAAACAGTCCGTATATCACCGCAACTCAAAAGCAGCTAATTTGGGATGGGGCCATTTTGGCTGTCCTGTGCCCCGAGTTGACTCGCTTGCCACGAAATGGGCCTATTTACTACGTTTGACCGGCAACCCTCGACCATACCGAGAATTGCGAAATCAAAACTGCAGGTAGAGGGCCTGCCATTTTTCAAAAAAGACCCGCATGGTCGACCCATGCGGGTTAAACGTAGTAGATAGCTCGTTTTCGTGGCGCGACGTAATCGCAATGTGACAAAGGGGTTGTCCCTTTGTCACATTGGCTAGTCTAGGCGGACGGGATCGTGGGGGTATGCGTTGAGAATCTCGACGCCGGACTCGGTAACTAGGGCCAAGTCCTCGATGCGGACGCCGGTGCGGCCGGGGAGGTAGATGCCCGGCTCGATGGAGAACGTCATGCCTGGCTCGATAACCTGTTCGTTGACCAGCGAGACGTCGCCCGGCTCGTGGTCCTGAAGACCGATCGAGTGGCCCAGGCGGTGCGTGAAGTACTTGCCGTAGCCAGCGTCCTCAATCACGCCGCGCGCGGCGCGGTCCAGGTCGCACATGCGCACGCCCGGTGCGATGAGCGCCTCGGCGGCCTCGTTGGCACGGCGCACGATGTCGTAGATACGCGCCGTCCCCTCGTCCGGCTCGCCCCAAAAGAACGTGCGCGTCATGTCCGAGCAGTAGTTGCGACGACGCCCGCCAATGTCGAACAGCACCACGTCGCCGCGCTTGAGCACGGTGTCGTCGGGCTCGTGGTGCGGGTCGCCGGCGTTAGCACCAAAGCTCACGATGGGCGGAAAGCTAAAGCCCTCGCAGCCGTGCTTGCGATACAGGCCGAGCATCTGGTCGGCAATTTCGCGTTCCGTCACGCCCTCGTGAACGAGCTTGATAGTGTCGGCCATCACAGCGTCGTTGGCGGCCGAGGACACGCGCATGAGCTCCTGCTCCGCGGCATCCTTGTGGGTGCGTGCGGCGGTGACGGCAAAGTCGCCCAGGAAGAACTCGCTCGCGGCGCGGCGATCCATAAGCGGCATCAAAAAGCCGGAGCGCATAACGGTGTCGATGCCCAGCGGTTTGGTCGGATCGACCTCGCGAACGATGGCGTCGGCCACAACGTCAGTATCGGTGTGATAGGCCACGCGGGCATTGTCGTACTCGGGCAGCTGATGCAGCGCGTTGACCAAGATCACAGGTTCGCTATCGCGTGCGAGCAGCACGCCGCAAAAACGCTCGAACATATCGGCATAAAAACCGGTCAGATAGTAAATCGACCACGGGTCGTTTACGAGCAGCTGTGCGCCGGGGTGCTGAGCCTCGAGCGCATCAAGCACGTGCGCCACACGCTGGTCATCGACATGTGCCATACATCGTCCTTTCGCTAGGGTGCCACCATGGTATCCCAAGCCCGGCACATAGGGACGCTCCTTTTATGACGGCACTTCGGGACACTCCTTGGCATGGCCAGCTTGGCAAGTGTGCAGGAAAAAGGAGTCATAAGAGGCCCGTCCCAAATGGGCTGGTTTCAAAAGTATGGCGGATTACGGGGCTGGACCTGTATTACTTGACCATGGGTAAAATCGCGAAATTAAAACCGACGCTCCTATAAGTTGTCAAGAGGCAGTTTGCGGGAGCGCTCTCTCC
>URWC01000117.1 GCA_900551555.1 uncultured Collinsella sp. | reverse complement strand
TCGCTGCTCTCGAGGCACGCGGTCACACGATCGTCTGTCCCGATAGTGGCTACCTTGCCTGCGGCGACGTGGACACGGGGCGCATGAGCGAGCCCGAGGACATCGTCGAAGCCATCTGCGAGGTGCTCAACCCCGCGCCTCAGGACCTGGCAGGTAAGCGCATCGTGATTACCGCCGGCCCCACGCACGAGCCGATCGACCCGGTGCGATTCATTGGCAACCGTTCGTCGGGCAAGATGGGCATCGCCCTGGCGAGGGAGGCTGCTCGCCGCGGTGCCGAGGTCACGCTCGTGTTGGGACCGACATCGCTCGATGTGCCCGGCGGCATGGAGTGCGTGCGCGTGTCCGAACAATCCGTCAAAATAATCTTTTTTTGCTGCAGGCGGCGGCGAGCGCCTTCCAGACGGCCGATGCGGCAATTTGTGCGGCCGCCGTCGCCGACTATACCCCCGCCACCCCTGCGGACCATAAGCTCAAAAAGTCCAACGAACGCTTGGATCGCATCGAGCTTGTCGAAACGGTCGATATTTTGGCCGAGCTCTCGCGCCAGAAGGGAGAGCGGCGCGTGATCGGCTTTGCGGCCGAGACCGATAACGTCGCGGAGTACGCGCAGCGTAAGCTCGCCCGCAAGGGTTGTGATGCCATTATCGCCAACGATGTCTCGCGCGCCGATTCGGGCTTTGGAACCGACACTAACAAGGCCTGGATTGTGAGCACAGCGGGTACACAGGAACTTCCCGTGCTAACAAAACCCCAGCTCGCAGATACAATTTTGGACTTGCTTCAAAATATTTAAAAAAGTTCTTGCACAAGTCTAAAGTTTCGGGTTAATATACTCCCTGTTGCGAGCGAGAGCAGAGCAACAAACAAAAGCTTCGGGACGTGGCGCAGCTTGGTAGCGCACTTGACTGGGGGTCAAGGGGTCGCTGGTTCGAATCCAGTCGTCCCGACCAGAAGTTTGCAGGTCAGGCACCTAGTGCCTGACCTTTTTTGTTTTAAGCAATTGCTTAATTTTCAGTAAGCAACAGGGTGCCAATAATCTACCTGCGCGATAGTCGTCTTTTGCGGTTACTTGCGCGTTTTGCACGCACTTGAGCCGATTTATCAACGCGATATGAATCTACATACGCGTAGCTGGTATACAGCCGAGTAAGGGCTGTATTTATCGCGGCGTTTTACACAGATATAGCGACTGTAACGAACAAACGTGTCGCTGTATTTATTCCGGTAGTTCACTTGATAGGTGGACAAGTGGGCTGTTGCGACGAAACGCCAAGCAGGATGGGCTCTATACGAGGACGCCGCAGAGGCAATGGCGGGGGAGTGCGGCAGGCGCTCTGAGAGCCGCTGTATGACCCCATTTCTCCTCAACCCGATTACCTGTGCTATGAACCTCGAATTGTTCGAGTAATCGCCAAAAGAAAAGCCCTCGCAGGATTGCGAGGGCTTTGCGCTAAAAGAGATCAGAAGCAGAAAGCGGGGAGAACATAAAACGAGTCCGTCGCGCTGTAGCTGTAGCAAATACCGCCGCTTTGAACATAGCGAAAGGACGTGGAGCTGCGCGGTCTCACGGAGCGAGTCCAGTGGCTATAGCCTGATGCACCGGAATAGTTCGACCCCGTCACGCCCTTGGATTTGTAGCACTCGTACTGGATGCCGTCGGATTGCATATCCCCGTATACTTCGGTTGCCGAGAGCAGAAAAACCTTGTCGGTCGTCGCTGAGGGGGCACCGCCCCAGTTACCGCCAACGTTATCGGTTGTCTTTGTGACGGGTTTCACCTTTGACTGGAAGAACCTCTTGCCTTATTAAAGAAATACGCCAAATACAACGGATATAAAGCGGAAGGAGGCGACATCAAGTAACTATCAAAGGCCAGATTAAGGAGCCAGCCATGAAGAACTGCCTGCCCTCCATCGTCTCAGCAGCTCTTTGCCTCTCCCTTGTCATGACACCATTTGTGCCCGTTGCGGCAGCCTATGCCGACGATGGATCTCCCGCCGAGAGCAGCGAAATCTACGTCGGAGACAACTACGACGAAAATTACGATATATCCCTTTTTGAGCGCGGACGCTGCACGGATTCATATTCCAAGGCGTGGTGCGATTCTCACGGATTTGCAAATAACCGCCCCGTCCCTCACAAGGTCAAGCTGAACGCGAAGGAGGAGGCTTGCCTGCGCGATCTCCAGCTTGCTGGCACCGCTGAAGTTATCGCCGGTCTCGTGACAACCGGTCCTAGCGGCGGCTTTTTTGCAACCGCAATGACATCGTACCGACTTTTCACTTGCATGTTCTGAAAGGAAGTTGCCATGTTGTCGCAAAATCAATCGAGATACTTGACCACAATCGGCTTTGCCCTGCTTGCATTACTCTTTGCTAGCGACCTTTTGCTGAAACCGCCCAAGGAACTCGTTTCGCTTGCCATAGCCTGCATTTCCGCCCTTTACTTTACGGCAACCCTATTCGTCGGACTAAAGGAGAGGAAAAAAGGCGCAGTCGTTGCATCTGCCGTAGGCGTGATCATAGCCATTGCCTCATTCTTTATCTGACACATTGGTGATCTAGGAGCGATATCGTAGGAATACGACCGGGAGAGCCGGGACCAGATTGCCCGGGTTGCCCGGTCGGCTCGCGCGACGGCGCGGCGGTTCCACAGAAAGCTCTCCGGACTTCACACTGTTTCTGATCGCATTGTAGACAGCCATCTCGTCTTCGCTGTCGGCGAGCACGCGGTGTGCGTCGTCGTTTTGGATGTCCAGTAAATCTCGAAGGTCCTCCATGCACCAGCGTCCGAGATTTGGCCATGCGCGTTGCGCGAGCTGATAAGTGTCGATTGCGATGTTGTAGTTAAAGTCCAGGCCAAAGCCGTCCCAGGCAGAACGGCTTTGTTTCCTTGATTATCAACTTTATCCGGACACTTCCCGCATTCATCCGTGTGTGTACGGATGAATGCGGGGCCCGATAGCCCGGCCGCCGGGAACTCTCACTCCTCGATAAAAGCCGGCACCCGGTTAGTCCTGCGCATCTTGAAATCGCCAGTTTCGTGGGAGACGTAGAGAATGCCGTCCATCCCGTCTCGCGATGCACATGAAAGGTGAACAGAACCGCAATCCGCTCCATCATCGTCGAGAAGATCGAACGAATTCGGATCGCTCGTTGCGGCCAAACGACCACTCAGACAAGAGCCATCGCCATTACAGATTTGCCATTCCATGTCTTCGCCTGCAAGAATCGCCATAGACGGCCTGGTCGCGCCATCGTTGACATACATCCCGTCTATGCCAAAACCGTTCTCAGCGCCATCGATAAACGATTGCTCGGACCTATACCTCGCAAATGATGCACATAGAACCATTGCAAGACAAAGTACAGAGCCAACAATCGCTATCTTTGCATAGCTCTTGCCTATCATGTCATTCACCTCCCTCGTATGTATCGAGGTATTCCTGCTTGAGCGTCTGCGAGGACGACTCGGTCTTTTCCACGAGCGTGCCGGCTTCGATGAAGTAGAACGAGTCGGTGAGGTCTGCCAGGTCGTCGAGTAGATGGCTTGAAATGAGCACGCTGCGTCCCCGCGCCACTTCGCTGCGCATCGCGTCGCAGGAGGTTTTCCGTTTTCCCGGATCGAGGCCGTTCAGCGGCTCATCGAGGATGAGGTACGGGCAATCGGTCGCTATCGCCATGGCAAGCTTTACCTGCTGCTTCATTCCCGTCGAGAGTTTACGGGTCGGCTTGTCGAGATATGGGGAGATTCCGAGGGAGTCGCAGAGCGAGTCGACGTCGGTGGCTGGTTTCCACTCCTCCCTAACGAAGGCAAGGTGCTCGAGGGCCGATAGCGTGGGGTAAAGATCCGCGCTGCCCGAAGAGCTCAGATAGACAAGTTCCGCAAATTCGGCTGATTGACGTTGGCAGATTCCGTCTGCCGTCAGGCTTCCCGATCGGATACGGGTGGGAAATTGGCCCGACAGCGCTTCCAGAAGAGTGGTTTTCCCCGAGCCGTTGGGAGCAACGAGGCCCGCCGCCGTTCCCGGGCTCAGGAAAAGCGACCCGATTGAAAGTATCGTCGTGCTTCCGTATCCCACGCTCACGTCCAGGAGCTCAAGCCCATGGTGCTTTTTAGCGGGTCCAGCCTGTTTGGGCGAACGCGTCACAACGGCGCCGACCGCGAAAAGGACCGCGACGTATACCAGGGCCACGGCAAGCATCGATGCGCCGCCCGAACCGGAGCCAATGAATTCTGTCGGGAAGCATCCTACGTAACCCGTTGCCTCGATAGGCGAGAACACGGCCAGCGGCAGGAGATTGAGCGCGGCGTTATGCTCCAGTGCCGAATCGGACAGTAACGGGAATGCCGGGGCCGCGACAAGCAACGCGGAGGCAAGGGGGCCCGCGAAGACGCGCCTCGTTGCGGTCGATAGGACGACGGAACAAACGGATATCAAGGTTCCACCCGCGAGCAGCGCGAGAAGTATGGTCGTGAAGACGTTTCCCGCGGTCGTGGTGGTGAGCGCGCCGTTATGGAAGAAGGCGATCGGGTACCCGATCTGCCCGAAGCCGTTTAGGGCCAAGGCGTAAATACTCCCGGGCGCAAGGCCGGCGAGGAGCATCGCGGTCCCCGCGACGATTATCGAAAACACGATCTGGATAAGGCGCCGGAATTTGGGTGCGGGCGCCTTTGCCGCCAAGGTCCCGGGCCTTGTGGCGCCAAGCACGAGTATCGACGAGAGAAGGAAGGGGATGAAGGGAAGGAAGGACGGCGCCTGGGCAATGGCGTAGGGCAGGAAGGAGAGGAACGGCAGGTCGTTTGCGGAGGCCGGGATATCCGCGATGCCGGAGCTGCTCAGAGCGCGGCAATATGCGAGCTCTGCGTCATTGGTCTCCTGGTCCCCCACGATGGACCCGGATTGGAAGCCCTCGTCCATGAGCGCGTAGTAGCTCTCGGCAGAGTCGAGAAAGGCGGCGTCGGTTTGAGCGGCGAGGGCGGCGTTCGCGTATCTTGCAAGCTCAGCGTCATCTTGCTGCTCTGGCGATAGGTCTGTGCCGCTGGCCTGGGGCGCGCGCGTATTGAATGCGTCGACAAAGCCCTGCATGCCCTGCTTCATAAAGAAGGGGCCGTAGATGGGTGAATTGAACGCAATGGGGACGAAAAAGGCTGCAGCGAGAACGAGCGTACAAATCCATACGGCCCTATCTCTTAGGATTAGTTTGAGAAGAAGTCGACAGTACATTTAGAAGCACCTACATTTCCCAAAGCATCGTTAGATTGATAATGACAGACCGAATGAAGATGCGTGCGATGGGGGCGAGGCGAATGGCTGAACGGTATCGATACGCGGGTTCAACGGTATTATATTGACCACATAGATTATTAACTTGCATTTCTAACAGTTAAGGAGATGGGTGCTTTCCAGCACACTCCTTCGATGATACCTTCCGCTAGCTGCTATGCCGGTTTCATCCAACAAAGAATGTGCCCTGGCGCTCAGGTTCACCGCTAGTGTTGACAACATATGAGATGGGCCCTACCCTTGCCGCGCGCCGATTGCGCGAGAGATGTCGGGCTCCATGTTTATTCCACCTGCTTGTTATCAACCAGCTTCGTTCAACGTTAGACATTCAAGATGTCAGACGTCGAACCTGCGCCAAAGACGCAGCTGGGGCTACTAGTTGCCTACAATCGCTCGCGAAGCTCGCCTGTTCGTGCGTGAATATCTGACAGCTCCGTCAGACATTGTCGGACATTTGATTATTCGACAAATGCGCACGTGGTCGCGTTCGCAAAGATTACTGAACGGTCGATGGGTACGTTGGGACCGGAGCAAACGGCGGATGCCAGAAAAATGGCCTCACAGAATCGCACCCATGGTTGATAAAATTGACCGCCCGGGCGCAAATACCCGGGCGGTCAATTCATCCCCTCGTTCGCGATCCTGTTGGGTTTTGGGGCTTTGACATGTTGTTGACGGATGGATCAGCCGTACAGCTTGATCTCCCGGGGTTCCATGTGGTCGTCCCCCAATAAGACGTCCCTGATGTAGCTCTGCGGCAAGAACTCGACGGGCAGCACTGGGTCGTCGACGTAGCCGGGCACTGGGAGTAGGCGTGACCTTTGGACATAGCGTGGCCGCCTGCCGGC
>URWC01000116.1 GCA_900551555.1 uncultured Collinsella sp. | reverse complement strand
GCGGGGCATGCCCCGCCTCTTACACCACATCTCTGCGCGCTACCCTGCCGACTATGTGAAGCACGCGTATTTGCTCGTTTTGATGAAAACTAGGGTGCAGCCATAAGGCTGCGCCCTAGTTTACTGCGTGTCGGTGTGCCCAGACGGATTGCGCTGTGCCTGGCAGGCGCTCCCGCAGATGGATCGGTTATTTCGCGAATAGGTTCTTGAGGTTGAACTCGGCCTGAACCGTGCGGAGCATGAGGTCGGTGTCGTCGAGGCCCAGGTGCTGCTCGTTGGCGTCGGCGGCGAGGGTTCCACGGCGGCGCGCCCAGTTCTCGAGTGCGGCGGGCGCGGATTCGCGGGGGAGCGAGCGGACGTCGGCATCCAGGCTGCGGCAGATCTGGCGCGAGTCGATGACGATGATCTTGCCGGCGCGGCGTGCCTCGGCGTAACCGTCCAGGTGGATCTTGAACCAACTGTCCTCAAAGGCGGCGTTGTGCGCCATGTACGGGTACTTCTTCATAAGCTTGAGCAGCTGCTTCTGCAGTTCCTTGTTCTCGCGGAATGGCTTTTTGCCGTCGATGTCGTCCCAGGTGATGTGGTGGATATTCGACAACGGCACATCCTCGCCGCGGTAGATGTCGGGCAAACCGCAGTAGTGCGCCTCGGCGTCGTGCGGGACGGCGTCGCTGGTGAGCTCCATGATTTCCCAACCCACATTGATGATATAACCGCGCTCGGGTGCACGGCCGGTGGTCTCGATGTCGATACCGAGCACGGTGCCCTGGATGGGCTTGCGGGCGTAGGCCACGCCGAGCGCGTCGCGGTCGCCGCGGATCTCGCGCATGACCGACGCGGCGGTGCGCTTTTGCATCTTGCCGATGGCGGCGCAGGTGTCGGCATCGGACAGGCCGCGCGAAAGCGTCGCGGGCGTCACGTTGCGCAGGCGCGCCTCGCCAATCTGGTCGCACAGGTCGCGGTTGCGGTCAGCCAGGTCGCGCACGGTGGCAAAGTCGAAGCTGGGGTCGCCCTCGGCGGTAAAGTACTCGGTTTCGAGCACCTTAAGGGCCTCCTCGCCCTTCTGGCGCTCGGACTCCATGGCGCCGTGATCGCCATAGATAAACATGGGAATAAACGGCTGGCGCTCGTATTCGAGTGCTTGTGAAACGTTCATATAACTGCTCCTTGGACGGGCCGTGTCGCGCGGCTCGGTGGCATTGAGTTATGGCGAGATGATAGTTTACCATGGGCAACTATTGGCATCGCGCCTAGGACAACTACAATACCCTAGTTGACCGCTAGGACTTTTACAATGCTGCCGAAAGACATGAAAGGTTCCATCCGTCATGGATTTGCTGATTGATATTCTGCTCGACGCCGGCAAGGACACGCTCTCGCTGGCGCCGTTTTTGTTGGTGACGTATCTTGCTCTCGAGACACTTGAGCACGTTGCGGGCGACCGCGTCAACGGCGCTATCAAGCGCGCCGGCGCTGCGGGTCCCGTGGCTGGCTCGCTGCTGGGCATTGTGCCGCAGTGCGGATTTTCGGCCATGGCAGCAACGCTGTACGCCGGCCGTGTCGTGACGCTGGGCACGCTGGTCGCCGTGTTCCTCTCGACCTCCGATGAGATGCTGCCGCTGTTGCTCGCCGAGCAGGTGCCCGTGCAGACCATGGCGATGCTTTTGGCTTCGAAGGCACTGATCGCGCTGGTCACGGGCTTTATCGTGGACGCGGCTATCCGCGGCCTTCGTCGTAATTCCCGCGCGCATGCGGCGATTCGCCGTACCGTGCTGGGGACCGCTGCCAATCCGGCTCATGTGAACTGCGCGCACGACGACCATACCGGGGGCGACATCATTGATGAAGTGGCCGAGGCGGGCGTGAGCGCCGACCACATCCACGAGTTGTGCGAGCGCGACCATTGCGGTTGCGATGATGATGAAGATGAACACGAGCGCGACCACGGACACAGCCATGACCACGGTCACGCAGGCGAGCATGAGCACCACCACGGCCATGGGCACGACCACGGTCACTCCCACGAAGGTGCGCCCGTCCTGTCGATTATCCGCAGCGCGATCTCGCACACCGTGCAGGTTTCGGTTTTTATTTTCCTGGTGACGCTGATTCTAGTTGCCGTGCTCGAGACCTTCGGAGAGTCCGCGATCGAGCAGTTCCTGCGTGGCAACGAGACGCTCGCCGTCTTGGGCTCGGCACTCGTCGGCCTGATCCCCAACTGCTCGGCCAGCGTGGTCATTACGCAGCTGTACCTGGAGGGCGCGCTACAGCTGGCGCCGATGCTCGCCGGCACGCTCATTTCCGCCGGCGTGGGCTATCTTGTCCTGTTCCGCACCAACCGCAGCGCTCGTGAAAACGCCGTGTTCCTGGTCATGATGTACGTCATCGGCGCCGGCTGGGGCCTTATCCTATCCGCCTTCGGCCTCTAAGTAGGCCTAAAAAATGGGCTTCAAATAGCCATGCTCGGCGCCTGCGCAATGCGGCGACGCATGGCATTTTGAAGCCCGTTTTTTGTTGAGCCATGGATTCCGAGCGCTCACACCGCGCAAAACAAAAAGGTAGATTTCCGGGCATGTCCCGAAAATCTACCTTGGTTAGCGCAGCAGCTCGGTGAGGTTGCGCTTAAAGCGGGCCCGGTCTTCGCTGGTAAATGCCGCCGGACCGCGAGTGCGACCGCCGGCGCGGCGCACCTTCTTTTCCTCGTGGCGAATAAACAGTTGCATGTCGATGGTCGCCTTATCGTAGACGCGCCCGCGCACGCCGATGGCGGCGGCATCGCGCCCGAGCACCATGCTCGCCAAGCCAATGTCCTGCGTCACGACTACATCGCCCGCCTGCAGGCGTTCGACAATGGCAAAGTCGGCGCTGTCGGCGCCCACGCTCACATCGAGCGTCGTGACCCAAAATCCGCGTCGCGCATGCTCGACGTCGCGCGGATCGTCGCGGCGAATGTGGCGTTCCAGGTTCTGTGTGCTGTTGCCGGCGATAACGACGGCGACGCCCGCCCGCCGCGCGCAGTCAATCGACTCGCGCGTGACCGGGCAGGCGTCTGCATCAATAAAGAGCGTTCGCGGCATCTAGTGCACCAGTTTGCCAAATTGAATAGCGCGAACAATCAGCGTTACGCCAAACACCAGTAGTGCGGCGCCGCTAAAGATGACGAGCATCTTGGCCGACCACAGCGGATAGATAAACACGAACATGCCGGCGATGATGGAGAGCGCGCCGCTCAGGATGGCGAGGGCACGGTTGGACGAAAGCTCGGACTCCAGAATGGACATGACACCTTCGACGATCCAGCCAAAGCCGGCCACGATAACCACCATCGTGGTGAGCGTCGCGGTCGAGAAGGCCTGGTTGCGCAGGATTATGACGCCGCCCAAGATAATGAGTAGGTTGGAGATGATGCTCGTCACGCGCCAGCCGGTGGGCAGCAGTGGCTCGAAAACAGCGGTAAACAGCCTGATCGCGGCCGTGATCACAAAGTAGAAGCCCAAGACGGTCGTTAGGAAGACGAGGGACTTGGCGGGCGCAAACAGCAGTGCGATGCCGGCGACGAGCGCCAAGACGCCCGTGATGGCGTAAATCCAACGCACGGCCTTGACGGCCTTGCCTGCCATGCTTTTCTCGTCAAATCCAAACTGGCTCGATTTTTGGTCATCGTTCTTAAAGATGCCCATAATGTCTCCTTTCCGTGCGGCGTAAGCCTTGATCGTTACAACCAGTATCGCCTAAAGGCGCTGGCGTATGGGTCGGGGAGGGCGAAACGTAACCCAAAGGCCCCGAATTGTTTCCGTTGTTCCCCACGTCGCGATTTTCTATTCAACAGGTGTAGAACATTGCGGCCCTGTTCGTTATTGCCTACGTTTTAGGTTAGATTTTCCTAAGAACAATTGCCCGAAATTGGGGGTCCCTATGAACGAAGCAGTTCCCGCAGCGCCGGTAAGCGCTGAGTCGATGGCAAAGCAGGGTTGCGAAAAGCTCGGCTTGGACGCGTTTGATGCGTTGGTTCGCTGCGCCCGCACGTGCCGTCGCTTTGACGAGTCCATGCGCGTGCCGCGTGAGCTTTTGCTTGAGCTGGCGGAGCTGGCGCACCTGACTCCCTGTGGTGCCAATGCTCAGCGTCTGCGTTTTCATGTGGTAAACGATGCAGAGGACTGCGCGCGTGTATTTGACGAGCTTGCATGGGCCGGTGCGCTCAAGGATTGGCCGGGTCCCGATGAGGGCGAGCGCCCGACCGGCTACATCGCGATTCTTGCCGAGCGCGCCGTTCCGGGTAAGCCCGCCGCTCCTATTACTGAGGTCGACACGGGCATTGCCGCGCAGACGATGATGCTCGCCGCCCGCAGCGCCACGCCCGAGGTGGCTGCCTGCATGTTCAAGGCCTTTACGCCCCACGCGATCGATGCCATGGGGCTCGATAGCGACAAGTATGAGCTCAAGCTGATCATGGCGTTTGGCGTTCCGGCCGAGACGCAGGTGATCGATGCGATCGATTCCAACCCCGATGGCTCCATCAATTATTGGCGCGACGAGGCACAGGTGCACCACGTACCCAAGCGTTCGCTCGCCGACGTACTGCTGTAGTTGAGCGTCACCGCGGTGTGATCCGGCGGTAAACCACCACAAAGGTACCTGTCCCCTTTGCGGTGGTGCGAGAGGAGGGCGTGTGGCAGATTTGTATTTGGTGCGGCATGGGCAGACTGAGCTCAACGTGCAGAACATTTTGCAGGGTGGGCACGATTCGCCGCTTACGGCGCGCGGGCGCGAGCAGGCGCTGGCGACGCGCGCGGCGTTTGAGGCGCGTGGCGTGACCTTTGACCGTGTGTATTCCTCCCCGTTGGGCCGGGCGCGGCGTACGGCTGAGCTAATTGCTGGCGAGGGCTGCTCGATAGAGCTGGTCGATGACCTACGCGAGTGGCATTTGGGCTCGCTGGAGGGCACATCAAATCGCGATATGCCGCCGCAGCCCTGGGGTGATTATCCGGTGGCCTTTGGTGGCGAGTCTGAAGGCGAGCTACGGGCGCGCATGGTCGCGGTGCTGTCGCGCATCATGGCCAGGCCGCAGCACGACTGCGTGCTGGCGGTTTCCCACGGCTCAGCCTGCCAGGAGTTTCTTGAGTATGTGACTGGCAGGGGAGAGCTACCCGACAACGGAGCCGTGCTTCATTTTGGCTATTGCGACGGGGCGTTTTCGCTCCTTGATTGGTAACGAACGAAAGGACCCCTATGAATAAAGATCTGTATCTGGTCCGTCATGGACAGACGATATTCAACCTCAAGCGTATCATTCAGGGGTGGAGTGACTCGCCGCTTACGCAGTTGGGTTGCGACCAGGCGGCGCGCGCCGGTATGTTTTTACGTGCGCGCGGCATTGAGCCCGATCATGCCTACACCTCCACGCTTCATCGTACCGAGCAGACTATCGCCAACTTGTGGCCGGGCTTGGCGTACGAGCGCCTGGACGGCCTGCGTGAGTGGTTCTTTGGCGACTTTGAGGCCGAGCGCGTGATGCTCATGCCCGAGCGCCCGTGGCGCGACTTCTATCGCCAGTTTGGCGGCGAGGGCCAGATGCAGGTGCGCGAGCGCATGGTGGCGACGTTGACCGATCTTATGCGTCGCCCGGACCACGAGTGCGTGCTCGCGGTGAGCCACGGCTCGGCTATCAAGGAGTTTATGGATCACGTGAAGGGTGCGGCGGCCGACGAGCGCGATCGCGTGCCGGGCAACTGCTCGGTGCTGCACTTTGCGTTTGACGACGAATCCGACACGTTTGAGTTGGTCGAAGTCTTTACGCAGGAGGATTACGCGCGCGAGCTGGGGCTTGAACCACTTGTGGCGGCAGCAGGCCCGCAACGGGGATAACGCGAGCGTGGCGGCACGGGTCGCTGGCATAACTTCTCGACGCAAAAGGGGCGGAGATGCATGTACCTGCTGCATCTCCGCCCCCTGTTTGTTGAGCTGCCGATTATTGTGCTGGGCGGTCTGGTCTTGCTAGAACCGCGCGACCTGGTGCGTGAGCAGACCTGTCGGAACTTGCGGCGCGGCGCCGCTGACCTGCGCGGCGGGGAAGAGCACGGCAACGGTAAAGTTGAACGGCTCCTTGCCGGTGTACGTTCCGGCGGCACGGGCCTCATCGGCCAGC
>URWC01000115.1 GCA_900551555.1 uncultured Collinsella sp. | reverse complement strand
CAAATTGGTAAGAACCTGTATCAAGCGGTTCTTATCAGTATGGAAAACACATTGGGGTAAACGTTCGGCAAACGAGAGGGAGACTTCGTCTGTCCTGATACGCAAACGGGCTACCTGTTCGACTTCCGACATCAACTGATTGGCATCCACCTGAGTCACATGAAAGTCATACATTCCGGATTCTATCTTCGACATATCCAGAATATCGTTAATCAGTTGAAGCAAAAGTTCGGTATTGGTTTCGATAATACCGGCATACTCCAGCATTTCTTCTTTATCTTCTACCATAGAAAGCAGATTCGAGAAACCGACAATGGCATTGAGAGGAGTACGTATCTCATGACTCATATTGGCAAGGAATGCACTCTTCAGGCGGTTTGCCTCCTCCGCCCTCTCCTTCGCCTCACGCAAGGATGCCTCGGAGACTTCCAATTCGTCTTTCAGTTTCTTCGTGTGATAGTAGAAATAGAGAGAGACGAACAATCCCACCAACAGGCTGAGCAGAACGGCTGCTATCCCCCATATATGATATTTGTACTGCTCATAGAAAGACGGAGTTACATTTACCAATTCCACAGGTCCGGAAAGTGAAGATATATCCAGATCCTTCTCCTTTATCAGTTTGCCGTCCATGACGGTCTGGGTGGGAATAATCTCCAGCATGGCTTTCTCCGGATTCTTCAACAGACGGACGGCTTGCTGCGCCAGCCCCTTGCCCAAAGGGCGGTAATGAGGCACCACTCCGCCCAAAGCCCAATAGCCGATGCCCGCAGAGGTGATGGAGAAAGCAGGCAGGTCGGGAGCCGCCTCCATCATGGCGTAAGTGGCATTGCGCATGAAGTAACCGTCGTTCATGTCCACCCGCCATGTTCCCATGAGCAAGGCGGTATTGGGCGGCAAAGCATGCAGCTTGTCGCTAATGGTATAAATGGTGTTGACACGTCCGTCCAGCAGGATAAGCCCTAATTCCGGAAATTTCCTCATCTCTTTCACCACATGCGCCTGCAAGGTGACGCCGCCGTAGCTGTTGTCCGAAATGAAAGCGATGTGTTCCGTCTTGGGATACAACTGCTTTATCATGCGGATATTGGCCTCTACGTCATATTGATAAATAAATCCACTCTTAATCGGAGAGTCAGGAAAATCGTCGAGGAAATCCAACGATTCGGGCATCCACGTTTTCAGGTCTGTGCCATACTCCGGCAAAAGCACCACATTGCGGCTGGCCAATGCCACCATCACCGGCACTTCGCCCCGGACGGAGTCCTCCAGCGACAAATAAGCTGCCCACGCTTCCTGCCCTATCAGTATTATGAGCGAAGGAATCTTTGTGCCCTGATATTTGGAAAGGATGCCCACCATTCTCTGCTTCCACCAAGGAGCCTCGGAGAAACTTTTGCAGTTCATGTTCTCCAATTCTACCCCGCACTTCCCGTCCAAGCGCTGAAACTCTTCCATAAAGTCGGAAATATTGCCCGAAGTCTGGCCCGCGTCAGGATTATAAGAACTGATGATAAGCACAGGATGGTCGCCCGTCACCGCAAAGACAGGGCGCGCAAGGAAAAGAAACGCCGTCAGGCAGAGCAATGCTCTATAAAATATATTCTTAAATAATCTCATAATCCCGGGGAACTGTCGCAAAGATACAATAAAACTCAAAAAAGGCACAAAGAAAGATTGTTTTTCGTACTTTTGGCACGCATTATTAAAAAGAAGCTGACATGACACAAATCTTCCACAACATGATAGCTGCCATTCTCGGCATATCAGAAAAACAAATCGGACAGACATTGTCCCTGCTCAATGACGGAGCAACAATCCCTTTCATCAGCCGCTACCGTAAAGAAATCACCGGCGGACTCGACGAAGTGCAGATAGAATCTATCAAAACGCAGTACGATAAACTCTCAGAACTCGCCAAACGCAAAGAGACCATTCTCGGCACCATCGGCGAGCAAGGCAAACTGACGCCTGAGTTGCGGCAACGCATCGATGCCACCTGGGATGCCACCGCTCTTGAAGATATCTACCTGCCCTACAAGCCCAAGCGGAAAACACGCGCGGAAGCAGCCCGCCAGAAAGGACTCGAACCGCTCGCCACCATACTGATGCTCCAACGCGAGCCTCATCCCGAACAACGTGCCGCCGGTTTTGTGAAAGGCGACGTGAAAGATGCGGACGATGCCCTGAAAGGCGCACGCGACATCATTGCCGAGCAAGTCAGCGAAAACGAACGAGCCCGCAACACTCTGCGCAATACCTTTGCACGCCAAGCCGTACTGACCGCCAAAGTTGTGAAAGGAAAAGAGGAAGAAGGGGCCAAATACAGAGACTATTTCGATTGTTCGGAATCCCTGAAACGTTGCAGTTCGCACCGCTTGCTTGCCATTCGGCGCGCCGAAACCGAAGGGGTGCTCAAAGTGAGTATCAGCCCGAATGACGAAGAGTGCGTGGAACGGTTGGAAAGACAGTTCGTGCGGAGCAACAATGCCTGCGGAAAACAAGTGGCCGAAGCCGTACAGGACGCGTACAAGCGTCTGCTGAAACCGTCCATCGAAACAGAGTTTGCCGCACAAAGTAAGGAGCGTGCCGATGATGAAGCCATCCGCGTCTTTGCGGAGAACCTGCGGCAACTGCTACTCGCCTCACCATTAGGGCAGAAGCGGGTAATGGGAATAGATCCGGGATTCCGTACCGGCTGCAAGGTGGTATGCCTGGATGCACAAGGCAATTTGCTGCATAATGAGAATATCTATCCGCATCCGCCTGTGAACCAAAGCAAAGAAGCATTCGCCAAACTGCAAAAGATGATAGAGGCATACAAGATCGAAGCCATCGCCATTGGAAACGGCACCGCCAGCCGCGAGACCGAGGAAGTCGTCTCGGAGTTCATTGCCGAGCAGGCGCCCAGCCTTCGCTACACCATCGTTAACGAAGCCGGCGCGTCGGTGTACTCCGCTTCCGAGCTCGCCAGCCAGGAATACCCCGACCTGGACGTCACCGTGCGTGGCGCCATGAGCCTGGGCCGCCGCCTGCAGGACCCGCTGGCAGAGCTCGTCAAGATTCCGCCCCAGTCCATCGGTGTGGGCCAGTACCAGCATGACCTTGACCAGGCCGAGCTCTCGCGCACTCTGGGCCACGTGGTGGAGGACGTCGTTAACCGCGTGGGTGTCGACGTAAACACCGCGAGCGCAAGTCTGCTGGGATACGTATCGGGCATCACGCCGAGCGTGGCCAAAAACATCGTGGCCTACCGCGAGGAAAACGGCGCCTTTACCGATCGCCGCCAGCTCAAGAAGGTCCCCAAGCTGGGGCCCAAGGCATATCTCAACGCCGCGGGTTTCCTGCGCATTAGCGGCGGCAAGAACCCACTCGACGCGACAAGCGTCCACCCCGAGAGCTACGAGGTGGCCACGGCCGTCCTGGAGCGTGCCGGCGTTGCGGCAAGCGAGCTCAGCCGCGGCGGCGTGCCCGACATCGAGCGCCGCCTGGGCAGTATCTCGGCGCTGGCAAGCGACCTGGACTGCGGCACTCTCACGCTCATCGACATTGTCAACGAGCTCAAGAAGCCCGGTCGCGACCCGCGCGACGACGCGCCCGAGGTGGTCTTTAGCCGCTCGGCGCTTTCCATCGACGACCTGGAGCCCGGCATGGAGCTCAAGGGCACGGTGCGCAACGTCGTCGACTTTGGCGCCTTCGTCGACGTGGGTGTGCACCAGGACGGCCTCGTGCACATCTCCAAGCTGGCCAACCGCTTCGTCAAGCACCCGAGCGACGTGGTGCGCGTCGGCGACACGGTAAAGGTGTGGGTGGAAAAGGTCGATCGCGACCGCAAGAAGATCTCGCTCACCATGGTACAGGGCAAGTAACAGCAAAGGACGAACCACCGCTGTCCATCGTCGAACTTGCAAGTTTTTCTCACCCAATGGGAAAACTTGCAGATACCGCAACAAAAATGGTGCCGCCCATCAAAGAGGCAGCACCAGCTAAGTCTTATTCAGCTCAGAACCTACTGGCAAGCTCGTGCCGGCAGCCCCGGCCTTCCCTTTCCCTAGCGCGACCCTCGCAAAGCGCGTGAGCGATAGGGAAAGGGAAGGCCGGGGCGAACAGCCCACGGTACAGTCGGTGTTCGCGCTACGGCAGGATATGGAAACCGAGCGAGGCGATATCCTTGGCAAAACCGCGCACGGTGTCGAGCGAGACCTCGTACGGGTCGCGACCGATGTTCTTGCGCTTGGCCAGGATGCTGTTGGGCACCGTAATGATCTGGCAACCGCAGGCTTCTGCCTGGTAAATGTTGATGAGCTCGCGCGTGGACGCCCACAGGACCTCACAGTTGGGCTTTGCGGCGGCCTTCTTAACCGACTCCGTCATAAACGGAATGGGGTCGACGCCGGTATCGGCGATGCGGCCGGCAAAGAGCGAGATGATGGACGGCGTCTCGGCGTCAACGGCCTCGACCATCTCATCGACCTGCGTAGGCGTAAAGATGGTGGTGACGTTGACCTTGATGCCGTCGGCCGAAAGCTTGCGCACCAGCTCGGCGGTGGACCCGCCCTTGGTGGTCACGCACGGAATCTTGACGTAGACGTTCTCGGCCCAGGTAGCGATCTCGCGCGCCTCGACCTCCATGGTCTCGACGTCGTCGGCAAAGACCTCAAACGAGACGGACACATCGGTGATGTGGGTCAAGACCTCTTTGGCAAACGCGCGGTAATCCGTCACGCCGCCCTTCTTCATAAGGGACGGGTTGGTCGTGAAACCCTGAACGTTGCCGTTCTCGTACATGTCGAGCATGCCCTCGAGGTTTGCACCGTCAGCGAACACCTTGATTGCCATCTGCCTGATTCCTTTCGCTTGCATAAGGCCGGTAAACTGCTAAACACTTTACCTACGTTTATCAAGGCGTGAGCTGCGGTTTTTTATCTTCTCGGCGAACGGTATAAACACCTCAGTGTTTGGATTGATAAATCGATTGAGCATGCAAAAGCAAAGAGTCGCAGTTTGGGCAAACGTCAGAACGCGGGATTCATTAGATGAGGCCGAAATGCTGCATCGCTGTGACGGTGCCGTCGTGTGCGACATCGTCGGTCACGTAGTCGGCGACCGCCTTGACCTCAGGCATGGCGTTGCCCATGGCGACAGCCGTCTCGACCGCAGCGAGCATGCCCAGGTCGTTGCCGGAATCACCAAAGCCAAAGGTGCGCGCGTTGCCGGTGCGACCCAGGTATTCCAGCGCTCGCGCCACGCCCACGCCCTTGTCAATGCCCTTGGGGCTCAGCTCGCGATTCTGACCACCGGTGTTGCACAACTCAAACTCGCGATCGATAAAGCCATCATCGTTGGCTACGCGAGCCAGGTCGCTCGCGACGATGCACACCTTGCCCACGCGCAGACTGCCGTCGACGCGCATTTCCTCGGTGCTGTGCACCACAGAAGTGCCGATCAGAGACGACTGCTCAACACCCGCGGGTTCCAGGGCAAAAGTAGCCACGTTGGTCTCGAAAAAGGCCTCAATCCCTGCCGCGGCCATACGGCGCGCAAGCTCCTCAATAACGTCCTCGTCAAAGCAGTCCTCATGCACCACGCGGCCCTCGACCTCGAGCGTCGCTCCCGCCATGGCAACGACACCCGCCGGGTTCAGCGCGCGCAGGCCATCGGCAATCAGCCACAAGGGACGACCCGTGCAGATAAATGCCTGGTGACCCGCGTCGCGCAGACGATGAAACGCCTCGACGACCGCCTGCGAGGGGTGAACCGCCGAGAAGTCCTTGTCGGTCATGTTGTCGGGATCGAACGACGTCAGCGTGCCGTCCACGTCAAAAAAGAGCACGGCGGAATCGGGGCACGCATCAATCATATGGGTTCCTTTCGGGGGCGAGAGTAAACGAAGTATCCATCATATAATGGAGCGACGCAACCAGAGAGGTCACCCATGGAATTTTACGCAAGCTGCCCCGAGGGCTTTGAGTCCGCACTCGCCGATGAGCTTAAACGCCTCGGGCTTTCGCATGTCCGCCGCCTGAAGGGCCGCGCCACGTTTGAGGGCGAGCTCGAAGAAGGCTATCGCGCGTGCCTGTGGTCGCGCCTGGCGAGCCGCGTGTTCGTGGTACTCGGACGCTTTGAGGCGCAGGATGCCGATGAGCTGTACGACGGCGTTTACGACATCGCTTGGGAGACCATCATCCGCCCCGGCGCCACCATCGCCATTACCGCCCGCGGCGTGACCGAGCAGCTGCGCAACACGCGCTTCTCGGCCCTGCGCGCCAAGGACGCGCTGTGTGACCGCCTGGCCGAGACCACGGGCCGTCGC
>URWC01000114.1 GCA_900551555.1 uncultured Collinsella sp. | reverse complement strand
CGGAGCCTCTTTGCATGTCCGAGGACGTTCCGGAGAGAAACCCCGTCACGCCCCCGGATTCCCGGTGGGAGTTCTAGACCTTGTCGGCCTTAGTACATACCGCCGCCCTGCTGACCAGCGGTAGCAGCAGCGATTGCGTCCTCAAGCTGAGTGTTCTTGGGGACATCGGAGACGGTAGCCTCGGTGATGAGGATCAGGCTGGCGACAGAAGCAGCGTTCTGCAGGGTGACGCGGCTGACCTTGACGGGGTCGAGGACGCCCATCTCGATCATGTCGCCCCACTCGCCGTTGGCAGAGTTGAGACCCTGGCCGGCGGGCAGCTCGGCGACCTTGTCGACCACGACAGCGCCCTCAAAGCCAGCGTTCTTGGCGATGGTGGCGACCGGAGCGGTCAGAGCCTTCTTGACGATGTCGACACCGATCTTCTCCTCGGGGTCATCGATCTCGACGGCATCGAGCGCAGGAGCAGCGTCCATGAAGGCGACGCCGCCGCCAGCGACAATGCCCTCCTCGACAGCAGCGCGGGTGGCCTGCAGGGCGTCCTCGACGCGATGCTTGATCTCCTTGAGCTCGGACTCGGTAGCAGCGCCGACCTTGATGACGGCAACGCCACCGGAGAGCTTAGCCAGGCGCTCCTGGAGCTTCTCACGGTCGAAGTCAGAGGTGGTGTTCTCCATCTCGCCCTTAATCTGAGCGATACGGGCGTCGATGGCCTCCTTGGAGCCAGCGCCGCCGACGACGACGGTGTTGTCCTTAGAGATGGTGACGGACTTAGCGGTACCGAGCATATCGGCGGTGATGTCAGCGACCTTCACGCCCAACTCGTCCAGGGCAGCCTGGCCACCGGTGAGGACGGCGATGTCCTCGAGAATGCGCTTGCGGCGATCGCCGTAGCCCGGGGCCTTGACGGCGCAGACGTTGAGGGCGCCACGGATCTTGTTGAGGACCAGGGTAGGCAGAGCTTCGCCGTCGATGTCCTCAGCGATGATGAGCAGGCCACGGCCAGCGCGCTGGACAGCCTCGAGAACGGGCATGATGTCCTGAACGCTGGAGATCTTCTGGTCGGTGATGAGGATGTACGGATCCTTCATCACGGCCTCCATGCGGTCGTTATCCGTGACGAAGTAAGCGGAGACATAGCCCTTGTCGAACTGCATGCCCTCGACGGTGTCGATGGTGATGTCGAACGTCTGGGAATCCTCGACGGTGATGACGCCGTCCTTGCCCACGACCTCCATGGCCTCGGCGATCTTCTCGCCGACCTCGGGGTCACCGGCAGAGATGGTGCCGACGGAAGCAATCTGCTCCTTGGTCTCGACCGGCTTAGCCTGCTTCTTCATCTCGGCGACGGCGGCGTTGACGGCCTTGTCGATGCCGCGACGGATGGCCAGCGGGTTGGCGCCAGCGGCGACGTTGCGCAGACCGTCGTTGACGATGGCCTGAGCGAGCAGAGTTGCGGTGGTGGTGCCGTCACCCACGGTGTCGTTGGTCTTGGTGGCAACCTCCTTCACCAGCTGAGCGCCCATGTTCTCGATGTTGTCCTCGAGCTCGATCTCCTTGGCGACGGAAACGCCGTCGTTGGTGATGGTCGGAGCACCGAACGTGCGCTGCAGGGCGACGTAGCGGCCCTTGGGACCCATGGTGACGGTAACGGCGTCGGCCAGAGTGTTGACGCCCTTGGCGAGCTTAGCGCGGGCATCGGTGTTGAACGTAATGTTCTTTGCCATGGTGAGTAATCCTCCAAAAGAAATGTGACTCGCGTCGCCGCTTCCGAGTCCTATGCGGCGACCGCGTTCAAAGACGAATCAGAGAGCCTGGTGAGACTAGGCCTCGACGACGGCGTAGATGTCGTCGGCGCGCATCAGCAGATACTTCTCGCCGTCGACCTTGACCTCGTTGCCACCGAACTTACCGTAGATGACAACGTCGCCAACCTTGACGTCCATGGGGATGCGCTCACCCTTGTCGTTGACCTTGCCGGCGCCCACGGCAACGATGGTGCCGCGCTGCGGCTTCTCCTGAGCGTTGCTGGCGATATACAGACCAGAAGCGGTCTTCTGCTCGGCCTCGTCGGGCTTGACCAGAACACGATCTGCAAGCGGCTTCAAAGACGACATGCTTGTTTCCTCCTTTGTGGGCCGCGTGGTTATGCCACGCGAATTAACCCTTTTTGTTTGCGTACGCGTTGAATGGTACCCACGAATGGCGGGTTATACAACACAGAGTCAAAAAATCTTATTTTTTGGCACTTAGATTTTCTGAATGCCGGGGGATAACTTAGCGGTGGCTCCCGTGTGGCTCCGGAGGGGCGGGGCATAAGGTTTCCTGCTCGGGCAGTCCTGCTCGCACGAAGGCCACATTAAGTGGCCTTCGGCTCGTGCGGAACTCGCGATAAACCTTATGCCCCGCCCCTCCGGAGCCACACGGGAGCCAGGTTAACTAATTCGGTCCCGGTATTCATAAAAGTCGGTGCAGCAAAATGGCGATGTGGATAGCGACATGGGCATGGTTTTCGTTGCGCGCACGGGTCCCCTGGGGAGCACCGTGCATTTTTGGGAGTATTCAGCAAGCCAGGACGGCTGCATACGCGCCGGACACACCATATTGATCCCAAGGACGCCTTCGACCGGCGATTTAAGTCGGCAGGCAAACCCCGTCAAGACAAAAAGGTATGCCTCGCGCCGTACCGGAGCCCAAAATGACGTCGATCTCCGCAATGCCACCCGACTGCAGCGGCACCGGCAGAGATCGCGGTGCTGAATACTCCGTTTTTTGCACGGCACGGGCGGGGGTACATCAGGATCAGGAAGAACATCCCAGCCTTTTTATGCAATCTGTAATGGGAAGTATGCGAAACACCAAGAGACAGCATTGCTGATGTCCAAATTGAGCGCGCGGGGCAGCAGCACCTCAACCCCGCGCCCAAATCCAACAGAGTGGGGACGCTCCTAACGAACCCCCATCGGCAAACAAATGCGGCTCGAGCGCCATCCCAAAATAGACTGCCCGAGCCGCGTTAAACGGTGCGGTATGAACGTCAGCGCTCGTAAATCAAGTTACCTGCCAGGTAGGTGGCCTGAACCTTGGTGGCTTGCAGTTCTTGGGGATCGATGGTGAGCGGGTTTTGGTCCAGGACTACCAGGTCGGCATACTTGCCGGGCTCCAAGCTGCCGAGGTTTTGCTCGTCGCCCGCTGCATAGGCGCTGCCCAGGGTGTAGTTGCGCAGGGCTGTTGCTGCATCGATGCGCTCGCTCGGCAGCCAGCCGCCCTCGGGCCAGTGGCTTTTGGGGTCCTGGCGCGTGATAGCCGTGTAGAGCACGTTCATGCTGGTAACAGCTGTGATAGGGCTGTCGGTACCGAAGGCTTGGCGAATGCCGCGCTGCTTATAGGTCGCAAACGGCCACATGATGCGGCTGCGCTCCAGGCCCAGATCGCGCTCGGGGCCGCCCGGGTCGAGTGTAATGTGACAGGGCTGGCTCGAGGCAACGACGTTAAGCTTGCGTAGACGATCGATGTCCTCGGGCAAGAGGTTCTCCAGATGCTCGAGCGTGTTATGACTGTGCTGGGGCAGGCCATACAGTTCGGCGGCCTCCTCAAAGATATCGAGCGCGGCATGGATGGCACCGTCACCAATGACGTGGATGCGCACGGTGTGACCGCGCTCCGCGGCCGCCAGAACCAGTTTGCGCATGCGCTCAGCCGGGACCGTCAGACGACCTTGATCGCCCGGGAAGCGCGGGTTGGTATAGGGCTCGGTGAGATAGGCCGTGTGTTCGCTCGACACACCGTCGAAGAACTGCTTAAAGCCTGGCGCCGAGAGCAGCGCGTTGTTCGCGTAACGTGCCTGCAGCTCTTCCAGGCGCGACTGGTCATCCAGCAGCGTGGGGAACAGATGGGCTCGGATGCCCAGCTTGCCGGCTGCCTGCAGTTTGTCGTAGACGTCGTCGCGGATAAAATCGCAGCCCGGCATGGGCATGAGCGACATATCGCAGATCGAGGTGATGCCCTGCTCGGCCATACGCCTCATTTGATCGGCGTAAGCGCTTGCGATGCGATCCTCCCCCAGCCACTCAAGGCAGCGCGGTAGCAGCTGCATGGCAGCCGCCTCGTGAGCAATGCCCGTGAGCTCGCCGTTTGCATCCTTGTCGTAACTGCCGCCCGCTGGCGGCTCGCTGTCGCGTGTGACGCCGAGCGCCTCGAGTGCGCGGCTGTTGAGCCAAAGCGTGTGCCCGTCGCCCGAATACATAACGCAGGGACGATCGGGGAATGCCGCATCGAGCGATGCCTTGGTTGGATGCTCGGGCGGGTCCCAACGGTAATCGCGCCAGCCCTGCGTCACAACCCAAGCGTCACTAGGCAGATCCTGGGAAAACTCGAGCGCATGTTGCACCAGCGCCGCCTCGGACGTGCCCATATCCATGAGCATGTACGGCGAGGAACCGACCGAGGTATGGAAGAAGTGCAGATGAGCGTCATGGAAACCGGGGCAGACAAACTGCTCGCCGTAGTCGATAACCGGCGTGGCGGCAGGCGCGGCGGCAATCACGTCATCGGGCGCACCGACTGCGACGATACGGTCGCCTGCGATGGCAATCGCCAGCTCGCGGGCGGTATCGATGCCGTCTTGCGCGGTAAAGACGTTCTTGGAGCGGATAATCCGATCGATATGTTGCATGGGCATCCCCATCTCTGGCAGGAAATTCAACACCCCCGAGTGTACTCCCCCGCCCTTGTAACAAAACCCCAAGCGGCAAACGGCAACTTTACCAGCCCTAGCGGCAGGTGGCATACTGGAGAGAGCCTGTACGATTTTGCGATCAACCCAGCAAGGAGCAAATCGACCATGACGAAGACCAAGGCACAGCAGATTATGGCGGCGACCGAGGCTCGCGCGGCTGACGACGTCACCGCAGCCATCAAAGATATCGCTACCGAGTTTGAACCATATATCATCAAGCAGCGCCGGCACTTCCATAAGCACCCGGAGCTGAGCCTTGCCGAGGAGCGCACGACCTCCGACATCGCCAACCAGCTCGACGCCATGAATATCCCCTACGAGCGTCCGCTCAAGACCGGCTTGGTGGCAACGCTTCGCGGTACCGCGCCGGATGCCTACCGCGAGGACGGCACGCCACGCCGCCGCATCCTGCTGCGCGCCGACATCGACGCCCTGCCCGTCACCGAGCAGACCGGCGAGGAGTTCGCCAGCGTCAACGAGGGCTGCATGCACGCCTGCGGCCACGACTGCCATATCGCCATGATGCTCGGAACGCTGCAAATCCTGCGCCATATGACCGACGACATCCACGGCGAAGTCCGCATCGTATTCCAGCCCAGCGAGGAAAACGGCCAGGGCGCTAAGCTCATGATCGGCACGGGTGTGCTCGACGGCGTCGATGGCGCCTACGCCGCGCACATCTGGAGTGAGGTCGACGCCGGCACCGTGAGCTGCGAGCCCGGTCCGCGCATGGCCAATACCGACTGGTTCCGCATCGACGTCCGCGGCACCTCGTGCCATGGCGCCATGCCCCAGCGAGGTCACGACGCCGTCATGGTTGCCGCCGAGATCGTCAACGCCCTGCAAACCATCGTTTCGCGCGAAATCAGCCCCTACGAGCCGGCCGTCATCACCGTCGGCGAGCTGCACGGCGGCACCGCGCGCAACGTTATCGCCGGCACCGCCTACCTCGCCGGCACGGTGCGCACCTACGGCGATTCGACCCACGAGGAAATGCCGGAGCTTATGCGCCGCATCGTGGAGCATACCGCGGCCGCCTTGGGCGCCGAGGCAGAGCTCACCGACTACACCATCGCCAACTACAAAGTCGAAAACGACGCCGCCTCGAGCGAGCGCTGCCGTCAGGCCGTAATCAAGTGCTTGGGCCCCACCGGTCAAGGCCATTACCGTGGCACGCTTTCGGGCGAGGATTTTTCGGAGTACCTGCGCCGCGTACCGGGCGTGCTCGCCTTTGTAGGTACGCGCAACCCCAAGATCGGCGCCACGTACGCCCAGCATTCCTGCTTCTACAAGATTGATGAGAGCGTGCTGGCAAAGGGCTCCATGGTGGCCGCCCAGTATGCCATCGACTTTTTGGCCGAGCCCACGCAAGAAGAGCTCGACGGCCCCGCGATTACCGCAGTCGCCGAAACCAACCCCGACTTGGCCGCCAAGCTACGCTCTGCCAAGGCGACGACCGCCGAGGCTCGCGACGCCATCCATGATGCCCGAACGGCTCGCCATGCCGCGATCAAGGGCATCCACGACGCACGCGCTGCTGCACGCCGCGAGGAGAAGCACGACGAGTAATCGATTCGCTGGCATCTCGCAGTCATAGCCACATCGCGATGTCAAAGCGGGGGCGGACGTTTCGACACGTC
>URWC01000113.1 GCA_900551555.1 uncultured Collinsella sp. | reverse complement strand
GTTTTGTATAGGGATTGGGTTGCGGCCATTTGGTTGATGGTTCGGTTATTTGGTTGACGGGGCTTGCTCCGGGTTGGGGCGGCGCCGTTGTTTAGGGGGTACACTGGGTGGCGACTTTTAGTTTATCTACTACCTGATGGGGTGTTTTTTATGGGCAAGAAGTCTCGGGCTCGGGTTGCTGCGGCGGGAACTCGCAAGGATCCTGGTCGTCGGGTTGCCGAGGGTAAAAAGGCCGATCGTGCCGAGAAGGACAAGAAAGTCGGCGCGCATGCTCATCCTGAGTGGGCGCCTCATTTGAATTCGGCTAGTGAGGATTTGACTGCCAAGTTGTTTACTCTGGTCGAGGTAATTTTGGGCGTGGTGCCCCTTGTGGTTATCGGTTTATTCTTGGCTTCGAAGGACGCCACGAGTGTCGATAAACTCACCGAGGTCTTTTCGCAGGACCCCTCGATGGTGGTCTCGTTTATTTCTGCGTGCTTGCAGCCGTTTGTGGCGTACATGCTGTATATGGTCTACCGCAAATACTGCGAGGGTGATGCGGGCTTTGCCGCCGGTAACCTGATCGGTCTTTTGTGCTCCGAGATCCTACTGCTCAATATCCCGGGCGTCATCGGTATGGGCATCTTGCTGTGGCGTGTTTGGCGCAACGTCGCCCCGCACTTTGAGAGCTGGTTGTTTGAGCGCCGTGCAATGGGCGTACTGGCAGACATCGCGGGCTCGCTCGTGATTTTAGCCTTGGCGTTTATATGCGCCACCGCCGTCCGAGGTCTCGCGGGCATGTAAGGCTGATTAGAAGTTTGCGTGCCGCCCCTTTTGGGGCGGCACGTTTTTGTATGGGTCCCTGTTTCCACATTTTTCGTCAAGCTTTTGGTTAGATTTTGGTCAGTTGGCGTAAAGGCGGAAGTCCAAAAGATTGCTGGCGAAAAAAGCTCAAAGAAAGTGCTGGTAGGGGAGTTGTTGAGCTTTTCGACAGTTTTCTGACCAAAGAATCTTTGCGGCTATTGCCACGGATTTCGTTGCTGCGGCCGCGATGGTGCGGGATGCTGGGCGCAAGCGTCGAATGCTCCGATTGAGGAGGCCAACATGGACCTGTTTCTTGAGACCCCGCAGCAACAAGCCGAGCGCATGTTGCGCCAGCAGCAACGGCTTATGGAGATGCAAATGCAAGGGGCGGCTTGCCAGTCTTCTACGCAAAACGCCGCGCCCGCGGTATCGTCTGCGGGTGAGGTAGACCCAGGAGCCTATTCCGTACAGCAAGATTCATATGCGCAGGAGCTTGCGTTCGACAAGCGTCGTGCGCGTCGCCGTCGCTGGGTCCAGCGCCTGCGCACGCTGGCGATGATCGTGCTGATCCCGTTGGGGCTCGCGGCAATCTTCTTAGCCTCATATGCCCTCACATGCATTCTCAACGGCGCCTCGCCCAGCGAGGTGCTTGAGCACTTGGCAGCTCTCGGCCAGCGCCTAGGCGATGTCGCAACAACCATCTGCGCCGGCTGGGAGAGTTAGCGTTTGTCACTTTAGGACTTCTAGGGAGTAGGGATTATCGCCACGAGTAGAATTCTTGCATCCTGCGGGTCCTGTCGTGCGACTGAATAGTATTATTGATGATGAATAATAATACCAAATGAATGGAGGTGCTCGGTTGAATCTGACCTTTGAGGGATTCTTAAAAGGCTATTGCCGAGAGCTATCCGGACAGCAGTCGCTGAGTTTTAGAAAATTGGTTGAGCAGGCGATGACGGATGCGCCGCGCGTGGCGGAGCCTCTGTTTTTGCTCGCTTTGGCGCAAGGAAAAGCCGAATACGTTCTGGGTTTATCCGAGGGCTCGTGGATGGAACGGGATTACCGAGACGTTTTATCCTTGTACGGTCAAGCGGGTAGCATGGCGTCTCTATGCGCCAAAAGTGAGCTCCCTAATCGTTATGCCAACGTTTGGCGTGCGTATAGAGCGGTGAAGGAAAAGCCAGTGGCGGACAGAAGAATCAACGCCCTGATGCGAAAAAGAACGTTGGGAGCGCTAGAGGAATCGGGTGTAACGCGCTACGGTCTCTGCCGCGATTTGAATCTGAATAAGGGAAACGTGTACGCATATTTAGCCGGTGATGACTCAAAGGTGAGCAGGGAGACGGCGCGCCGCATTATGGAATATGCGGAGGAGAGGGGCGCCCAAGAAGGGGCCGGGCGCCCGGTGCGTATGGCGGGGTAAGATTGATCGCGGTTTTGATTGGTGCTCGATTGGGTTTGTTGGGCGGAGTTTATGTCTGCTATTGATATTGTGCTTGTTGTGATCGCCTTGGTGGCGGTGGGGGTTGCTGTGGCTTGTGCCCTGCAGCTTAAGGGCCTTCGCGCCGAGCTGCGGGAGCGCGGCGATAACGGGGCAGAGATGCTGGCTGCGCTCGAGCAGGCCAACAGCACGCTCGATGCCCTCAACGTCGCGTTGGCAGAAACCCGCCGCACGGCAAATGCCATCGCGCAGCAGCAGACAACCGATGCGGCCGTGGAGCAGCAACGCTACCTGACCATTGCGCGCGAGTTCTCGCAGGCCGGTGACCGCATGGACGACCTGCGTCGCGAGACGGCCCAGCAGCTGGGCGCCAACCGCGAAGGCATTGAACACCGTCTGGACAAAGTGCGCGAAACGGTCGATGCCCAGCTGGGCGCTATCCGCAAGGACAACAACGTGCAGCTCGATCAGATGCGTGCGACGGTGGACGAGAAGCTCTCCCGCACGCTCAACGATCGCCTGTCGGCATCGTTTAAGCAGGTGAGCGACCAGCTCGAGGCTGTGTACAAGGGTTTGGGCGACATGCAATCCATCGCCACCGGCGTGGGCGACCTCAAACGCGTGCTGGGCAATGTAAAAGCGCGCGGCATTTTGGGCGAGGTGCAGCTGGGCGCGATTCTGGCGGATATCCTCACACCCGATCAGTATCTGGAAAACGTCGCCACCAAGCCTGGTGCCTCGGAGCGGGTTGAGTTTGCCGTCAAGCTGCCGGTGGACGAGGGCGACCCCGTGCTGCTGCCGATCGACTCCAAGTTTCCGGGCGACGCGTACGAGCACCTGCTCGACGCGCAAGAGTCGGGTGATGCCGAAGCTGTGGCCACCGCGCGCAAGACGCTTGACGCCATGGTGAAGCGCGAGGCCAAGGACATTTGCGAAAAGTACCTGAGTGTGCCGGCAACGACCAACTTTGGCATCATGTTCGTGCCGTTTGAAGGGCTGTACGCCGAGGTCGTCAGCCGCTCCGGGCTTATCGAGATCCTGGGCCGCGACTATCACGTCAACGTTGCCGGCCCCAGCACCATGGCGGCCATTCTCAACAGCCTGCAGATGAGCTACCAGACGTTTAGGCTGCAAAAACGCACCGACGATGTACTGCGAGTGCTCTCCGCCGTCAAGGCCGAGCTGCCGCGCTATCAAAAGGCGCTGCGCCGCGCCCAGCAGCAGATCGAGACCGCGGGTAAAACGGTCGAGGGCATTATCACCACGCGCACCAACGTCATGGAGCGCAAACTCAAGGATATCGACGCGCTGGAAGACGCCGACCAAGCCGATGAGATCTTGGGACTCACGCCCGCGGGCCTTTCCACAGACCAAGAAGACGAGGACTAATTGCAACAAGGCAGCGGGGCACCGGCGCAAACGCGGGCACCCCGCTGCCTTTCACATCGCGCTTGCCTGAAGTGCGCTTTAGTGTGCAACAATGGCGTTTCGCCCTATCAGACGCGAAAGGAAGCCCATGTCTCAGAGAAACACCAGTCCGCTGAAACGCTCCACCGTGCGCCGCACGCTGCAGCGGTTTTGGGGTGTCACGCGCACGCAGCCGCTGATTGTCTTTCTCTCGGTGTTCTCGTCGGCGGGCTACATCTTTTTGCTGACGTTTGCCAATACCTATGTGATGGCCCTCATTGTCGACCGCGTTCAAGCCGGTCCCGTGGCGGGTGATCAGGTGTTTGAGGTCTTCGGCCCCTATATCCTGGCGCTCGTACTCGTTAACCTGGTGGGCCAAATCCTCTCCAAGCTGCAGGACTACACCGTCTACAAGCTCGAGATTGCGGGCAACTATCACCTGGCGCGCCTGTGCTTCGACACGCTCTCCAATCAATCCATGACATTTCACACCAGCCGCTTTGGCGGATCGCTCGTGAGCCAGACGAGCCGTTTTATGAGCGGCTATACGGGGCTGGTCGACGTGACGGTGTATTCGCTCATCCCCACCATCACCTCGGTCATCTGCACGGTGGCGGCGCTCGCCCCGGTGGTGCCGACGTTTACCGTGATCCTGGTGTGCATCATGGCCGTCTACATCGCGTTTGTCTGGCTTATGTACAAGCGCATCATGCCGCTTTCGGCCGCGACGTCCGCCGCGCAGAACAAGCTCTCGGGCGTGCTCTCCGACGCGGTCACGAACATCTTGGCCGTCAAGACCTGCGGGCGCGAGGACTTTGAACGTGATCTGTTCGACGCCGCTGATCGTGCCGCGCGCGATGCCGAGACGGTCTCGATGCACGCCATGATGCAGCGCAACTTTACGACCTCGGGTCTTATCGTCATCACCATGGCCGTGGTGAGCGTATTCGTGGCGGGCGGCAACGCGTGGTTTGGCATCTCGGCCGGCTCGCTCGTCATGATCTTTACCTACACCTATAACCTCACCATGCGCCTGAACTACGTAAGCTCCATGATGCAGCGCATCAACCGCGCGCTCGGCGATGCGGCCGAGATGACGCGCGTGCTGGACGAGCCACGTTTGGTGGCAGATGACCCGGACGCCCCCGAGCTCAAAGTGACCGAGGGCGCGATTGATTTTGAGCAGCTGAGCTTTGCGTACCGTGACGCTGCGGCGGGCGAGAGCGTGTTCGATGACCTGACACTTCATGTGGCGGCGGGCCAGCGCGTGGGCCTGGTGGGCAAATCGGGCTCGGGCAAGACGACGCTCACCAAGTTGTTGTTGCGCCTGGACGATGTACAGGGCGGCCGCGTGCTCGTGGACGGCCAGGATGTCTCGCGCTGCACGCAGCAGAGCCTGCGCCGTCAGGTTGCCTACGTGCCGCAGGAGGCGCTGCTGTTCCACCGCTCCATTCGCGAAAACATTGCCTACGGTCGTCCCAACGCCACTGATGAGCAGATTCGCGAGGCGGCTCGCTTGGCTAATGCGACCGAGTTTATCGACCGCTTGCCCCGTGGCTTTGACACTATGGTGGGCGAGCGCGGCGTCAAGCTCTCTGGCGGTCAGCGTCAGCGCGTGGCTATCGCCCGCGCCATCCTAACCGACGCGCCGATTCTGGTGCTCGACGAGGCGACGTCTGCCTTGGACAGCGAGTCCGAGGCGTTGGTGCAGGAGGCGCTCGAGAATCTGATGCGCGGCCGCACCTCCATTGTGGTGGCGCACCGCCTGTCCACCGTGGCGGCGCTTGACCGCATTGTGGTGCTGGCCGATGGCGAGATTGTCGAGGACGGCGCGCATACGCAGCTCGTCGAGGCGGGTGGCGAGTACGCGAGCCTGTGGAGCCGTCAGACCGGCGCATTCTTGGAGGCGTAAGCGTCTCGGACGTGGGACAATTGTGCCCATAAGTTTATTGTGCCGTTGAGCCGAGGAGTCGTTATGCCACGCGAGACCAATGCCGCCAAACGCGAGCGCGCCGTTGAGGTGTGTGAGCGCCTCAACCGTCGCTATGGCCCGGTCGAGTGCTTTTTGGACCACGAGAATCCCTTCCGCCTGCTGATCGCGGTGTTGCTCTCGGCGCAAACGACCGACGCGCAGGTCAACAAGGTGACGCCGAAGCTGTTTGCCCAGTGGCCCACGCCCGAGGCCATGGCCGGGGCGAGTGTGGCTGACGTGGCAGACACCATCAAGTCACTCGGCTTTTATAAGAGCAAGGCCAAGCACGCCGTGGAGGCCGCGCAGATGATCGTCGCCGACTATGGCGGCGAGGTGCCGGCCGACATGAAGGAACTCGTGAAGCTGCCGGGCGTGGGACGCAAGACGGCGAACATCGTGCTCAACGTGGGGTATGGCATCGTGGAGGGCATTGCGGTGGACACGCACGTCAACCGCATTGCGCATCGCCTGATGTTGAGTCCCAAGACACATGCCAAGGAGCCGCTCAAGACCGAGCAGGATCTGCTCAAGATTTTGCCGCACGAGTATTGGGAGTCGGTCAACCATCAGTGGATCACCTTCGGTCGCGAGATCTGCGACGCCCGCAAACCCAAGTGTGACGAGTGTCCGCTGGCAGATTTGTGCCCCAGCGTGCGCGTAGCGGGGTAGGGCGGAACGCATCTTCGTCTGGCGTTTTTTGCGGGGCTGGGTTTGCTCTTGAGCCGGAGTCCTCTCCATGCGCTACCATGACAGGCAATGAAATCCGCCGCATACCCGCC